>NZ_CP025583.1:1653611-1975833 GCF_002865605.1 Paracoccus jeotgali
AGACGATGTTGTCGTTCTTGAGGCAGTTGGCGGAACGCACCGACAGTTCCAACTCGTCAACCTTCTTCAGCAGGCGCGGGTCCATTTCAAGACCGTCATCGCTGTCCTGCGCACGCGCCGCTTCCGGCTCGTCGAAGTTCACGAACACCGACAGCTGGTCCTGAAGAATGCGCGCGGCATAGGCCACGGCGTCTTCCGGCGTCAGCGAGCCGTCGGTTTCGACCTTCATCGTCAGCTTGTCGTAATCCAGCACCTGACCTTCGCGGGTCGGGGTGACTTCATAGCTGACCCGCTTGACCGGCGAAAAGATCGCGTCGATCGGGATCAGACCGATGGGGGCATCGTCGGGGCGGTTCTTGTCCGCAGCCACATACCCCTTGCCGGTAGTAACGCTAAGTTCGACCTGCAGTTCCGCGCCGTCATCGAGGTTGCAGATGACGTGGTCGCGGTTCAGGATGGTGATCCCGGCGGTTTCCTGGATGTCGCCGGCCTTGACTTCGCCCGGCCCCTGCTTTTTCAGGGTTAGGCGTTTGGTGCCCTCGACGTCCATCTTCAGCGTGACGCCCTTGAGGTTCAGCACGATGTCGGTCACATCCTCGCGGACGCCCGGCACCGACGAGAACTCGTGCAGCACGTTGTCGATCTGAACGCTGGTGATCGCGGCGCCCTGCAGCGAGGACAGCAGAACCCGGCGCAGCGCGTTGCCGAGCGTCAGGCCGAAGCCCCGCTCGAGCGGTTCGGCGGTGACGGTCGCGGTGCGCGTCGCGTCCGAGCCGGTCTTGATCGCCAGTTGTGCGGGCTTGATCAGTTCAGCCCAGTTCTTGTGGATCATGCGTTTGCCTCCATACCTGTTCCGACGCCATGACCAGCAGAGGGAACGCCCGAGGTGAAATGCGAAAAACCCCGCCTGCGCCCCGGTCGCGGGACGCAGGCAGGTGTGTCAGGTCCGATCAGACGCGGCGGCGCTTCGGCGGACGGCAGCCATTATGGGCGATCGGGGTCACGTCGCGGATCGCGGTGATGTTGAAGCCGACGGCCGCCAGCGCACGCAGCGCCGATTCGCGGCCCGAGCCGGGGCCCTGGACTTCGACTTCCAGCGTGCGGACGCCGTGTTCCTGGGCTTTCTTGCCCGCATCCTCGGCAGCCATCTGGGCGGCGTAGGGGGTCGATTTCCGCGACCCCTTGAAACCCATCGTGCCAGCCGACGACCACGAGATCGCGTTGCCCTGGACGTCAGAGATCAGGATCTTGGTGTTGTTGAACGAGCTGTTCACATGCGCGACGCCCGTCGCGATGTTCTTGCGTTCCTTGCGCTTGGTG
Organism: Paracoccus jeotgali; assembly: GCF_002865605.1. Lineage (NCBI taxonomy): Bacteria > Pseudomonadati > Pseudomonadota > Alphaproteobacteria > Rhodobacterales > Paracoccaceae > Paracoccus > Paracoccus jeotgali. Next base: position 1,654,932 of record NZ_CP025583.1, read on the forward strand.
CGCACCTTGTCACGTGCCATCTGCCTGCCTCCTTATTTCTTCTTGCCGGCGATCGGCTTCGCCGGGCCCTTGCGGGTGCGGGCATTGGTGTGGGTGCGCTGACCGCGCACAGGCAGGCCACGGCGGTGGCGCAGACCGCGATAGGACCCCAGATCCATCATCCGCTTGATGTTCATCTGGGTGTCGCGGCGCAGGTCGCCTTCGACGGTCAGGTTTGCGTCGATATATTCGCGGATCTGCAGGATTTCGGCATCCGACAGGTCATTGACGCGACGGCCCGGCTCGATCCCCACGGCAGCGACGATCTCGCTGGCGAAGTGGTTACCGATGCCGTGAATATAGGTCAGAGCGATGGGGACGGGCTTTCCCGTCGGGATGTTGACGCCAGCGATACGAGCCACGCGTTTTCCTTTTCCAAGTTGCGGTTCCGTAGCACCGGAACCTTTTTTCACAACCAAAGGCCCGAAATTCGATTTCGGGCCCCAGCCAATTCACCGGAGTGGTGATTCCCCTTGCGGGATGCCGTCAACTAAAGGCTATCCGCCCGCTTGTCAACAGGCGGCGCCCGATCGGTCAGCCCTGCACCGAGTTGCGCGGGATGCTGTCCATCACCTGCGCGATCTCGGAGGCGACCTGCGTGACCTCGGCCATGCCGTCGATCGTGTTCAGGCTGCCGCCGCGATAATAGTAGCCGATCAGCGGCGAGGTCTTCTTGTAATATTCCAGCAGCCGGATCTTGAGGCTCTCGGCATTGTCATCGGCGCGGCGGCGCAGATCGGTCGAGCCGCAGACATCGCAGACGCCCTCGGTCTTGGTCGGCCGGGTGGTGTCGTGATAGACCTCGCCGCAATTGCCGCAGGTATAGCGCCCCGAGATCCGGTCGACGAGCGCGTCGTCATCGACCCGCATCTCGATCACCGCATCGACCGCCTGCCCCAGCCCGTTCAGCAGCGTGCCAAGCGCATCGGCCTGCGCCAGCGTCCGCGGAAACCCGTCGAAGATAAAGCCGGGCGCGTCCACGCTTTCCAGCTTTTCGCGGATCAGCCCGATCACGATCTCGTCCGTGACCAGCTGGCCCTTGTCCATGACCTCGGCCACGACCTTGCCCATCTCGGTGCCCGAGCTGCGCGCCTCGCGCAGCATGTCGCCGGTGGAGAGCTGCACCAGCCCACGCTCTTCGACCAGCCGGCGGGCCTGCGTGCCCTTGCCGGCGCCGGGCGGTCCCAGAAGAATGATGTTCACGGTCATGTTGATCCCTCGTCCGTTTTCAGCCCGACCGGCCGCGCCCTAGCGGCGCGCCGGGGCCTTTCGTGGCCGGGCGGTTCCCGGTTTGCGCTTGCCGCGAAGCTGCGACTTTTCGATCAGGCCCTCATATTGATGGGCAAGCAAGTGGCTTTGTACCTGGTTGATGGTGTCCATCACCACCGACACCACGATCAGAACCGATGTGCCGCCGAAATAGAAGGGCACGGCCAGCTGGCTGCGGATCACCTCGGGCAGCAGGCAGACCGCCGCCAGATAGCCGGACCCCAGCACCAGCACCCGGTTCACGACGTAATCGAGATATTCCTCGGTCCGTTTGCCGGGCCGGATACCCGGAATGAAGCCGCCCTGGTTCTTCAGGTTCTCGGCCACGTCGTCGGATTTGAACGCGACGTTCTGGGTATAGAAATACGCGAAGAAGACGATCATCAGCGCGAAGAACAGCAGATACAGCGGCTGCCCCGGCCCGAAATAGGCCAGCACGCGCGACATCACCGGCCCGGTCTGGTTGCCGGAAAAGGTCGAGATGGTGACCGGCAGCAGCAGCAGCGAGCTTGCGAAGATGGCGGGAATGACGCCCGACGGGTTGACCTTGATCGGCAGGTGGCTGCTCTGCCCGTCATACACCTTCATCCCGACCTGACGGCGCGGATACTGGATATGGATCTTGCGCAGCGCGCGTTCCATGAAGACGACAAAGGCGATCACCGCGATGACCATGACGATCACGCCGATGACCACCGGGGTCGAGACCGCGCCCGACCGCCCCTGGCTGAAGAACTGCGCCAGCGCGCCGGGAATCTCGGCGATGATGCCAACAAAGATGATCAGGCTGATGCCGTTGCCGATGCCGCGCGCGGTGATCTGCTCGCCCAGCCACATCAGGAACATGGTCCCGCCGACCAGCGTGATGACGACCGACGCCTCGAAGAACAGGCCCGGCTCGTTCGCCAGCCCGCCCGCTTCCAGCGATTTGGCCAGACCGAAGGCCTGGAACAGCGCCAGCAGCACGGTGCCATAGCGCGTATACTGGTTGATCTTCTTGCGGCCCTGCTCGCCCTCTTTCTTCAACTGCTCGAGCGCCGGCACCATCGAGGCCAGCAGCTGCACGATGATCGAGGCCGAGATATAGGGCATGATGCCAAGGGCAAAAACGCCCATCCGGCCAAGCGCGCCGCCGGTGAACATCGACAGGATGCCGCCGATCCCGGCCTGCGCATCGGCCATGAAGTTGCGCAGCGCAACGCCGTCGATGCCCGGCACCGGGATATAGGTGCCAAGGCGATAGATGATCAGCAAGCCAAGGGTGAACCAGATTCGCTGACGAAGTTCCGTGGCCTTGCCGAACGCCCCCCAAGAGAGGTTCGCGGCCATCTGTTCTGCGGCTGACGCCATTTCTGCCCCCAGTATCGGGTCTGTTCATGACAGCGCCGCCGGACCTCGCTGAGATCCCGCGGCGCTTAGGAAACTCGGTGCCGTATGTAAGGGGACGCGCGCCCCCTCACAAGCACAATCACTCGGCCGCGGCGTCTTCGCGAACAGGCGCGGTCAGGGTGATCTTGCCGCCGGCCTTCTCGATGGCCTCGACCGCCGATTTCGACGCGCCGGCCACGGTCAGCTCCAGCTTCGAGGTCAGCTCGCCCTTGGCCAGCACCCGCACGCCGTCCAGCTTGCGCCGCACCAGACCCGAGGCGACCAGTGCGTCCTCGGTCACCGGGCTGCCGGCATCCAGCTTGCCCGCGTCGATGAAGGCCTGCATCTGGCCCAGATTGACGACGGCGAACTTCTTGGCGTTGGGGGCGGTGAAGCCGCGCTTGGGCAGGCGGCGATACAGCGGCATCTGGCCGCCTTCATAGCCGTTCAGCGCCACGCCGGACCGCGAGGTCTGACCCTTGATGCCGCGACCGGCGGTCTTGCCCTTGCCCGAACCGGGACCGCGCGCAACGCGCTTCTTCTTGCGGTTCGCGCCTTCATTGTCGCGGATTTCATTCAGTTTCATTGTGCTTCTCCTTGGCCGGAAGCGCCCCACGAAGCGAAAGGGCGGACACGGCATATGCTGATCGTGAAGGCAGCCCTTACGGCTGCCGGGGGTTCCTAGTCCATCGCGGCTCGCCGGTCAAGCGCCGGGCGGTGGCCGCGAAACGAAAACGCCCCGGACAGGCCGGGGCGTGATCTGCGGGGTCAAGCCTGCGGCTCAGCCCTTTTCCTCGATGATGACGGCCAGATGCGGGATCTTGGCGACCATGCCACGGACGGCCGGGGTGTCTTCCAGCTCGCGCGTGCGGTTCATCTTGTTCAGGCCCAGACCCTTCAGCGTCTCACGCTGGATGGCGGGGCGGCGGATCGGCGAGCCGATCTGCTTCACGACGATGGTTTTTGCCATGATGTGCTCTCCTTACGCCTCGGCCGAGGTCACGGTGGCGTCGGTGCCGACCGTGGCTTCGGGCGCTTTCTCCTGCGGGGGCAGGATGTCGGCGACCTTCTTGCCGCGACGCTGCGCGACCGAGCGGGGCGAGGCGCCGCTTTTCAGCGCGTCCAGCGTGGCGCGGATCATGTTGTAGGGGTTCTGCGAGCCCAGCGATTTCGCCACGACGTCCTGAACGCCCAGCATCTCGAACACGGCGCGCATCGGACCGCCGGCGATGATGCCGGTGCCGGGAACGGCGGTGCGCATCACGACGCGACCGGCGCCGTGGCGGCCTTCGGCGTCATGATGCAGGGTGCGGCCGTCGCGCAGCGGGACGCGGACCATCTGGCGCTTGGCCTGCTCGGTCGCCTTGCGGATCGCCTCGGGCACTTCCTTGGCCTTGCCCTTGCCGAAACCGACGCGGCCGCGCTGATCGCCGACCACCACCAGGGCCGCAAAGCCGAAGCGCTTGCCACCCTTGACGGTTTTCGAGACGCGGTTGATCGCGACCAGACGATCCTGAAATTCCGGGTTCTCATCACGGTCGTCGCGGCGACCCCGGCGGTTATCACGTTCTGCCATTCAGGCATCCTTTCCATGGTGGCGCAGCGCGCCGAATGATCCAATCGAAGTGGGCAAGGCGCGACAGCCCCCTGCCCCCCGATCATCGGGATGGCGCGCGGGCAAGACCCGGCGCCATCCGCATTTTCGTCAGAACTTCAGGCCGCCTTCGCGGGCCGCATCGGCCAGCGCCTTGACCTTGCCGTGGAACAGGAAGCCGCCACGGTCGAAGACGACGTCCTCGACCCCGGCCTTCCTGGCCCGCTCGGCAATCGCGGCGCCGATCTTGGCGGCGGCCTCGACGTTGTTCTTGCCCACCACGCCAAGATCCTTCTCGAGCGTGGATGCCGCCGCCAGGGTCACGCCCTGCAGGTCGTCGATCACCTGAACCGAAATGTTCTTGTTCGAACGGTGAACCGACAGACGCGGACGGCCCGAGGACATCGCGTGCAGTTTGTTCCGGTTGCGCAGACGGCGCTTGAGGAACAGTTCCCTTTTTGTCAGTGCCATATCTGCGTTCCTTACTTCTTTTTGCCTTCCTTGCGGAAGACGAACTCACCCTTGTAGCGGATGCCCTTGCCCTTGTAGGGCTCGGGGCGCTTCCACTCGCGGATGTTCGCGGCGACCTGCCCGACAAGCTGCTGGTCGATGCCTTCCACAATGATTTCGGTCTGCTTCGGCGCCGTGATCGTCACGCCCTCGGGCGTTTCAAAGTTCACGTCATGCGAATAGCCGAGCGCCAGCTTGAGCGTCTTGCCCTGCATCTGCGCGCGATAGCCGACGCCCTGGATCTCGAGCTCTTTCTTGAAGCCGTCGGCGACGCCGGTCACCAGGTTCGACACCATCGAGCGGGTCATCCCCCACTGCTGGCGCGCACGCTTGGACAGGCCGCGCGGCAGAACCGACACGGAACCGTCTTCGACCTTCAGCTCGACATCATCGGTGGCGGTGAAGCTACGGGTGCCCTTCGGCCCCTTCACCTCGATGGTCTGGCCCTTGATCTCGGCCGTCACGCCCTTGGGCAGTTCGACCGGTCTTTTACCAATACGAGACATCCTGCCCTCCTTAGAATACGGTGCAGAGCACTTCGCCGCCGACATTGGCGTTGCGAGCGGCTGCATCCGACATCACGCCTTTCGGCGTCGAGACGATGGAAACCCCAAGGCCCTGACGGACCTGCGGGAGCTGGGTGGCACCGGCATAGACGCGGCGACCGGGCTTGGACACGCGGGACAACTCGCGGATGACCGGCTGACCTTCATAGTATTTCAGCTCGATCGACAGCTCGGTGTGGCCGGTGTCGGTGGTGACTTCTTCATAGCCGCGGATATAGCCCTCGGCCTTCAGCACATCCAGAACCCAGGCGCGAAGCTTGCTGGCAGGCGTGCGGACCGTCGACTTGCCGCGCAGCTGCGCGTTGCGGATGCGGGTCAGCATATCGCCGAGAGGATCGTTCATGTTCATCTTCGTCCCCTTACCAGCTCGATTTCACCAGGCCCGGAATCTGACCTTGCGAGCCGAGCTCGCGCAGCATGATCCGGCTGAGTTTCAGTTTGCGGTAATACGCATGCGGACGGCCGGTCAGTTGGCACCGGTTGTGCAGGCGCGTGGCCGACGAGTTGCGCGGCAGATCGGCCAGCTTCAGCGTGGCCTTGAACCGCTCTTCCATCGGACGTTCTTGATCGTGGATGATCTCGTTCAGCTCGGCCCGCTTGGCGGCATATTTCTGAACCAGACGCTCGCGCTTCTTCTCGCGCTCGACCATGGATTTCTTTGCCATATCTTCTATCCCCTCGCGATCAGCTGTTGAACGGCATGTTGAATTCCTTCAACAGCGACTTCGCTTCCGCATCGGTCTGTGCGGTGGTGCAGATGATGATGTCCATCCCCAGAACTTCGTCGACCTTGTCGAAGTTGATCTCCGGGAACACGATGTGCTCTTTCAGGCCCATGGCATAGTTGCCGCGGCCGTCGAACGAGGTGCCCTTGACGCCGCGGAAGTCGCGGACGCGGGGCAGCGCGATGTTGATCAGACGGTCGAGGAACTCGTACATCCGGTCGCCACGCAGCGTCACCTTGGCACCCAGCGGCATTTCCTCACGCAGACGGAAGCCGGCGATCGACTTCTTGGCCTTGGTGATGACGGCCTTCTGGCCAGCGATCAGCGACAGTTCTTCTGCGCCCTGCTTGACCTTCTTGGTGTCCTTGACGGCTTCGCCGATGCCCATGTTCAGCACGATCTTTTCAAGACGCGGGATCTGCATGTCGTTCTTGTAGGAATATTCTTCCTTCAAGGCGGCACGGATCCGGTCCTTGTACTCGGCCTTCAGACGCGGGGTGTAATTGGCTTGGTCCAGCATCAGATCACGTCTCCCGTGGTCTTGGCAAAACGAACCTTCTGGTCGCCTTCCATGCGGAAACCGACGCGGGTCGCCTTGCCGTTCTTGTCCATCAGCGCCAGATTCGACAGGTCGATCGGCATTGCCTTCGGCACCCGGCCGCCCTGGCTGGTCTGCGACTGGCGGGTGTGACGCAGCGCGATGTTCACGCCGTCCACGATGGCCTTGTTGTCCTGCGGCATGACGCGGGTGATCTCACCCTGCTTGCCCTTGTCCTTGCCGGCCAGCACGACGACCTTGTCGCCCTTTTTCAGCTTGGCAGCCATCACAACACCTCCGGAGCGAGCGAGATGATCTTCATGAAGTTCTTGGCACGCAGCTCGCGCACGACCGGCCCGAAGATCCGGGTGCCGATCGGCTCGCCCTGGTTGTTCAGGATGACGGCGGCGTTGCGGTCGAAGCGGATCGAGGTTCCGTCCTCGCGCTTCACTTCCTTGGCGGTGCGGACGACGACGGCCTTGCGGACGTCACCTTTCTTCACGCGACCGCGCGGGATGGCTTCCTTGACGGAAACGACAATGATGTCGCCCACCGACGCATAACGCCGGTGCGAGCCACCCAGAACCTTGATGCACTGCACCCGGCGAGCGCCAGAGTTGTCAGCAACATCCAGATTGGTTTGCATCTGGATCATGGTTTACTCCCGACCTTTGGGGACGGCGATGCATGCCGCCCCAGGGTTTCGTATGAATGCTGGTTCAGGCTGTGGCCTGTTCGTCCGCCAGGACGGTCCAGCGCTTGGTTTTCGAGACCGGCGCGCATTCCATGATGCGAACCTTGTCACCGACCTTGAAACTGTTCTCCGCGTCATGCGCACGGAATTTCTTCGAGATCCGAACCGTCTTCTGCAGCAGCGGGTGCTTGAAGCGACGCTCGACCAGGACCGTGACGGTCTGGTCGTTCTTGTCCGAGGTGACGGTGCCTTGCAGGATGCGTTTGGGCATAAGTCAGCCTCCTCAGTTCGACGCGGCGGCGTCTGCCGCTTTCTGGTTCAGAATGGTCTTCACGCGGGCAACCTCGCGGCGCACGGTCCGCATGCGGGCCGTGTTCTCAAGCTGGCCGGTGGCCTGCTGGAAGCGCAGGTTGAACGCTTCCTTCTTCAGCGCGACGAGTTGATCCTTCAGCTCGTCAGGCGTCTTCGATTTCAGTTCCTGCGCGGTCATGCGCGTCGTCCTTTCCAACATCACCAGCAGGCCCTGGAGAGGTGACCTGATACCCGGTGGAGTAAATGATAAACCCGCGACATCCGCATGACGGACGCGCAGGTTGCGTCCCTATAGGCAAGCGGGACGGGAAGCGCAAGCAAAACTTTTGCCGAAGCGCCGAAACCGGCGACGCGGACGCCGCCGGCGGTCGTCAGGGGTCCGCTGGGCAGCACCCTGCCCCGCCGCCCGGATCAGAAGCGGAAGGCCGCCCGCATCTGGATCGTCGTCGCATCGACGTCGATGCCGCTGTCGTTGAAGTCGTCGAACTTGTGATACAGCACCTCGCCGCCCAGGCTGAAGCGGTCGCTCAGCCTGTGCTCGTAACCGGCGCCGACGAAATAGCCGTCGTCATTGCCCAGCACATCGGTCTTGGCCTTGGCATAGCCGCCGGAAAGATAGGCCAGACCGTTGCCGATCTTGTAGCCGCCGCGCAGCTTGACGCGCATCACCTCTTCGACCTCGACCGCGGCCGGCTCCAGCTCGATCCCGGTCCAGTCATAGTCCAGCCCGGCGCCGATGACCCAGTTGCCCAGATCATAGTCATAGCCCGCGATCAGACCCCCGATGGCGCCGTCGCCCTCGACCCCCTTCAGCGAGGTGCCGATGTCGCCGTAACCGATCTGCGCGCCCAGATAGCCGCCGGTCCAGTTCGGGCCGACGCTGGTGGCCATCACCACCGGCTCGACCACCACCGGCTCGGCGACCGGGGCGGTCAGGCCGCCGGCCAGGGCGGGTGCCGCGCCCAGCATCGTCACAGCGACCGCACTATAGAAGCTTGTCTTCATGGCATTCTCGCTTTCAGTTTGTTGACGCGCCAATGCTACGATTTTTCCGGCGAACAGGCAAAATCCGGCCAGCGCGATCACGAAGTTTTGCGCGCGGCCCACGTCACAGACGCGACAACGCAAAACCCCGCCCGGTGAGGGGCGGGCTTCCATCTTGTCCGTCAGGCGCGCTTACCAGTCGGTGCGCTCGACGATGCGGGTCATGACCGGCAGCTTCATCGCGCCGAGGCGCAGCGCCTCGCGGGCGATGGAGTCCGACACGCCGTCGATCTCGAACATCACGCGGCCGGGATGGACGCGGGCGGCCCAGAAATCGACCGAGCCCTTGCCCTTACCCATCCGCACTTCGGTCGGCTTCGACGAAACCGGGACGTCCGGGAAGATCCGGATCCAGACCCGGCCCTGACGCTTCATGTGACGGGTGATCGCGCGGCGGGCCGCCTCGATCTGGCGGGCGGTGACACGCTCGGGCTCGGTGGCCTTCAGCGCGAAAGACCCGAAGTTCAGCTCGTAACCGCCCTTGGCTTCGCCGTGGATGCGGCCCTTGTGCTGTTTGCGGAACTTTGTCCGTTTCGGTTGCAGCATTGTTGTCTACTCCTTACCGGGCGTCGCGGTCGCGGCGCGGGCCACGAGGCGCAGGTCCGTCCTGCGCTTCGGCCGCGCGGCGGTCGTGGGCCTGCGGATCATGTTCCATGATCTCGCCCTTGAAGATCCACACCTTGATGCCGATGATCCCGTAAGGGGTCATCGCCTCGCCCAGGGCATAGTCGATATCGGCACGCAGCGTGTGCAGCGGAACGCGGCCCTCGCGGTACCACTCGGTCCGTGCGATCTCGGCACCGCCAAGGCGGCCCGCGACGTTGACACGGATCCCCAGCGCACCCATCCGCATGGCGTTCTGAACCGCACGCTTCATGGCGCGACGGAACGAGACGCGACGCTCGAGCTGCTGCGCGATGCTTTCCGCGACCAGGGCCGCGTCCAGCTCGGGCTTGCGCACCTCGACGATGTTCAGGTGCAGCTCGCTATCGGTGAACTGCGCCAGCTTCTTGCGCAGAACCTCGATATCGGCGCCCTTCTTGCCGATGATGACACCCGGCCGAGCGGCATGGATGGTCACGCGGCACTTGCGGTGCGGACGCTCGATGATGACGCGGCTGATGCCGGCCTGCTTGGCCTCGGACTTGACGAAGTCGCGAATCTTCAAGTCTTCCAGCAGCAGATTGCCGTATTCCTTGTCATCGGCGTACCAGCGGCTGTCCCAGGTCCGGTTGACCTGCAGGCGCATCCCGACGGGGTTGACCTTCTGACCCATTACGCTTGCTCCTCTGCGGTGGCGGCCGTGGCCGGCTTGCGGGCAGCTTTCTTGGCTTCCGCAGCAGCCGCAGCGGCGGCCGGATCGACCTCGCGCAGCTTGATGGTGATTTCCGAGAACGGCTTCAGGATGCGGCCGTAACGACCACGCGCCCGCGGACGGCCGCGCTTGAGCACCATGTTCTTGCCCACCCAGGCTTCGGCAACGATCAGGTTGTCGACGTCCAGGTTGTGGTTGTTCTCGGCGTTCGCGATGGCCGACTGCAGGCACTTCTTGACGTCGCCAGCGATGCGGCGCTTCGAGAAGGTCAGGTCGGACAGCGCGGTTTCGACCTTCTTGCCGCGGATCAGACCGGCGACAAGGTTCAGCTTCTGCGGCGAGGTGCGAAGCATCGTGGTCTTGGCCATCGCTTCGTTATCCGCCACGCGGCGCGGATTCTTTTCCTTACCCATGACGATTACTTCCTCTTCGCTTTCTTGTCGGCGGCGTGACCGTAATAGGTCCGCGTCGGCGAGTATTCACCGAATTTCTGGCCGATCATCTCTTCGGTCACGTTGACCGGGATGTGTTTCTTGCCGTTATAGACGCCGAAGGTCAGACCGACGAATTGGGGCAGGATCGTCGAGCGGCGCGACCAGATCTTGATCACGTCGGACTTGCCGGCTTCGCGGGCCTTCTCGGCCTTCTTCAGAACATAGGCGTCGACGAACGGGCCCTTCCAAACAGAACGTGCCATGGATTAACGCCCCTTCTTCACGTGACGCGACCGCAGGATATACTTGTCGGTCGACTTGTTCGAGCGGGTCTTCCGGCCCTTGGTGTCCTTGCCCCAGGGCGTCACCGGCGTCCGGCCACCCGAGGTGCGGCCCTCACCACCACCATGCGGGTGGTCGATCGGGTTCATGGCGACACCGCGCACGCTGGGACGGATGCCCTTGTGACGGTTGCGGCCAGCCTTGCCGAAATCCTGGTTCGAGTGGTCGGCGTTCGACACCGCGCCGATGGTCGCCATGCATTCCTGCCGGACCAGACGCAGCTCGCCCGAGGACAGACGGATCTGGGCATAGCCCCCGTCGCGCCCGACGAACTGGGCATAGGTGCCGGCCGAACGCGCGATCTGGCCACCCTTGCCGGGCTTCAGCTCGACATTGTGGACGATCGTGCCGATCGGCATCCCCGCGAACGGCATCGCGTTGCCCGGCTTGACGTCGACCTTGGCGCCCGACAGGACGCGGTCGCCGATGCCCAGACGCTGCGGCGCCAGGATATAGGCGCGCTCGCCGTCCTCATACTGCACCAGCGCGATGAAGGCCGTGCGGTTGGGATCGTATTCGATCCGCTCGACGGTGCCTGCGACATCAAACTTGTTGCGCTTGAAATCGACGATGCGATACAGGCGCTTTGCGCCGCCGCCCTTGCGGCGCATGGTGATCCGTCCGGTGTTGTTCCGGCCGCCCTTCTTGGTCAGACCCTCGGTGAGGGACTTGACCGGACGACCTTTCCAAAGCTCCGAACGGTCGATCAGAACCAGCCCGCGCTGGCCAGGCGTCGTCGGTTTATACGACTTGAGTGCCATCTTTCTGTCTTCCGTTGCTTTGTTGAGTCAGATGCGTCTGCGGCCCCCGCGCCGGCGGAGGCCGCTGTCTTTCCGTCTCGATCACAGACCGCTGGTCATGTCGATCGAGTTGCCTTCTTCCAGCGTCACATAGGCCTTCTTGACGTCCTTGCGGACACCCGGACGGCCCCGGAAACGCTTGACCTTGCCTTTGGTCACGGTGGTGTTGACCGCCTTGACCTTGACGCCGAACAGGCTTTCCACCGCATCCTTGATCTGCGGCTTGTTCGAGTCGATGGCGACTTCGAACACGAAAGCATTGCTCTCGCCGGCCATGGTGGCCTTTTCTGTGATGACCGGCTTGCGGATCACGTCGTAATGTTCAGCTTTCGCGCTCATTTCAGGCGAGCCTCCAGAGCTTCGACACCCGCGCGCGTGATCACCAGCGTGTCACGCTTGAGGATGTCATAGACATTCGCACCCATCGACGGCAGCACGTCGACGCCTTCGAGGTTGCGCGCGGCGCGGGCGAAATCTTCGTTCACCTCGGTGCCGTCGATGACCAGCACCCGCTTCCAGCCATTCTCACGGACCGCCTTGGCGACGGCTGCGGTCTTGGCATCGGCGAGGTTCAGATCCTCGATCACGAACAGCTCGCCCGCGGTGGCCTTGGCCGACAGCGCATGACGCAGACCCAAAGCGCGGACCTTCTTGGGCAGGTCGAACGCGTGGCTGCGCGGAACCGGACCCTTGTAGATGCCGCCCTTGCGGAAGATCGGCGCACTGCGCGCACCGTGGCGAGCGCCGCCGGTGCCCTTCTGGCGATAGATCTTCTTGGTCGAATACGACACTTCGGACCGGCCGAGCGTCGAATGCGTCCCCTGCTGCGCCTTGGCGCGCTGCCAGCGCACCACGCGCTGCAGCAGATCGCCGCGCGGCTCGAGGCCAAAGATCTCGTCCGACAGCTCGATCGTCCCGGCCTTGCCGGAATCCAGCTTGATTACGTCGAGTTTCATTCCTTGTTCTCCCCTTCCGGCGCGGCGTCGCCCTGCTCGGCCTTGTCGGCCTCGATCGAGGCTTCGGCTTCCTGCAGCGCGGCTTCCTGGGCAGCGGCTTCGGCTTCCAGAGCAGCCTGACGGGCGGCTTCTTCCTCGGCAGCGGCGGCGGCAGCAGCCTCTTCGGCCATGCGCTGAGCTTCCTTCAGCTTCGAACGGGTCGCAGCCGGGGTAATCAGGTTTTCAGGCAGTTGCTTCTTGACCGCGTCCTTGATCGTGACCCAGCCGCCACGCGAACCGGGCACCGAACCCTTGACCATGATCAGCCCGCGCTCGCTGTCGGTGCGGATGACCTGAAGGTTCTGGGTGGTGACACGGACGGCGCCCATATGGCCGGCCATCTTCTTGCCCTTGAACACCTTGCCCGGGTCCTGGCACTGACCGGTCGAACCGTGCGAACGGTGGCTGACCGACACGCCGTGCGAGGCACGCAGACCGCCAAAGTTGTGACGCTTCATCGCGCCCGCAAAGCCCTTGCCGATCGAGGTGCCGGCGACGTCGACGAACTGACCGGCAAAGTAGTGATCGGCGACGATCTCTTCACCGACCTCGACGAGGTTGTCCTCGGAGACGCGGAACTCGGCGATCTTGCGCTTCGGCGCGACACCGGCCTTGGCGAAATGGCCGCGAACCGGGGCCGTGACGCGCTTGGCCTTGGCATCGCCCGCACCCAGCTGAACTGCGACATAGCCGTCACGATCCGAGGTGCGCTGCGCGACGACCTGCAGATTGTCGAGATGAAGAACGGTCACCGGAACCTGGCGGCCGTCTTCCATGAACAGCCGGGTCATGCCCAGCTTCTTGGCGATAACACCCGTACGCATGACGCTTCCCCTTTAAACCTTGATCTCGACATCCACGCCGGCGGCGAGGTCAAGCTTCATCAGGGCGTCCACGGTCTGGGGCGTGGGGTCCACGATGTCCAGAAGCCGCTTGTGCGTGCGGATCTCCCACTGGTCGCGCGACTTCTTGTCGATGTGCGGACCACGCAGGACGGTGAATTTCTCAATCTTGTTCGGCAGCGGAATCGGACCGCGAACGGTCGCGCCGGTGCGCTTGGCGGTGTTGACGATTTCCTGGGTGCTGGCGTCCAGCACGCGGTAATCGAACGCCTTCAGCCGAATGCGGATATTCTGACTTTGCATCGTCATCCCTCGGTCGTTGAGGGTTCGAGTCGAGAGGCTGACGACACACCACGCGGCGCCAGCATCGGACCTTGTGAAAAAACTGCAAGGCCGCCCCCATAGCGGGCGGCCCTGTCAGGTGCAACCGATTCGTGCGCGAGTTGGCTGAAGCGGCGGCGATGGGGGCTTATCGTGTCATTGTCCCCCAGTGTCAAGTCCAAGAGGATCTTCGCTATGAAAGCAGCCGTGTCAGCCCGTCCCACTCGATTGTCATCGGCGCGCGTTCTCGCGGATCGGACAGGTCGAGCTGATGAAGCGTGTAGTTGTGCTTGCCGAAATTGCAAAGGCCACAAGAGATCACGACATTCTCCGCATCCGATCGTCCGCCGTGACTATGCGGAACGACGTGGTCGTATTGCAGCCATAAAGCGGCGAAGCCTGCATGTTGACGACGCAGATCAGTCGTGACCCACGGGACAGCGACCGGGTATAGCAGGTGCGCACGTTTGCGAACCTGCGCCGGGATCACTCGGACGCTGCAGTAACGGCAGCGATACCCATCCCTGCCCAGAACCTCTCTCCTGACCTGCGCACAGATGGTTCGGTCCGGATCCCGATCAGCCTTGGGAACGGCTACGCTGTCACCGACAGGCGCGATCTCTACGACGTTCTTTTCCACGTCGAACCAGCACGGATTCAGCCAGAAGAAAACCGACAAACTGTCTGCTGCTCGAAAATGCCGGGCAGCGTCTTTGTCATCGCCAGCCAAGTGCGCATCTATTGCCCGCCTCAGACGATCTGCAGCGGCGTGCACTGCCTTAGTGGGGTCTTTGATACAGTTTCTCATCCGACGTCACCGCAAGCCATCTCGGGTCATCCAGACGTAGCGCTATCATTGGAGTCAGGCCAACGAAAAAGGCCCGCCCCCTGCGGGACGGGCCTTCAATGTCGCGATAGCTGTCAGATCACTCGATGATCTTCGCCACGACGCCGGCGCCGACGGTGCGGCCGCCTTCGCGGATGGCGAAGCGCAGCTTTTCTTCCATCGCGATCGGGGCGATCAGCTCGACCTCGAACTTCAGGTTGTCGCCCGGCATCACCATTTCGGTGCCCTCGGGCAGCATCACCGTGCCGGTCACGTCCGTGGTGCGGAAGTAGAACTGCGGGCGGTAGTTGGCGAAGAACGGGGTGTGGCGGCCGCCCTCTTCCTTGGTCAGGATATAGGCCTCGGCTTCGAACTTGGTGTGCGGCTTGACCGAGCCGGGCTTGCACAGCACCTGGCCACGCTCGACGCCGTCACGGTCGATGCCGCGCAGCAGCGCGCCGATGTTGTCGCCCGCTTCCCCGCGGTCGAGCAGCTTGCGGAACATCTCGACGCCGGTGCAGATGGTCTTTTTCGTCGGGCGGATGCCGACGATTTCCAGCTCGTCACCCACGTTGACCGCGCCACGCTCGACCCGGCCGGTGACCACGGTGCCTCGGCCCGAGATCGAGAACACGTCCTCGATCGGCATCAGGAAGGGCAGGTCGACGGCGCGCTCGGGCGTCGGGATGTATTCATCCACCGCCTTCAGCAGCTCGCGGATCGAATTCTCGCCGATTTCCGGGTCGCGGCCTTCCAGGGCGGCCAGCGCCGAGCCCTTGATGATCGGGATGTCGTCGCCGGGGTAGTCGTACGAGGACAGCAGCTCGCGGACCTCCATCTCGACCAGTTCGAGCAGTTCCTCGTCATCCACCTGGTCGACCTTGTTGAGGTAGACGACCATGTAGGGGATGCCGACCTGACGGCCGAGCAGGATGTGCTCGCGGGTCTGCGGCATCGGACCGTCGGCGGCGTTCACGACCAGGATCGCACCGTCCATCTGCGCCGCGCCGGTGATCATGTTCTTGACGTAGTCGGCGTGGCCGGGGCAGTCGACATGGGCGTAGTGGCGGTTCTCGGTCTCGTACTCGACATGGCTGGTCGAGATGGTGATGCCGCGCGCCTTTTCCTCGGGCGCCCCGTCGATCGCGTCATAGGCCTTGAAATCACCGAAATACTTCGTGATCGCAGCGGTCAGCGTCGTCTTGCCGTGGTCGACATGGCCAATCGTGCCGATGTTGACGTGCGGCTTGTTCCGTTCAAACTTTGCTTTTGCCATAGGGGCCAAGCTCCTGATAATCGATTGCGTTGGTGGCGGGGGTCACCCCCCGCCCTGCCCTTGTCAGGCAAATTTCTTCTGGATCTCGTCCGAGATGTTCTGCGGCACGGCGTCGTAATGGTCGAACTGCATCGTGAACACTGCGCGGCCCGAAGACATCGAGCGCAGGTTGTTGATATAGCCGAACATGTTGGCCAGCGGCACGAAGGCGTCGATGACGTTCGCGTTGCCGCGGCTGTCCTGACCCCGCACCATGCCCCGACGGCTGGTCAGGTCGCCGATGATCGAACCGGTGTATTCTTCCGGCGTCACCACCTCGACCTTCATGATCGGTTCCAGCAGCTTGGCCCCGGCCTTGCGCAGACCTTCGCGCATCGCGGCACGAGCCGCGATTTCAAAGGCCAGCACCGACGAGTCGACGTCGTGGAACGCACCGTCGATCAGCGCGACCTTGAAGTCGATCACCGGGAAGCCCGCCAGCGGACCGGAGTCCATCACCGACTTGATGCCCTTTTCGACGCCCGGGATGTATTCCTTGGGCACCGAACCACCGACGATCTTGCTTTCGAACGAATAACCTTCGCCCGGCTCGGTCGGGGTGATGACCAGCTTGACGCGGGCGAACTGGCCCGTACCACCGGTCTGCTTCTTGTGAGTGTAGTCGATCTCGGCTTCGTTCGAGATGGTCTCGCGATAGGCGACCTGCGGGGCACCGATATTCGCCTCGACCTTGAACTCGCGCTTCATGCGGTCGACCAGGATGTCGAGGTGAAGTTCGCCCATGCCCTTCATGATCGTCTGGCCCGATTCCAGATCGGTTTCGACGCGGAAGGACGGGTCTTCGGCGGCCAGGCGCTGAAGGGCGAGGCCCATCTTTTCCTGATCGGCCTTGGACTTCGGCTCGACGGCAATCTCGATCACCGGCTCGGGGAAGGACATGGTTTCCAGAACCACCGGCTTGGCCGGGTCGCACAGGGTGTCACCCGTGGTGGTTTCCTTCAGCCCCGCCAGCGCGATGATGTCGCCGGCATGTGCCTGGTCGATTTCCTCGCGGTTGACGGCGTGCATGACCATCATCCGGCCGACGCGCTCGCGCTTGCCCTTGGTCGAGTTCATCATCTGGTCGCCCTTCTTCAGCGCGCCCGAATAGATGCGCGTGAAGGTCAGCGAACCGACGAAGGAGTCGTTCATGATCTTGAACGCCAGCGCCGAGAACGGCTCGTCGTCCGAGGCATGACGCTCGATGTTGCGGGTCTCGGTCTCGTCACCGGGGGCGAAGCCGACATAGGCCGGCACGTCCAGAGGCGAGGGCAGATAGTCCACAACCGCGTTAAGAAGCGGCTGCACACCCTTGTTCTTGAACGACGAACCAGCCAGCACCGGGAAGAAGGACAGCGACAGCGTGCCCTTGCGGATCAGCGCGCGCAGGGTGTCCTCGTCAGGCTCGTTGCCTTCGAGATAGGCTTCCATCGCCTCGTCGTCCTGTTCGACGGCGAGTTCGATCATCTTGCCGCGCCATTCCTCGGCCAGGTCCTGAAGCTCTTCGCGGATCGGCTGACGGATCCAGCTTGCGCCCAGATCCTCGCCGCGCCAGACCCATTCTTCCATCTTGACCAGATCGACGATGCCTTCCAGCTTGTCCTCGGCGCCGATGGGCAGAGCCACCGGGCACGGGGTCCCGCCGGTGCGGTCCTTGATCATCTGGACGCATTTGAAGAAGTCGGCGCCGATCTTGTCCATCTTGTTGACGAACACCAGACGCGGAACCTTGTAGCGGTCGGCCTGGCGCCAGACGGTCTCGGTCTGCGGCTCGACGCCGGCATTGGCGTCCAGCAGCGCGATCGCGCCGTCCAGAACCGCCAGCGAACGCTCGACCTCAATGGTGAAGTCGACGTGGCCGGGGGTGTCGATGATGTTGAAGCGCATCTTTTTCGACTGGTCGGGCACGAAGTCAGTGTCTTCATGACGCTCCCAGAAGGTCGTGGTCGCCGCCGACGAGATGGTGATCCCGCGCTCGGCTTCCTGTTCCATGAAGTCCATCGTGGACGCACCCTCGTGGGTTTCGCCCATCTTGTGGTTCTTGCCGGTGTAGAACAGGATACGCTCGGTCGTCGTGGTCTTGCCCGCGTCGATATGGGCCATGATCCCAAAGTTGCGGTAACGCTCCAGCGGATATTCGCGTGCCATAGGCTTTCCCCCGTTTACCAGCGATAATGGCTGAACGCTTTGTTGGCGTCGGCCATCTTGTGGGTGTCTTCGCGTTTCTTCACGGCGGTACCGCGGCCATTGACGGCGTCGGCAAGTTCGCCGGCAAGACGCTCTTCCATTGTGTTTTCGTTGCGGTTCTTGGCCGCGGTGATCAGCCAGCGGATCGCCAGCGCCTCGCGGCGGACGGGGCGGACCTCGACCGGCACCTGGTAGGTGGCACCACCGACGCGGCGCGAACGCACCTCGACCGAGGGCTTCACGTTGTCGAGGGCCTCGTGGAACACCTCGATCGGGGCGCGCTTGAGGCGGACTTCGACACGTTCCAGCGCGTTGTAGACGATGCGCTCGGCGGTCGATTTCTTGCCATCGACCATCAGGTTGTTCATGAACTTGGTCAGCACGCGATCGCCATATTTGGCGTCGGGCAGCACTTCGCGCTTTTCAGCGGCGTGACGACGGGACATCTGGTTATCTCCTTATTTCGGACGCTTCGCGCCGTATTTCGAACGACGCTGACGACGATCCTTGACGCCCTGGGTATCCAGCACACCGCGCAGGATGTGGTAACGGACACCCGGAAGGTCTTTCACGCGCCCGCCACGGATCAGCACGACGCTGTGTTCCTGCAGGTTGTGCTTTTCGCCCGGAATATAGGAGATGACCTCGAAACCATTCGTCAGGCGCACCTTGGCAACCTTGCGCATGGCCGAGTTCGGCTTTTTCGGCGTCGTGGTATAGACGCGGGTGCAGACACCGCGTTTCTGCGGGCAGCCCTGAAGGTGCTGCGACTTGCTGCGCTGCACTTTCGGCTGCCGCGGTTTGCGGATCAGCTGTTGGATCGTCGGCATTCGGTTCTTCCCGTTGCTTACTGTCAATACTCGCAGCAAACCTTGCTGCGCCACTTCTCGACAACGTTCCGCGCGAATCGCGAAACGCAAAATCCCGTCCGGTCCCCGATCCCGGGTCGCGGCGGGTTTTCCCCAAAATTCATGGCCTTGTGAAAAAACGCGGCGATGAGTCTGGCTGCCAGTTCAAGACCCGGTCATGACGAACATGTGCAGGGTCTGGCGGCATATAGAGGCTGGGTCAGGCCAAGTCAACCAGAGCCGGGCCGCCGCGCCGCGGCCCGTCACCGCGCGACCAGCGTGATCTCGGCCCGCAGCCCGCCCAGATGCGGGCTCTGGTCCAAGCGCAACTGCCCGCCATGGCTGCGCGCGGCGTCGGCGGCGATGGCCAGTCCCAAGCCCGCCGCACCGCCCCCTTGCGGGCGCGAGCGGGCCTTGTCCAGCCGCGAGAAGGGCCGCATCGCCTCTTCGCGCAGCTCTTCGGGAATGCCCGGCCCGTCATCCTCGACCGCGATGCGCAGATGGCGGGGGCTGCTGGACAGCCGCAGCTGTGCTTTGGTGCCGTGGCGCACGGCGTTGTTGATCAGGTTCTCGATCGCGCGCCGCATCAGGTCGGGCCGCAGGCTTGCCGCCGGCACACGGGCACCTTGCTTCGTGGTCTCGTCGATCCATGCGATGTTGTGCCCGGCGCGATGGGCGTCCTGCACGATGCGTTCGAGAAACGGCCGCAGCGCCACCGTCTCGGCCGGCCCGTCCTGCGCGGCGTCGCGGGCAAAGGCCAGAAACGCGTTCACCATCTGCGTCATGTCCGACACGTCGCGCTGCATGGCGGCGATCTCTTCCTCGTCCGGGGGCAGGTCCGGCGACAGCATCGACAGCGACAATTGCAGCCGGGTCAGCGGAGTCCGCAGGTCGTGGCTGATCCCGGTCAGCATGATCCCCCGGCTTTCGGCCAGCCGCTCGAGCCGGTTGCGCATATCGACAAAGGCCGCGCCCGCGCTACGGATCTCGGCCGCGCCGCCGGGGCGATAGGGCGTGATGCGCCCGCGCCCGTAATCCTCGGCCGCCAGACCCAGCTGACGGATCGGGCGCAGCTGGTTGCGCAGGAACAGCCCCGCGATCACCGTCATCAGCGCGGCCGTGAACCCCAGCAGCACCAGAAGCTGATGCGGGTTCGAGGCGCTGACCCGCGCCCGCGGAAATGACAGCGTATAGCGCCCATGCCGCCCCGCCAGCCCCAGCCGCACCAGCTTTATATCGCTCAGCGCCACCGCCTGCACCGCGCTGACCCGATCGCGCAGCTCATCCGCGACGATCCGGCCCGAGACATCATAATAAAGCCGCGAATCCGTCAGATCCTCGCCCGGCATGTCGAAGGCAAAGCCCAGCTGCGCCCCCAGCCGCGTCCCCAGCTCGCGCGCGGTGGCGGCGTCGGGGGCCTGATCGACGCTGTCGGCCACGAATTCCAGCCCCGGCGCGACGCTGGCGGTCATCTGGCGGGTGACCCCTTCGAAGTGCCGCTGCAGAAAGGTGACGGTGACGACCAGCACCAGCGTAAAGACCGGCAGCAGCAGGATCAGCGCCGCGCGGCCATACAGCCCGCGCGGCATGAAGCGTTTCAGCCAGCTGAAATCGGGTCCGAATTGCATGGCGCCCCCTTCTCCGGCGGGTTACGTTACAGGCCGGACAGGCCAAGGGAAAGCCGTGACGATGCTGCAGACGATCCTTGCCCCGAACCCCTCGCCGCTGACGGGTCCGGGCACCAACACCTTCCTGATCGGCAGGGATCAGATCGCCGTCATCGACCCCGGCCCCGACATTCCCAGCCACCGCGACGCGATCCTGTCAGCCGGCGCGGGCCGGATCAGCCATATCTTCGTGACCCACGCCCATCTCGACCATTCCGAGGGCGCCGCCGCGCTGGCGCAAGCGACCGGCGCGCCGGTGCTGGCCTTTGGCGACGCGAATTCCGGCCGCTCGGTCGCCATGCAGCGGCTGGGCGAGGCCACCGGCGGCGGCGAGGGCCGCGATCTGGCCTTCCGCCCCGACCTGCTGCTGCGCGACGGTGACGAGGTCACGAGCGACGAGTGGACCCTGCGCGCCATCCACACCCCCGGCCATATGGGCGGCCATCTGGCGTTTCTGTGGGACAAGACGCTGTTTTGCGGCGATCTGGTGCTGGGATGGTCCTCGACGCTGATCTCGCCTCCGGACGGCGATCTGCTGGATTATTTCCGCAGCCTCGACCGGATCGAGCTGCTCTCGCCCACCCACCTGCTGCCCGCCCATGGCGACCCCGTCGAGGCCCCCGGGACGCGTCTGGCCGAGCTGCGCGCCCACCGCCAGGACCGGACCGCGCAGATCCTGCACGCGCTGCAGGACGGCCCCGCCAACGCCACCGCGCTTGCCCAGAGGCTCTATCACGTCCCCGCCGCCCTGATGCCCGCCGCCGCCCGCAGCGTGCTGGCCCATCTGATCGCCCTGACCGAACTCGGCGCCACCACCGCCACCGCCCTTCCCGGCCCGGAAACGCCCTTCTCGCTGCGCTGAAAATTCTTCGAAATACCCTCTGGACGTCCCCGAAACCGGCCGCTATATCACCCCCGTGTTCCGGCGTAGCTCAGCGGTAGAGCAGTTGACTGTTAATCAATTGGTCGTAGGTTCGATCCCTACCGCCGGAGCCAATTTTCAAAAAGTCGAAGAGTAAGTCTGTGCGCCCCGAAGGGGCTTTTTCTCGTTTGTAAGCGACTAAGAGCAGGGATGGCAAAGAGTGGAACTGAAAGAGTTCGTTAAGGCAACACTGCAGTCGCTGCAGGATGCAAGTCTGGAGCTCACCTCCGCAGGCATAAACGTCAATCCTGCCACGGATCGGACAATGCGCGGAACCGACGTCGTTTCCTATTTCAATGGGTTCGTCCCTGTTACAAGCGTCAAGTTCGATGTTGCTGTGACTGAGTCTTCCGCCGACAAAGCAGCTGGGAAAGCCGGCATTTCCATTTTGCCCTTGCGGGCGGAAGCAGGTGGCGAGGTGAGCAACGCTACTCAGAACGCCAGCCGGATAACCTTTGAGATGCGCATCGCCCTGCCTTCAACAAAGGTCGAAGGGGAGACTGAAGAGGTCCCTACGTTTCAGCGTCGCAGCATTCTCTAGAAAACAGTTGGACTGTCCACCGTTGTCACTCCTCCGTCCGAGTTCGCTCACGGTGGAGCCACCATGATAAAACCTGTCGAACTCGGAACGAGCGGGGCTACAGTCTTCATCCAAGCTCAGCCTCTGCGGAGTTGACTGAAACAATCGCACCGCTTCGCGAGGCGTGCGGCTGGTAAGCTCCAGCCGCACGCCTCGCAAGAACGGTCTCATTTGGTCGCGGCCTCGGCAGTCCGCTGCACGACCGCCAGAACCACCCTTCCTACCCCATGAAAAACCGCACCATTTCCGCCGAGGCGTCGGGGCCGCTCGGGTCGGTGAAGCTGCCGTCGGGGCTGCCGCCGGACCAGGCGTGTCCGGCGCCGGTGATGGTCCAGGCTTCGACCACTACCTTTCCGTCGGGGGTCTTGACGATGTCTCGGCTCCACGACCGGTTGGCCTTGGTGGTGCCGGTTTCGCGGCGGGGTTTGCCATGCGCGCCGGCGCCGGTCGAGGCGAAGAGCGCCTTGGCGTTGGAGGGGTGGACGGTCGCATCGGCGCTGCCGTGGAAGATGATCATCCGCACCGATCCTTGCGTTTTAGTAATGCTCCCATTCGGCTGCCCGCGCATGGCGGCGAAGGCCGAGGGCATGTCGTGCGCCGCGCCGTGCGGCAGGCCGGAATGGACGCCGACCGCCCCGAAAAGCTCGGGGTGGGTGGCGGCCAGCGTCGCGGCCATGGCGCCACCGGCGGACAGGCCCGCCGCATAGACGGCGCCCTCGGGGACGGCGAACTCGGCGCGAACCTCGCGGGCCAGCGCGGCCAGCAATGCGGCCTCGCCCGAGGCGGCGCGTTGATCCTCGGGCCGGAACCAGTTCCAGCAGCCCTGCGCGTTATGGGCGCGGGACTGGTGCGGGTAGACAAGGATCAGCCCGTGCCGCTCGGCGTGGCTGTTCATGTCGGTCCCGCAGGCGAAATCATCCGGGTTCTGGGTGCAGCCATGCAGCATCAGGATCAGCCCCTTGGGACCGTCCGGCAGGCTGGACGGCACGAACAGGCGATAGTCGCGCGCACCATGTTTCGAGGTGAAGTGCCGCGTCTCGTAGCACGCGCCCTCGGGGATAGCGGGTGTCTTGCCGCTGCCGGGCAGGCCCTGCGGCAGGCCCGTCAGACCCTGCGGCAGGCCGTTCAGCCCCTGCGGCGACATCGCGCCCAGCTTGCCCAGCATCTGCTGCAGATCCACGCCGCCCTGACCCAGACCCGAGGGCATGGCAAAGCCCGCCATCGGCCCGCGACGCGGCGGCGTTTCCGAGATGATCTCGGCATCCTCGATAGGTGCCTTGGCCCCCGGCTTGACCGAGGGTGCAGGCGGCGCGGCCTTGGCCTTGGCCGCCGGTGCCGGTGCCGGTGCCGGTGCCGGTGCCGGTGCGCCGGTCAGCGCGGCCTGGATCAGACGCGTTGCCTCGGCCGGGTTTCCGGCGCGGGTATGTTCCATCGCGCGGCCAAGCGCCGCGGTAAAGTCGTTGTTCATGTCGTGTGTCTCCGGGGGCTGCGCCCCTAGCTGATGCGGTCCTTGAGAGCCGCCTTGATCTCTGGCCGGGCCTGCAACGCGCCCAGCACGGTCAGCGAGCCGATGGCCTTGCGAGCCAGTTCGACGCTGACATCGGGGGCGATCCGCGCCAACCCGACCACCTTGATATGCAGCACCTCGCCTGCCTCGGCGGTGGCTTCCAGTTCCGCGCGGCTGATGTCGCGCAGGCCCATCTCCAGCGTGTGCCGCTCGATCGAGCGGCTGACCGCGTCGGCTTCGGCGGTCAACTGGTTGCGGATGGCGGTGCGGATGAAATCGCTGCGATTGCCATAGAAGCCTTCCTGCACCAGCAGGTCGATCCGCCCAAGATCGACGTGACCGAGGTTGATCGTGATCTTCTCGTTATCCGTCAGCTTCATCGGCCTGCGCCTCACCTTACCATCCGCGTAGATGGTATATGGATGTATAGTGGCGGGTGTGCAACCCTCTGGGGAATTATTCGTTCACGGCGCCTGTCAGCCCTCAGCCCGGCGCAGCGCGTAGCCGCAGCTTTGGCTTTGACCCTGCCAGGGATGGGTGGGGATCACATGCGCCAGTTCGGGAATCGTCCAGCTATCCGCGATATCATACCCAAGGGCCGAGATGTCGTTAAGCCATTCGCGGCGATTCCGGATCCGATAGGGCACCCGCGCGGTGCCGATCCGCTCGAGCGTGAACAGGGTCGGCCCCTCGCGCACCGCCACCTTGTTGAGCAGGATGAAACGCGGCGGCCGCGGGAACTGCGCGATCAGATCGGCAAAGGGCACATCCAGATATTGCAGCAGCCCGGACCCGAGGAGGATGTCGGGCGTCTCGGCGACATCCAGCCGGTCGATGAAACCGATCTCTGCCGGCAACTCGCCTGCCTTCTGACGCGCACGCGCCGTGCGGATGATCGCAGGCAGGTCATAGACCGTCCAGTCCGTCCGCGACAGATCGAGAAGGCGGGAAAACGCGATGAACTTTGTGCCCATATGCCCGCCGGCATCCAGCAGCGAGCGGCTTTCCGGCAGCCAGCGGTCCAGCCAGAACAGGACGGGATAATCCCAGGCGGCCGTCCGGCACATCCGGGCGAAAGAGACATCCGCAAGCGCCTCGTGATCGTAACCCACATCTCCCAGACGGGCGGCGGCGGCCACCGCCTGCTCGCGGCTGTCATAGGCCCCGGCAAAGCGCGGCGGGCGCGCGGTCGGGGCGCGCAGCCGGGCGACAGCGGCGGCGGGCGCAGCGCGCAGCAGCCGGGCCGCGCCCCTGAGACGGGGCCGCCAGCCGTCAAGCGACCCCATGGCAGCAGATGTGTCGATCATGGCGAGACCTCGACGCCGGGGCGCCTGCGGCGCAGGATGATGGTGACCTGCTGGAAGATGGACTGGTCGAAGACAGCCAGCGCCAGCAGATATCCCGCGCCCCCCGTCAGCCCGACCGCGATGGCCCGCACCAGCGCAGGCAGGCCGGTTCCCGCGAACAGCCGGTCCAGCAGCAGCAATGCCAGCATGCCAAGGATCAGCGGCACGATCAGCGTCGCCAGAGGCCCGACCAGACCGCGCCACGGCACACCAGCCCGGCGGTCGAACAGCCAGAAGGTCGCGACCATGACCATGGCGCAGATCGCGCTTTGGCCCCAGGCGATGGCGATCACGCCGAAGGGCGCCGTCACCAGCGTCAGCAGCACCGAAACCCCCAGGATCGACGCCATGAAGCGCGGCAGATCGCTGACCCGGCCCAGTATCGTCATCAGCGGCTCGGTCAGGATCCCCGGCATCATGATCAGCCGCCCGGCGGCCAGGATCGCCACCAGCACCGCCGCAGGCGTCCATTCCGGGCCCAGCAGCCCCTCGATCAGGGCGTGGTTCATGATCACCAGCCAAAGCAGCAGGGGCGCGCCAAGGGCCATGACGACCTTCAGATGCCGCGTCGCCTGCTCGCGGACCCGCGCCGCCTGATGCGCCGGATCGCCCTGATCGCGGGCCTGACGCAGATGCGCCCACGCAAGCATCTGCGCGGGCACCATGATCAGCTCGCACACCGCGCCGACCAGACGCTCGGCGGCGCGATAGAAGCCGACGGCCGCCGGGCCAAGAAACGCGCCGATGGTCAAGGTGATGAACTGAAAGCGCAGCTGCACCAGCATCCGGCTGGCAAAGAACTGGACCGAGAAGCGCCACAGCTCGCGCAGCACCTCGCGCGGCAGGCCGGGGCGGGGCAACCGCCGCATTGCCAGAAGACCCAGCACCAGCGTCACGCTCTGCGCAGACAGCCGGCCATAGACGAGGGCGAAGACCCCCTGCCCCTGCTGCAGGGCGTAGATGGCGACGACCAGCCCCGCCAGCTCGCCGCCGATCTCGCACAGCGCGCCGGCCTTCAGCCGGTTCATCCACATCAGCACCCCGCGCTGCGCCCGGGAGGCATTGGCCAGCGCCACCCACAGCGCGAACAGCACGCCCAGCATCACCAGATCCTGCCCCAGCCCCAGCAATCCGGCGCCAAGGGACAGCAGCGCACCCAGCACGCCGAAGACCGCACCGTTCAGTATCGCCACGAACAGCACCTGCAACGGCACCGATTCGTCGCCGTCGCGCGACATGATAAACGGCACCCAGGCGACCTCGGCCACGCTGAGCAGCAGGATCGCGCAAGCCGAGACTAGCGAGAACAGCCCGAACTCGGCAGGGCCAAGGATGCGCGCGGCGAGCAGAAAGATCGCGAATTGCGAGACCTGCAGGATGATCCGCTCGGCAATGGTCAGGATCGCATCGCCCGCGGCCTTGTGGCTTGAGGCGTGGCTGGACGCGCTTGTGGCCTGATCCCGTGCCGTCGCAGAATTTCGGAACCGTCCCGGCATGATCAATAGGCACCGTGGCCGGTCAGCACGACGCGCACCGTCCGCAGCAGGATGCGCAGATCCAGCGCCAGCGACATCTCGCGCACATAGCGGACATCCAGCGCCACGCGCTCGCCATAGGTGGTGTTGTTGCGGCCGCTGACCTGCCACAGCCCGGTGATGCCCGGTCGCGCGGCCAGGTAATAGCGGATGAACTGGCCGTAATTGCGCATCTCGGCGCGCACGATGGGCCGGGGGCCGACCAGGCTCATATCGCCGATCAAGACGTTGAAAAGCTGCGGTAATTCGTCGAGGCTCGATTTCCGCAGGATCTTGCCGACGCGGTGGACGCGGGGATCGCATTTCAGCTTTTGCGTGGTTTCCCATTCGTCGCGCAGGCGCGCATCGCTTTCCAGGCAGTCGGCCAGGATGCGGTCGGCGTCGGGATACATGCTGCGGAACTTGAAGCAGTTGAACTCGGTGTCGCCGCGACCGATGCGGCGATGGCCATACAGCACCGGCCCACCATACCGCAGCTTGAGCGTCACCGCGATCAGCAGAATCACCGGCGCGAGGAACATCAGCAGCAGGAAAGAGAGCACCAGATCGAAGGCCCGCTTGGCCAGATCGGCGAGAATTGGCCGGTCGAAACAGGGCTCGACCGGGCCCGCGGCGTCGCCGCTTCCGGCCTCGACCAGATAGATCCGCGGCAGCGGCGGGCCGGAAACCTCCTCTGCCGCGACCGTCGCCGCCCCGGTTATCGTTTGATCCTGCAACAGAATCTGCGGGCCTGCCTGCTGCAGGGCCTCCTTGACCTTATCTGTGACCGCCAGCCGTTCCGACATCATCCACACCCGACGTTTAAAATTTTACTCACTAAGACACTGGTAACGCGGGCAGATACGCATCTGCCCGATTGCATCGCGGCCCCCGCTTATGGCACAACCATGGATGGAGCTTGCGCGGTGGCCGGGTTCCTCTCTGGAACTGACCGCACCAAAGGCAGGGGCCGTGACCGCGCAACGCCGTGACCATTCAGACTATCAGCCACGATCAGAGTGGACCGATGACGAACTCTCAGACCTGCCGGATGGCAGTTGGTATCCATCGGGCGACACCGCGTCGTCGGCAGTGGAAGACCCTGCGGTGACGGCCGGCAGACGCGAGATCGCCGGGCACCAATGGCGCCTGATCGCGATTGCGGCCTGTGCCGCGGTCTGGGGTCTGACAGCCTATGTGACATTGTTCTGACCCTGCCCTTGCGCTGACGCCGTTCCGGGTTTGGCGCCGGCATCCTCGGCCGCAGACAGCAGATCCTCGATCCGCCGGGCGGCTTCATCAATGCCCTGCTTGGCGCGCCTGCCGACATAAAGCTGCGGCAGCGCCTGCGTGACCAGCCGCCCAGTCACCAGCCGCGCCCAACCCATTTCCGGGTCGAAGGGCGGCCGCGTCGGCGTCTCGCGCGTCACGAAGTGCAGCACGGTGCCGTCATAGGGGTCCGGCCTGTGGACGTTGCGGGCGTCGGTCAGATAGTTCACGAACTCCTCCTGCTCCTGATCCATGTCGGTGTTGCGGACCCGCTCGATCAGCCCCAGCTTGACGCCGGCGGTCAGCAGCCCAGTCTTTCGGACCAGCCGGAACGTGCCCAGGAACGCCGACAGCGACTGCTCGCCCGCCAGCACCAGACGCAGCCGGGTTTTCAGGAAATGCAGCCGCCCGAGGATCGCCGCGCTGCGGCTGTCGTCGAGGCTTGCGGCATAGGCCGGCTCCCACACATCCTTCAGGATCACGGCCGCGACCTCTTCGCCCGCGGCCTGCAACTGCCGCGCCACCTCGATCGCGAGGTTGCCATGCACGCAGATGCCGAACAGCGCGTAAGGCCCGTGCGGCTGCGCACTGCGGATCGCCTCTATGCATTCCGTCGCGATCTCTTGGAACGGGCGCGGGGTCAGCTTGGCGCCGCGGTGTTTTTCGAACATCCTGACCGACAGAACGGGCCGCGGGACGCTCATGCCCCGGGCCAGTTCAAAGACCATCTGCGCATTGTTGATCGCGATCAGGGGAATGCCCTCGCCCGCCTCGATCAGCGGCTGAACGCGCCAGAGGCGATCCTCGGCAGGATCGGCCTTCTCCTCCGGCTCGGATTTGTCCGAGATGCTCGCAAGGTGCTGGGCAAGCGCCCGCAAGGTCGGCACATGATAGATCGTGGCGAGGCTGAGGCGTCGCCCGAACTCGCGCTCGATCATCACCAGCATCCGCACCGTCAGCAAGGAATGTCCGCCCAGATCGAAGAAATTTGCCGAGGGCGAGATGTTGTCCAGCCCCAGCAGGTCGGACCAGATCGCCGCCAGCCGCGCCTCGATGTCGGCGGCGGCCGCCATCGGCGAGGGGGCGGGCGCTGCCGGGGTCGGCGCGTATGTGGTCGCGGCGGCGGCCTCGGGCAGAGGCAGGCGATGCCGCGCGATGTTGCCGTTACGGTCACGAGGCAGGTCCAGCAGCACGCTGATCCCGTCCGGGCGGTCGGGTGAACCAGCGGCTTGGTCCAGATGTTCCGCCAGCGCCCGGGGCAGCGCCTCGAGCGGCATCGGCGGCGCGTCCCTGTCCGGCGCGACAAAGGCGTGCAGCCGCTCGGACCCATCGTCGCCGCGATACCGGACCGCGGCGGCCGCGCTGACGCCGCGATGCGCGGTCAGCACGGCTTCCAGATTGTCCAGCCGCCGCGCGGTCTCGGCACGCGCCTGCGGCCCGATGGGGATCAGCGGCAGGTCCGACAGCAGCCTGTCCTCGCCGTCGAAGGCGAATTGAAACGCCGCCAGCCACGCCGCCAGCAGGTCCTGGGCTGTCTTGCGGTCGAACAGATCGGTGCTGTGTTCCAGCGTCATCCGCCAGCCGCTCGCCCGTCCGATCAGCACGAAATTAAGGTCATAGATCGCCCCCGGCGCCTGCGACGGCGAGCTGGACAGTTCGAAGTCGCCGTAGCGCGCCGTTTCCATGAACACTTGCTGCAGAATGAAGTTGATCGAGATCAGCGGCGTACGCGAAGGGTCACGCGGCGGGTTCGCGATCTCGACCAGCTTGTTGAACGGCACCGGGTGGCCCGTCAGCGTGTCCTGCAGGGTCTCGCGGACATGGTCCAGATGCAGCGCCATGGTGCGATTTTGGGCGGTGTCGAAGCGCAGAATGACATTGTCGATGAACACGCCGATCAGCGGCTCCAGATCGACCTCGGACCGTCCGGCGACCTGGCTGCCGAACAGCACCTCGGGCGCGCCGGTGAGGCGCGAAAGCAGGGCGGACAGCACGGCGGCACCATATCCGAACGGGGACATCGACCGGGCCCGCGCGGCGGCCCGCAACCGCTCGCCAAAGGCCGGGGGAAGCTCGGTCGTGACAAGGGCACAGGCGGGGCTGCGCTGAAGAGAGCGCGGGAAGTCGGGTTCAAGCTCGAAATAGGGCGCGTCCCGCAACCTGTCGTGCCACGGCGCCAGCTCGGCAGCAAAGGGCGCGCTTTCGGCATATTCGCGCTGCCACAGCGCGTAATCACCATATTGCAGCGGCAATTCCGGCAAGTCGGCGGTCACGCCCTTCTGGAAGGCCGCCGCCAATTGCCCGACCTCGCGGCCCAGAACGCCGATGGACCAGCCGTCGAAACAGATGTGATGCACCGTGATCGCCAGCAGCGCGCGGTCGTTCGACAAGCGGATCAGGGTCGCGCGCAGCAGGCCCGGCTGGGCCAGATCGAACGGCATTCGCGCGTTTTCCATCGCAATTGCGTCGATCCGATCCTCTTGCTCGGCCTGCGGGGTGTTGCGGATGTCGATCTCCGACAGATGGAAGGGCGCCGAGGGCATGATCTGCTGAACCGGCCGGCCATCCTTCAACAGATACCGGGTCCGCAGGATCTCGTGCCGCGCGATGACGCCCTTGAAGGCCGCCTCGAACGCCGCAGCGCTGAATTTTCCGCTGACGTTCCAGCGAAAGGCGATGTTCAGGGCCAGATTGCCGGGGTCCATGCGGTCGAGAAACCAGAACCGCTCTTGCGTGGCCGAGCAGGGCAGCAGCTCGCTGCCCGCATCGGGTGCCAGCGCATCGTCAAAGTCTTCGGTCGGTCCAATCGGCATGGTCATGTCCCTGACGCGGCCTGCCGCCGCGCTCCCTTGCGAAAATCGCGCAGGGACGGGCCGGTGGGCGTCGCCTCGCGTGATTGGTGGAAGGCTGCGGCGGCGCGCACGGTCGGGTGCTGCATCAGATGCCGCGCCTCAATCCCCAGCCCCTTGTCCAGCATCCGCGCCGCGATCCGGAAGATGCTGAGCGAATCCGCCCCAAGCTGGAACAGATCCTGCGTGACCCCGATCCGTTCGAGGCCCAGAACACCCTGCCAGATCTCGGCCAGCAGCTGTTCCAGATCGCCGTCGGGGGCGACCAGTTTCGTCGCGGCGACTGCCGGGCCGGGTTGATCCAGCGGCGGCAGCGCGCGGCGGTCAAGCTTGCCGTTGGCAGTCTGGGGCAGCGCGTCCAGACGCTGGAAGCGCGTCGGGATCATGTAAGCCGGCAGCACGGCTTTCAGCGCCTGCGTGATCGCCGCTGCATCGACCGCCTCGGACCCCACCCAAAAGCCCACCAGCATGGCGCCGCCGGGGCCGTCGCGCAGCGCCACCGCTGCGGCAGCGATGCCCGGCACGGCGCGCATCGCGGTCTCGATCTCGCTCAACTCGATGCGGAAGCCGCGCAGCTTGATCTGGCCGTCGCGCCGGCCCAGCAGGGTGATCCGGCCATCCGCGCCGCGCCGCGCCAGGTCGCCGGTGCCGTAGAGCCGCATCGGCTCCTGGCCGGGGATCTCGACCATGCGGAACGCCGCCTCGGTCAGGTCGGGTCGGTCCAGATAGCCGCGCGCAAGGCCCGCGCCGCCGATGTTCAGCTCTCCGATCACGCCGATGGGGGCGATCTGGCCGCCCTCGTCCAGCACATGCATCACGGTGTTGGCGATGGGCGTGCCGATGTCGATGGGCCCGCTGTCGACCCGCCCACAAGAGGACCAGATCGTCGTCTCGGTCGGCCCATACATGTTCCAGACCGACCCGCCGAGCGCGATCAGCCGGTCGGCCAGATCACGCGGCAGCGGCTCGCCGCCGACCAGCAGGGTCAGGCGCGGGTCGGGGGTCAGTCCGGCTTCGAGCAGCATCTGCATCAGCGTGGGCGTGGCCTGCAACATGGTGATATCGCCCTGCCCCAGCCGCGCGACCAGCGGGAACGCCTCTTTCACCTCCTGCTCGGCGGCGATGACGACGCGCCCGCCGCAGACGAGCGGCAGGAACAGCTCCAGCGCCGCGATATCGAACGACACCGTCGTCACCGCCAGCAGCACGTCGTCGCGGGTGAAGCCGGGCCGGTCGGCCATGGACAGCAGGAAATTCGCCAGCGCCGAATGCGGCACCTCGACCCCTTTCGGGGTGCCGGTCGTGCCCGAAGTAAAGATGACATAGGCGCTGTCATTGCCCGCCGCGTCAGCCAGCGGCGGCAGGTCGGTCGGCGCGTCCGCGGCGATGTCCGCCGGGTTCATGCAGATCAGGTCCAGCCCCTTCGTCAGATCCGCAACCTCGCCGTCATGGACCAGCCCGGCGGCGCCCGACGCCTGCAGCACGGCACGCAGCCGCGCCGACGGGTGCAGCGGGTCGAGCGGGATGTAAACCTTGCCCGCCTTCATCACCGCCAGCAGCGCGACCACCATCCGGGCCGAGCGGTCCATCAGCACCGCGACCCGTCCGCCGGATTCGGGCAGGCGACGGCGGATCTCGGCCGCCAGCCGATCGCTTTGCCGACCCAGATCGGCATAGCTCAGCCCGCCGGTCGCGTCCTCGATGGCGATGGCGTCGGGCTGGCTTTCGATCATCTTGTCGATCAGCGCATCGGCGCGCAGCGGCAGGGGGACGGGGCGCGCGGTGTCGTTGCCCATCGCCGCCAATGCCGCAGCCTCGTTCGGCGGGATCAGCGGCACCGACGCCAGCGGGCGGTCCAGATCGGCGACCAGTTCCTGCAGCAGATGCTCATACTGGCGGCACCAGCGGGCGCAGGTCTGATCGTTCAGGATGTCGCTGGCATAGGTCAGGTCGATCCGCAGCCCCTCGGGGCTTTCGGTGACGTTGAAGATCAGGTCGAAATTGGTGAAGGCGCGCGGATTGCTGGCGACCGAGGTCCGCAGCCCCGGAAAACCGAAATCGGCGGGCTGCTGGTCAAGGTTGAACTGAATCTCGGACAGCGGCTGGCGGTGCATCCCGGCCCGCAGCCCGGCCGCCCGCAGGATCGAACCATAGGTCATGTCGCCCCGGTCGAAGCAGTCCAGAAACCGCGTCGAGGCCGCCTTCAGGTGCTCGCGCAGCGGCATCTGACAATCGCAGTCCAGCTTGACCGGCAGCAGGTTCACGCAATGCCCGACCAGACGGTCGTTCGCCAGCAGGGTTTGGCCCGCAAAGGGGACGGCCAGCACGATCTGATCGCTATGCGACATCCGCCCCAGCATGGCCGCCAGCGCCCCGCCAAGGGCCGCAAACAGGGTCACGCCCTCGCGCCCCGCCGCCCGCTTCAGCGCGCGGGTGGTCTCGGCGTCGATATGGTGGATGTGGGTGGCGCCGGTAAAGCTGCGCATCCCGTCGCGGCGGGCGTCGGTCGGCAGTTCCGGCAGTTCCGGCATCTGCGGGAACTGCGCCTGCCAGAAACCGGCGGAGGCTGCATCGGGGGCGCGTGCCTCGGCCTGACCGGCGTAGTCGGCAAAGCTGGGCGCGGGCGGCAGATCGGCCGTGGTGCCGCGACGCTGCGCATCATAAAGCGCGGCGAGTTCGTCCAGCACGACGCTGGTCGACCAGCCGTCGCAGACGATGTGATGGCTGGTCAGGATCAGCACATGGCGGTCGGGCTGCAGCCGCAGCAGGCGGGCGCGGATCAGCGGCCCTTCGACCAGATCGAAGCCGGTCCGGGCGTCCTCGGCGATGATCGCCTGCAAGCCGTCGGGGTCGGTCTCCTCGGGCGTCAGCGTCAGGCGCAGCTCGGGCATGACCTCGGCCCCGCCGCCATCGGCGTCGAAGCGCAGGCGCAGCGCGTCATGGCGGGCGATGACGTGGTTCAGCGCGGTCTCGAGCGCGGCGGCGTCCAGGTCGCCGTCAAAACTGATGCGGGCGCTTTCGATGAAGACGCTGGACGCGGCCTCGCCCAGCTGCGCGGCCATCCAGACCTCTTTCATCGGCTCGGTCAGCGGCAGCGAACGCGGCTGTTCGGGCTGTGCCTGCCCCTCGCCCAGCAGGATCCCCGCCGCCTGCAGCCGGTCGAGCGCCGCGGCAAAGACCTGCGCCACCTTGGCGAAATCCTCCTCGGAATGGGCGGTGGTGAAGAACCAGCCATAGCCGTCGATGACATGCACGCCGCCCAGCCGCATCAGCGGGAACAGCAGCCCCGCCCGCGGATCGAGCGGGGTCAGGTTGACGATCAGCCAGCTTGACACCCCGGTCACGGCCGGAGGCAGCCCGCGCTGTTGCAGGATGTCGTTCAACTGCGCCAGCAGCGCCTGCGTACGCGGCCCGACGCGGTCATACAGCGCCCGCCCCTCGCCCGCGATGTGATCGAGCACGGCCGAGGCCGCCGCCAGCACCAGCGGGTGCCGCACGAAGGTCCCGGCAAAGAAGGTCGGCGCGACCTCGGGGATGGATTCGTCGCCGAAGGACCAGAACCCGCCATCCAGCGCGTCCATGAAGCGCGCATCCCCGGCCAAGACGCCGATGGGCATGCCGCCGCCCACGACCTTGCCATAGGTCGCGAGGTCGGGCCGGATCTGCCACAGCTCCTGGATGCCGCCCGCCGCGACGCGGAAGCCGGTGACGATCTCGTCGAGGATCAGCGCCGCCTCGCCCTGTACCGTGATCTCGCGCAGGGTTTCGACAAAGGTGCGGGGGCGCAGCTCGGGGTGGCGGCTCTGGATCGGTTCGACCAGCACGGCCGCCACCTCGTCGATATTCTCGCGGATCCAGTCGAGCGCCTCGTCGCTGCCATAGCTCAGCACCACCATGTTCGAGACCGAGGCGGCGGGAATCCCCGCCACCGCCGGCATCGCGGTCGGATCGCCGGACCGGCGGCCGCGCACCAGCACCTCGTCGAACATGCCGTGATAATCGCCGTTGAAGCAGACCACCGTGTCGCGCCCGGTCACCGTCCGCGCCAGCCGGATCGCGGCCATCACCGCTTCGGAGCCGGTATTGCAGAAGGTCACCCGCTCATGCCCGGTGGCCTTGATGAATTTCTGCGCGACCTCATGGGCCAGCGCGGTCTGGGGGCCGATGGGAAAGCCCTTGTCCAGCTGCGCCGAGACGGCGCGGGTGACGAAATCGGGCGCGTGGCCAAAGGCGGTCTGGCCGAAGCCGTTGACCAGATCGATCAGCGTGTTGCCGTCAGGGTCGGTCAGCTGGGATCCATGCGCGGTCTCGGCGATGATCGGAAAGACCAGCTCTTTCCATTCCGGGCGGAAGCCGCCTGCGGTGCGCGGATCGGCCAAAGCCCGCCGGTTCGCCTGCGTCCGCGCCTTGGAGGTGGGAAAGCGGGCACTGTATTCCTGGCACAGGTCGCGGACGAAATGCATCTGTTCGGGCGACAGATCGGCATCGCCCGCCGCGCGGCGGTTCATGTCCAGCCGGCTGCCCTCCTCCGCGCCGGGGCTGGCGGCTGCGGGGGCGCGGGTCTTGATAACGGGCGCGGCGGTCGGGGCGGCGGCTTGGGAAGCGGCGACGGGCTGCATGGCCGGGGCGGGCTGGCCGCCGCCCGACAGGCCGCGGATCTGGGTTTCGAACAGCGACAGCATCGCCTGCGTCTGCGCCTGCATCAGCGCGCCCAAATCGCCGCTGGCTTGGGGCATGGGCGAGGTCGCAGGCTGCGCGGCGACAGTCGTCGGCTGCGGTGCGGTCACAGGCTGCGGATTGGCTGCGGGCTGCGGCTCGGTCGCTTGCGGCGGGTCGTCGGGCAGCACCGTGTCCAGATGCGCGACGAGGGTCGCGGCATCGGGATAATCCGTCATCAGCTGGCGGAAGGTCAGCTTGCAGCCCATCTCGCGGTCCAGCCGCTGCGCCAACTGGCCCAGCAACAGCGAATCGAAGCCAAGCTCCAAAAAGCTGCTCTGCGCGTCGGCGGGGGTGAAGCTGTCCCCGCTGAGATCCGACAGCAGCGCCAGCAGGGTTTGGGTCAGACGGTCGGTGCGGTCGGGTTGTGCCATGACAGGCCTCGTGTTGCTGAGTTCGGTATCCGCAGCCTGCGCGGGTGGGGGCGCGTCGCGCAGCGGGGCCTGCGCCTGCCGTGACAGCGGCACCGGCGGTTCGATCCAGTGCCGCGATTTCTGGAACGGATAGCCGGGCAGAGAAACCCGCTGCCCGCCCTGCCGCATCTGCGACCAGTCCACCTGAACCCCATGGGTCCAGAGCGTGCCGAAGGCCGCGGCCATCGTCTCGCGGTCGCGGTCGGGCGCATCGTGATCGGGCAGCGACTGGATGACCGCGCCGCGACGGTCGCGCGGCAGGATCTGGCCGGCAAAGGCGCTGAGCGTCCGCCCCGGCCCGACCTCGAGCAGCGCCGGCGCGGCATTGTCGCCGGCCAGCGTCCGCAGCCCGGCGTCGAAATCCACGCTGGCCCGGCAATGGCGGGCCCAATAGGCGGGGTCGGTCGCCTGCTCCGGCGTGATCCATGTGCCGGTGACGCAAGAGACATAGGGGATCTGCGGCGCGGCAAAGCTGTGTCGTGCAGCCTCGGCCTGCAGCGCCTCGACCACCGGGTCCATCATCGCGGAATGGAACGCGTGCGAGGTGTGCAGCTTTCGCGCCGGCAGGCCGGCCGCCTCAAGCGTCGCGGCAAAAGCGTCGATCGCCTGATCCGGCCCGGCAAAGACCAGCAGGCTGGGCGCATTCCGGGCCGCCAGATCGACGCCCTGCGGCACAAGTGCCTGCACCGCGTCAAGGCTCGCGCGGACCGACAGCATCGCCCCGGATGGCTGGGCCTGCATCAAGCGGCCGCGCGCCGCAATCAGCGCAAGCCCGGTCTCGAAACCCATCACGCCGGACAGCGTGGCCGCGACGAACTCGCCGACCGAATGGCCGATCATCGCCCAGGGCTGGATGCCGCGATGCTGCCACAGCCGCGCGGTGGCGTATTCGATCAGATACAGCGCGGGTTGCGTGATCGCGGTATCCCGCAGCACCCGCGCCGCGTCGGCAGCGTCCGTGCTGCGAAACAGCAGATCGGCGAGGTTCAGCCCCAGCGTCGAGGCCAGCGCCTCGGCCCCGTCATCGAGGATGCGGGCAAAGACCGGCTCGGTCTGATAAAGCCCCTGCCCCATGCCCGGATATTGCGCCCCCTGACCGGGGAACATGAAGGCGATTGCTGGCGCCTCGGCCGGCGCGGGTCGGGCGACAAAGGGCGCGCTCAGCGCCCCAATCGCCTCTTGGCGGGTCGCGGCCACGACCACCCGCCGATGGTCGAAGGCGCGGCGCCCCTCTTGCAGGGTGAAAGCCACATCGGCCAGTTCGGGCGCAGCGTCGCTGGACAGAACCGCTGCCAGTTGCTGCGCCTGCGCCGCCAGCGCGGCCTCGTTCCGCGCGGAGAGCGGCAGGATCGACAGCCCCCCGGCTTGCGTCTCGGCCTGCGTCTCGGCCTGCGTCTTGCTGCGCGGCGGTGCCTCTTCCATTATCACATGAACATTCGTGCCGCCGACGCCGAAGGCGCTGACCCCGGCCCGCAGCGGACCATCGGCGGTCCAGTCCTCGGCCGTCATGGGGATGCGGAAGGGGCTGGGGCCAAGGTCGATATTCGGGTTCGGCCGCGTATAATTGGTCATCGGCGGCAGCACGCGGTCGCGCAGCATCAGCGCCGTCTTGATCAGCCCGATCACCCCCGCAGCCGCATCGCAATGCCCGATATTTGCCTTGACCGAGCCGAGCGCCACCTGCCCCTGCCCGACCCCCTGAAACGCCTTTTTCAGCCCCTCGAATTCGATCGGATCGCCAAGGGGCGTGCCGGTGCCGTGACATTCGATATAGCTGATGCTGCCCGGATCGACCCCCGCCGCGCCCTGCGCCTGCGCGATGGCGATGGCCTGCCCGGTGACGCTGGGGGCGGTGAAGGCGATCTTGTCGGCGCCGTCATTGTTGATCCCCACGCCCCGGATCACCGCATAGATGTGGTCGCCGTCGGCCACCGCATCCTCGACCCGGCGCAGCGCCACGACGCCCGCGCCATGGCCGAAGACCGTGCCTGTCGCCCCCGCATCGAAGGGCCGGCAATGCCCGTCGCGCGAGACCATGCCGCCTTCCTGATACAGATAGCCGCGTTCCTGCGGAAAGGTGATCGAGACACCCCCGGCCAGCGCCACATCGCATTGAAACGCATCGAGGCTCTGGCACGCCAGTGCCACCGCCGTCATCGAGGTCGAGCACGCGGTCCCCACCGTCAGCGCCGGCCCGGTCAGCCCCAGCCGGAAGGCAGTGCGGGTGGCCAGGGTATCGGTCAGCGCGCCCATCGAGATGTGGTAATCGCCCAGTTGATAGGTCGAGACGAAATTCTCGATGGCGCCGCGCTCTGCCATCACATTGTTCAGGAAATAGGTCGGCATCCCGGCCCCGCCGAAGACGCCCACCGGCCCCGGCGCGCGCATCGGATCGCAGCCGGCATCCTCGAGCGCGTGCCAGCAGCATTCCAGAAACACCCGGAATTGCGGGTCGGTCAGCGCCGCCTCGCGCGGCAGCATGTTGAAGAAGGGCGCGTCGAACATCGCCGCATCGCTGATGGACGGCCGGACCGGCACATAGGCCTCGCTGGCGCGGTCGGCATCGGTGAAATTGTCGGCCAGCACCGCGCGGTCATGCGGGCGGATCAGGTCGCGGCCCTCGCGGATCGCGGACCAGAACGCCTCGACCGACTCCGCGCCGGGAAAGCGGCCGGCGAGCCCGACGATGGCAAAGCCCGAACTGGCGATGTCCTGCGTCATTGCAACGCCCCCCTTCTGGCCCGCGCCCGCGACATCCGCACCCGGCTGGCGGCAACGGGGTCGAGGGCCGCAGCCGGCGCGGTGAAATCAGGCGCGGCGCCGGCGATCAGCACCTCGAGATCGCGGATGCGCGGGGCCTCGAACAGGCGGGCGATGTCGAAGACGCGCCCTAGCCTCTGCTGCAGGCGGGCATGGACGGCGATCAGCTGCAGCGAGGTGCCGCCGAGGTCGAAAAACGTCGCATCGGCGGGTTCGGCCGGCCGGCCCAGAACCTCGGCCCAGGTCGCCCGGATGACCGCGCCGATCCCATCGGCGGTCGGCGAAGCCGAGGGCGGTTGCATCGCCTCGACCTCGGCCGCCAGACGCTTGCGATCCACCTTCCCCGAGGCGGAGAGGGGAAACGCGTCCCTGATCATCAGCTGCGACGGCACCGCGGCGGCAGGCAGCGTGGCGCGCAGCCGCGACAGGATCGGCGCGACCTGCCCCTCGGGCCCCGCACCGGCTTGCGGCTTGACGAAGCCGAGGATCTCACGGCTGCCATCGGGCCGTACCCGCGCCACGACCGCCGCATCCTCGACAGCGGGTTCGGCGCGCAGGGCGTGTTCGACCGCATCCAGTTCCACCCGCTGGCCGTTGATCTTGACCTGCCGATCCATGCGCCCGTGGAACATGAACACCCCGTCGGGCCGCATTTCCGCCAGATCGCCGGTCAGATAGACCTTGCCGGAAAAGCCGTCTGCCTCGAAATGCACGAAGGACGCAGCCGTCACGTCGGGCCGGCCCAGATAGCCGAGCGCAATGCCGGCCCCGCCGACGGCAATCTGCCCGACCTCACCGGGACCGAGCGGCCGCAGATCCTCGTCCAGAATGAACACCCGGTCATGCGCCAGCGGCCGCCCGATGGGCACCGGGCCGCCGGTCCAGTCGTCCCCGATGGTGTGAAAGCAGGTAGCGACGGTGTTTTCGGCCGGACCATAGCCATTGATCAGGCGCAGTTGCGGCAGCCTGCGCCGGATCTGCGCCACATGGGTTTCCGACAGCACATCGCCGCAGGAACAGACCTGCCGCAACGGCGCCAGAAGCGCCGGCCGATGCTCGGCGATGATGTGGAACAGCCCGGCGGTGATGAAGGCGAATGTCACGCCGTGGTCGCGGATCGCCGCCTCGATCCGGTCCAGCGACGGCGCGGCATCGGGCAGAATGACCAGCGTGCCGCCATTCATGATCGCGCCATAGGTCTCGATCACGATGGCGTCGAAGCCGACGGCAGCCATGCAGAGGATGACCTGATCCGGCCCGAAACCCGCGTAATCCTGCCCCCGCACCAGCCGGCAGACCCCACGATGCGGCACCATCACCCCCTTTGGCTCGCCCGTCGAGCCAGAGGTGAAGATCACATAGGCCAGATCCTCTGGGCCCGGACCCTGCGGCCAGACCAGATCGGCCGGCGCGGCAGGAATGTCTTGCAAGTCGATGATGTGGCGGCCTTTGCCCGCATCCGCAGCGGCATCGCCATGCGTCAGGATCACATGGATGCCCGCCGCGTCCAGTATGCCCGACTGCACCGCGCCGGGCGAGGCCGGGTCGAGCGGCACGAAGGCGGCGCCGATGGTCAGCACGCCCAGTTGGGCGGCCACCGCTTCGATGCTGCGGCCGGACAGGATCGCCACGCGGTCGCCCTTGGTGACACCCGCCGCCAAAAGCGAGGCGCCGATGCGCTGCGACAGCTCTGCAAGCTGGGCATAGCTCAACCGCCGGTCGCCGCAGATCACGGCGATCTTCTCGGGCCGTTTCACGACCTGAGAATTGAAGTTATCGATTATCGTCGACTCCGGGGCGTAAAGCGAATGACGCCAGAGCCCGGTTGCAGCCGTTTCATGGAGCACCATTTTCCAACTCGCTAACCCAACAGACTGCAACCTGCAGTCGAATACCCACATCTTAATTGACTACACGATAATCCCGAAATCGCCAAACAATACCGGAAAAGACAGCGTATTTACCGCCAATGGACGAAATGGAATCGAATTGCTCAACCGGCGAGATATGTGTTTAGCTGAAACTCGCGACGCGGACTGGAAGACAGGGTTATTCGGACCCTAGCCAATTAGTCTAATCCTGCTAAAACTTTTGGGCATTCCATCGAACATCGGGAAATAACCGCAATTGTTTTTGCGGTTTTCCTGAAACGGGCTAGAATCAGAACCGATCCCGCCGCCCTGCCAATGGGGCGGCGCCAGGCATCCTGCCGGAAGGAGCAGCGCGTGGAGGCCTATGCCGTCACCCCCATCTTCGGCCTGATCCTGCTGCTCGCCATGATCGGCGGCGCACGTTGGCTGTTGATGCTGACGGCGGCGATGATCCCCTTTGGCATGATGGCGGTCATCACCCTGCCTTCAGTCGGCGGCCTGTCGCTTCTGGCGGTGAACCTGTCGGCGGCCGCCCTTGTCGGCTGGGGATGTCTGGCGCTGATCGGCTGGGTCATGGCGGCCAGACCCATCCGGATCGAGCCCGCGACCATCGCGCTGCTCTGCTTCGCCGGCTATGCGATCTTTTCCGCGACGGTGCTCGTGCGGCTGTTCGCGGGCGAATCGATGGTTTTCGCGCTGGCACGAGGGGCGACGGGGGTGCGGGTCAGCACCTTCTTTGCCTGGGGCAAGGTCTGGCTGGGGCCCAGCAACGCCAATATCTCGCAGACCTTCTATGTGCTGCTGGCCTGCGGGTTCTTCGTCGCCGCCGTCCATGTGCTGACGCGGCACGGGGCGGGGTTCGGGGCCAGATGCATGGCGCTGGCCGCGTGGCTGAACCTGGTGCTGGGGATCATGGATCTGGCCGCGCTCGACACGCTCCTGTCCTTTATCCGCACGGCGAACTATTCGCTTTTGAACGAGGCGACGGTCAAGGGCATCCCGCGCATCGTCGGCGGATTCTCCGAGCCCTCGGGCTTTGCCTCTGCCAGCGCAATGTTCTTCGGCTTCTTCGCCTCGGCCTTCCTTCACTCGCGGCGGCGGGGCGACGCGGTGCTGGCGCTGGGCAGCGGGACAATGACGGTGCTGGCGCTGTCGTCGTCGGGTTTCATCGCGCTGGCGGTCGTCGGCGTGGCCCTCGCCCCGCGCCTGCTGCGGCTGCGCGCGCGCCTGCGCCGGCCAGAGATCATCGTGATTGCCGTCATCGGGGGCATCCTGACCGGCGTGATCGCGGCGCTGCTGCTGTTCACCTCGGCCCCCGATATGGTCGCCTCGGTCATCGACGATCTGATTTTCAGCAAGACCGAAAGCTCTTCGGGGATGGAGCGGACGGCATGGGCGATGGGCGGGCTCGAGGCGCTGCGCGACACCTGGGGGCTGGGGGCGGGCACGGGGTCGCTGCGATCGAACGGGATGATCTTTGTTCTGCTGGGCAGCGTCGGGATCATCGGGACGGGCGCGTTTCTGGCGTTCCTGTTCCTGGCCTTTGGCGGCCGGGCGCGGGGCGCGAATGCCGCGCAGCTGTCCAACGCCCGGATGGGCGGGCTGGCGGTGCTGTCGACCATGATGCTGTCGGCCACCGTCCCCGATCCCGGCGCGCCGCTGATGCTGCTGGCCGCCATCGCGGTCGCGTCGCGGCGCAGAGAGCCCGCCCGCGCACCCGAGGCCGCCTCTGGCGCCAGAGATTATGCCGGACATATCGCAGGCGAGATCTGAAGGAATGGCGATGCCACCGGGGCGTTATTGCGGCCTTTGTTATTCAGTTCATTTCGTTAGCGAATTAACGAACCGCAAGAGGCGGAAATAGGGCTATACTCGAATCGGCAAGTTTCCTAATCTGACCCTAGCCGGTCATTTCCATGATCTCTGCCGTCATGTGCAAATGGCCCGCTTTGTTTTCGCGGTGATAATAACTCATCGCGCTTGTTTGGTCAGCGTTTTCATCGGTATGAATGGCATGAAGATTACAGTCGCAATTGCAACCACCGGGCGGCCGCAAATCATCGGCACCGCCATTCGCGATCTGGCACGGCAGCAGCGCCTGCCGGATCGGCTGATCATCTCGGCCGCGTCTCGGGCGGATGTCGATCCGCGCGACATCGCCGCCAGCGTCGTGGCGCCGGAAATTGTCTTCGGCCCCCGCGGCGCGACCACGCAACGCAACGCGGCGCTGGCGCGGCTGACGGATGAGGATGTGATCCTGTTCCTCGACGATGATTTCGTCATGGCGGGCGACTTTCTGCTGCGGCTCGAGGGGCTTTTTCGCGACCACCCGGATCTGTCCGTTCTGACCGGCCGCGTGCTGGCCGACGGGATCGGCAATTCCGGCATCGCGCATCACGACGCGCTGCAGATGCTCGCCGCGCATGAGGGCGCAGGCGATGCCGGACCCGGCGCGCTGCGGCCCGTGAACAACGCCTATGGCTGCAACATGGCCTTTCGCTGCGCCCCGATCCGCGCCCATGGCCTGCGGTTCGACGAGAATCTGCCGCTCTATGGCTGGCTCGAGGATATCGACTTTTCGCGCCGCGTCGCCGCCCATGGGCGCTGCATGCAGGCGAGTGCGCTGACCGGCGTGCATCTGGGCACCAAGAGCGGGCGCAGCAGCGGGTTGCAGTTCGGCTATTCGCAGGTCGCGAACCCCGTCTATCTGTTCCGGCGCGACACGATGCGCGGCGGCCATGCGCTGCGGATGATCAGCCGCAACTTCGCCGCAAATCTGGCGAAATCCCTGCGGCCAGAGCCGTGGGTCGACCGGCGCGGGCGGCTGCGCGGCAATATGCTGGCGCTGGCCGATCTGCTGCGCGGACGGCTGGAGCCGCGCAACATCCTGACGCTCGCCGGGCCTGCCGATGCCAGATCCTGATCGCGTGGTGATCCTGAACGACTTCGCCTCGGCCGAGGGCGGGGCCGGCTATCTGGCATCGCGGCTGGCCGAGGGGGTCGCGGCGCGCGGCGTCCCGGTGACCTTCATCACCGGCGATGACCCGGCGGGCGCGGCGCTTCCGGGCGTCACGCCGCTGGGTCTGGGCGGGGCTGGCTTGCTCGCCAGCGGTGCCGCACGCGCCGCGGTCAAGGGGCTGCGCAACCGCGAGGTGCTGGCGCAGATGCGGGCTTTGATCGCCGCCCATGACACGCCCGGGACAATCTATCACCTGCACAACTGGTCGAACATCCTCTCGCCTGCCATCTTCGACGCGCTGGCGCCGGTGGCGGATCGCTGCGTCATCCACGCGCATGATTTCTTTCTCGCCTGTCCGAACGGCGCGTTCCTCGACTATCCCCGCGCCGCGATCTGCCGGCGC
The DNA here is from genome assembly GCF_002865605.1 of Paracoccus jeotgali. Lineage (NCBI taxonomy): Bacteria > Pseudomonadati > Pseudomonadota > Alphaproteobacteria > Rhodobacterales > Paracoccaceae > Paracoccus > Paracoccus jeotgali. Next base: position 1,698,592 of record NZ_CP025583.1, read on the forward strand.
GTGCCGCTGTCCCTCGGCTGCGTGACGACGAATTGCGACAAGCGGGCGTATAGCCACAAGCTGTGGCGGGTGGTGCGGAACGGCGTGCTGGCCACCGCGCTGCGGCCGCATCTGAAATCCGCCAGCTTCGTCCTGATCCACGAGGCGATGCGGCCCTGGCTCGCGCAATCTCTGCCGGGCGCGCGTTTCACCGCGATCCGCAACCCGGTCACGCCCTTCGGCCCCCTCGCCCCTGCCCCCGAGGCGCAGCGCGGCATCGCCCATATCGGGCAGGTGCAGCGGTTGAAGGGCGTTTTTGAGCTTGCGGCGGCGGGCGAGAGGCTGGGCCAGCAGATCGAGTTCTTCGGCAGCGGCGAAGATCTGGACGATCTGCGCCGCCGTTACCCGAGCCACCTCTGGCACGGTCATACCGACCGCGCCGTGGTCGGGCAGCGGCTGCAACGGATGCGCGCCGTCGTCGTTGCCAGCCAAAGCCCAGAGCCGTTCTGCATGGCAGCCTTTGAAAGCATTGCGACGGGACTGCCGCTGGTGCTGTCCGACGCGATCCTCGCCGCGCCAGAGCTGCGCGACAGCGGGGCCGCGCTGACCTTTCCCGCCGCCGACACCGATGCGCTGACCGCGACCCTGCGGCGGGTGCTGGCGGATGATGTGATGGTCGCCACGATGGCCGCGGCGGCCCTCCGGTCGGGTCCGGCGCTGTCGCATGGGCTGCCGGACTGGGTCGACGCGCATCTGGCGCTCTATGCGACGCTGACGCAGCCAGACCCTCTGCCCGCGCAGATGGGCGGGGTGCCCGCCCATGCCTGACCGCACGCGCCTGTCAGCCGCAGATTCCCGGCTGGCCCGCCGATGATCTCGCGCCGCACGCTCTTTCGCCTGACCTCGATGGCCACGGCCGCCCTTGGCGGGTCGGCACTGGCGAAAGCCGCGCAGGCCCGGCCTGCGGCTGTCACCGATCTGGCGGGGTTGGCCGATCTGCCCGCACCGGACGACGCCGCACCCATCCACATTCCCGGCCAAGGCTGGTTCGAACCGGCCGACCCCTCGGGCGGGGAACCGGACGGGATCACGCGGATCGCAGGCGCGGATGGCCGACACTGGCGGCGCAGCGGTTATGCGGGCAGGCTCGATCCGGCATGGTTCCGGCAGCCGCAGGACGGCACCGACGACGCGCCGGCGCTGCAGCGCGCCTTGGATCACCCCAAGCCCGCGGATGCCGTGGTCGTGGCGCTTGGCAGCCGCCATTACCGCTGCCTGTCCAGGCTGACCATCGACCCGACCCGCTGCGCGGTGGAAGGCCACGGCGCGGTCCTCGACTTCTCCGACATGCCGCCACCGCCCGATCTGCCCCCGGCGCTGACGCTGGCGGATCTGCCGACGGGCCAAGGCTGGCAGCATCAGGACGGCAGCTTTTCGCGCGACGAGGGTCCGGGCGAGGCGCTGACCCATCAGCTTTCGCTGCCCGAACCGGGCCGCTACCGCTTCGAGCTGCTGATCACCGAGCTGTCCGGCCGCATCGACTATCCCGCGCTCTACCTCATCGTCACCGATCAGGACGGGACCGAGTTGGGCGGCACGGTCGCCGTCTCGCCCGGCCATTTCGATTTCGAGATCGAGAGCCCGCAAGGCCCGGCCACGCTGTCGATCCAGACCGACTGCGCCCTGCGTCTGACCCGCTTTGACGTGACGCCGCAGCACCGGCGCGAGGCGGTGCTGATCCAGGCGGGCGAGGACAGCGCGCAATACGGGCATCTGTGGCTGTCGGGCGTGACGCTGCGCGGGCCCGGCGCGGACGCCACGCTGCACGGCATGCGGTTCGAGACGCTGGCCGAGGCGCGGTCATCGCGGCTGGCGATGCGCGATGTCACGGTCGAGGGCTTTCACACCGGGGTGATCCTGTCGCACCGCGCCTATCTGATCCACGCGACCGGCCTGCACTGCGCCTGCGAGACCGGGCTGCATTTTCTGGGCGGGGCGCGGGATGCGGGCGAGATGATCTCGCTCTACGCCAGCACCATCGAGGCCGCGCGCATCGCCCTGCGCAACAATGGCGGCGAGTTCGCGCTGTTCGGCACCAGCATCGATTTCGTCGATCAGGTTCTGGTCGGCACCGGTCAGCTGGGCCTGCAGGCCTGCCATCTGGAAACCAACCGGCCCAAGGCGGCCGACAAGCCGCTGTTCGATCTGGGCCACGGCACGATCACCATCGATTCAGGTTCGTTCCAGATCGGCGGCAACGAGTTCGAGTTGGGCAACCAATGTGATCACATCTTCCTGCTGCGCTCGCGGCTGGCGACGGCGCGGATGCAGGACGTGGCGATCTATAACCTGCTCAGCCAAAGCGGTGCGCTGGCCGGCGGGTTGGGGCGGCTGGATATCGCGCGTATCCGCGGCAACCGGCCGCGTCACATGGCCCCCATCGTCCAATTTGCGCCGGAACGGAACCTGCTGGGGCCGCTGCCGCTGGACCTGCGCAGCAGCGATTCGCCCACTGGCGCGATGCGGCGGTTTTCGCTGGCCCAGACGCGGGTGACGGTCCCGCCCGAGCATCGGCATCTGTGGGTGGTGGGCGCCGCCGTGCCGGGGGCAGAGTTGGGCCTGTCCTTCCGCATCCGCAGCGATGCGACCGGGGTGGTCTGGGTCACGGCGCAGGCGCTGGATGGCGAGACACGGCTGGGCATCGGCGACGGCTGGCCGGTCGAGGTCGGGCCGGACTGGACGGCGGTGATGCGAAACACTGGCGGCCCGCACCCGCTGGCGCCCTTGGATGGGCGCATGCCGCAGGGCTTTGCCGAGATCGCTCTGGTGCTCGACCTGACCGGCGTCATGGGGCCGGTCGAGATCGACGACGTCTTTCTCTGCGCAAGCTAGGGGGCGCCGCGCAGCCGCAGCCCGATCGGTCGGCCGCAGTTGCGGATGGCGAGGGCACCCGCGATGCCTTCAGGCGTGGCGAGGTCCAGCAGCGTCCAGTGTCCCGGCGCATCCCCGGCGCAGGACAGCAGGCGGGGCGGATCGTCGGGCGCAAGGGTGACGCAAAAGCTGGACAGATCAGTCGACAGCCCGGTGCCGACGGCCTTCAGATATGCCTCTTTCCGGGTCCAGCAGCGATAGAACGCGGCCTGCTGCCCGACATCCGGCAGGGCGCGCAGGGTGGCGATTTCGGTGGCGGCAAAATGCGCCTCGGCGACCGCCATCTCGATGGGAGCGACGGTTTCGATGTCGATGCCAAGCGGCAGGTTGGGGACGGTCGTCACGACAAGCGCGGCAAAATCGCCGGTATGGCTGAGGTTGAAGGACAGGCCCGCGACCAGCGGCCGCCCGAACGCGCCGTAGCGAAAGCGGATTTCGCGCGGCGCGAGGTCCAGACAGCGGCCCAAAACCCGCCGCAAGGCCGCCCGGCCAGCGATATAGCGCGCGCGGTCGCGGTCAAAGACAAACCGCGCGGCGCGGGCCTGTTCGTCGGCGGACAGATCGCTCGCATCGCCCCCGGCAAGCCGCCATTGCCACAGATCGAGGCCGAGCGGCTGCGCCTCCGCCTCGGCACCCGCTGTCACCGCGTCTCGAACCGCGCCGCCTTGCGGGCGCGGGTCGCCTCGATCTCGGCCAGAAGCTCGCGCCGGAACCGGTCGGGACCGAAGCCCGCAGCGTGGCGGGCGAGGGTTTCCGGGTCGAACCGGTCGCGCTGCCCGTCGAAGGCCAGCACCGCGTCGCGCAGCGAGGCGGGCGTCGGCGCGTCGAAAAACAGCCCCGTCACCCCCGGACGCACCGAATCGAGCACACCGCCGCGCCCATAGGCGATGACCGGGGTGCCGCAGGCCATCGCCTCTAGCGGGACGATGCCGAAATCTTCTTCCCCCGGAAAGATCAGCGCGCGGGCGTTGCGGTACAGCTCTGCCATCTCGGCATCGCCGACGCGGCCCAGCATCTGCACGTTTGGCGGCGCGGCGCGCGAGAGGGCGTCGAACTCGGCCCCCTGCCCCACCACCTTCAGCGGCAGGTCGAGGTCGCGGAACGCCTCGATGGCCAGATCGGCGCGCTTGTAGCGGACCAGTTCCGAGACAAAGAGGTAATAGCCGCGCTCACCCTGCGGCACCCCCGGCCCGACAAGCGAATAGCGGTCCAGATCGACCGGCGGGTTCACAACCCCGGCCTCGCGCCCCCAGACCCGCTCGATCCGCGCGGCCACAAAGCGCGAATTGGCGACGAAACGATCCACCCGCGCCGCCGAAGCCACATCCCAGCCCCGCAGCCGATGGGCGAGGCCCGAGAAATAGCGCCGCTTCAGCGCCCCCAGCGGCCCCTGCAACTCGGCCCGATAGGTCGCATAGTGATCCCAGATATAGCGCATGGGCGAGTGGCAATAGCACAGATGCGTGGCGTCGGGCCGCGCGATCACCCCCTTGGCCGGGCCGGATTCCGAGGACAGGATCAGGTCATAGGCGCCCAGATCCAGCTCTTCCAAGGCGCGGGGCATGAAGCCCAGATATTTCTGGTAATGCCGCCGCGCGCCCGGCAGGCGGCCCACGAAAGTCTCGGTCACATTGCGCTCGGCCAGCAGCGGGCTGAGCCGCGATCGGTCGACGACATGGGTGAAGATATCGGCAGCGGGATAGAGCCGGGCCATCTCCTCGAGCACCCGCTCGCCCCCGCGCATCCCGACCAGCCAGTAATGGATCAGCGCCACCCGTCGCGGGGGCGCCAGGCGGTCGGCGGTGTCAGACATGGCTTGCCGGGTCAGGCATGGGTCGCGGGTTCGGTGACGGGCGCGGTTTCGCGCGCCGGCTGCTTCAGCATCAGGCGCCGGGGGGCCTGAACGCGGACCCGTTCCTCGGCATGGGAAAGCACCGTCCCCAGCACATCGCCGCCCGCGCCTTCCAGCGTGTTGATCGCATCGACCACCCGCGCCTCGTCCACCGACCGGCTGCGGACCACCAGAACCACCAGATCGGCCAGCCCCGCCAGCGTCGCCGTGTCGGCCATGCCGGTGGCGGGCGGCGCGTCGATCAGCACCACGTCATGACGCTGCGCCAGCTCCCGGATCAACGCCTCGAAAGCGGGGGAAGAGATCAGATCGGCCGCCATCGCCGGGTTGCGCGGGGCGTGGATGACCGACAGCCCCGGCTCGACCTGCGCGCGGGTGATGTCGCTGACGGTCGCGGTGCCGGCCAGATAGGATTCGATGCAGGCATTCCCGGTGCCAGTGCCGGTGCCCAGCAGGCCGGCGAGCCCGGGCCGGCGCAGATTGGCGTCCAGGACCACGACGTTCAGCCCGACATCGGCCATGACGCGGGCCAGGCCCACCACCGTGGTCGAGGTGCCGGCGCCCCAATCGGCGCCGGTCAGCAGCACGATCCGGGGCGGCTCGGCGCCCGCGTTCTTCATCAGGCTGAAGCGCAGCAGCCGCAGCCCCTCGGCATAGCTCGACGCCGCCGCGCCGCGCAGATGCCGCGTCTGCCACGACCCCGCCGGGCCGCGCAGCCGCAGCCGGGGCAGCGTCGCCAGCACCGGCAGCCTGGTGATCCGCGTCAGCTCGGCCGCGCTGCGGATGCGGCGGTCCATCGCCGCGCTGATCAGCGCCGCCGCGATCCCCAGCATCGCGCCCAGCACCAGCGCCACCGCCATCACCAGCTTTTTGCGCGGACGCGCCGGCGACAGCGAGGGCTGGGCCGCGCTGATCACGCGGGCATCGGCGCGCTGGAATTCCAACTGCTGCGCGGTTTCCTGAAATCGCGCCAGAAAGCTTTCATAGACCTGACGCATCGCGCCCGCCGACCGCTCGAGCTGGCTCAGCCGCACGCGCGAGCGCAGCAGTTCAACCTGCAATTGCTGAGCCGTGGCGATATCGGCGAGGATCGCCGCCTCGCGCCCCTTGGCCTCTGCCTCGGCGGCGGCGAGTTCGTCCACCGCCGCCCGGATCGCCGCCGCGCGGTCGCGCAGCACATCCTGCAGCGCCATCTGCACCGCCCGCATGTCCGGGTGCTGCGGCCCCAGCCGGCTCGCCAGCTGCGCGCGCTGCCGTTCCAGTTCGGCCAGTTCGGTGTCCAGATTGGTCAGCCGCGTGGTGGACAGGATCGCGGCCGCATCCTCCGCGCCCTTGGTGTCCAGCACCTCGCGGATATAGGCCAGACGCGAGGCGGCGGCGGCGCGGTCGCTGCGCGCGACCACCACGGCGTTGTTCATCTGCGTCAATTGCTGGCTGACGCCCTGTTCGTCGCCGCCTTCCTCGCGCACCTGCTTGGCCATGAAATCGACGACCGCATCCTCGGCATTACGCAGCTGGGTCTCAAGCTCGATCAGGCGCCGGTCCAGCCAATCGACCACGCGCCGGGTCGCGACCAGCTTGGCCTCAAGCTGGTCGCCGATATACTTGTCTGCGATGGCATTGGCGATATCGGCGGCGGCCTTGGGGTCTTCGGCCCGCATCGAGATCGTGATGACATAGGAAATCCCGCTCTGGAACACGGTCAGGTTCCGGCGGACCTTCCAGATCACCAGATTGCGCGCATCCTCTTCGCTCAGCCGGCCCGATTCGGGCGTGTCGGGCATCGGCTCGGGCGCGGCGGCCCTCAGACCGATCGCGCTTAACACCGCAGCGACGCGGTCGCCCATCCGCGACAGCAGGCCGGGACTGGCGATGGCTTCGGGCGCGAATTCGGGATGGTGCATCAGGTCCAGTTCATCGACCACCTGCCCCAGCAGCAGGTTCGACTGCACCACCGCGATTTCGCCCGCGACGATCGAGTTGCTGACATCCAGCGCCGAGATCACCTGCTCGACCCCGACCACGCGTTCCTCGCGCGTGTTCAGCAGCACCTCGACGGTCGAGAAATATTGCGGGCGGGCGTTCTTCAGCACCGCCATCGCGATCAACCCCGAGACGAGGATGCAGCCGAGGATCATCCATTTCCGCCGGCGCAGCGCGCGGAACAGCTCGGTCAGTTCCAGCCCTTCGGGCTCGGGCGGCGGCGGATAGGGCGCCGCGCGGCGCGAGAAGGGACCGGGGGTGGCGCGCTGACGGTTCATCTGATCAGGACATCCTGTGCCAGCGGGTCGCCCCGGCTTTCCGAGAGGGTGGTTTCGGTCCGCTGCAGCTTGACGATGATGACGTCGCCGGGCTGGACGGTGTCGGTTTCGGTGACGGTGATCGTCTCGTGCTCGCCCTCGGGCGTGCGGCGGCGAACGACAAAGCTGACCCGCAACCCGCGATCGGCATCGGCGGTGCGGCGGGACCAGTCTTCGACCAGCGCGATGCGGTCGAGCACCGAATCCTGCGTCGCGCGCAGCTGCGCGATCTCGACCTCGGCATTCGCCAGCGCCTCGCGCCAATCCTGCGTGCGGCGGAACTTGATGCTCAGCAATTCGCGTTCCAGCCCGGCCCGGTCGCGGCGGGTGGCGGCGAGGGTGGTTTCCAGCCGCAGCAGGGCGGTCTGTTCATCGGCCACCCGGCGCAGCAATTGCGCACGCACCGGGGCCGCAACCAGCCCGCGATCGGACAGCGTCTCGTTGCTGGCAAGCTCGGCGTCATAGCTTTCGATCTGGGCGGTCTGGGCGCTGATCTGCTGAATGATCAGGTCGATCTGCTTCGAGGCTTCCTCGATGGCGCCTTCGACCAGGGCCTGATCCTCGCCGTGATGCACGCGCTCGGCGGCGATGATGGCGTTTTCCTGCACGACAAGGCTGGCGATCAGCGCCGCATCGGGGGTCGAGACGGCGGGCACATCGACATCGCCCGGCGCGATCCGGTCGCTGCCGGCCAGTTGCGCGCGCAGCCGCGCCGCCGTCACTGCCGCCCGCAGGATGCGGCTGTCATTGGCGACCATCTCGCCCTGCAACGCCACCCGCTGCAGCGAACGCGCCTCTTCCCCGCCGGGGTCCTGCCGCGGCCCACCGGCAAGACCCACCGCCTGTTCGATGGTGATGTTCTCGCGATAGTCGAAAAAGCCGGGGGACTGCACCTCGCCGATGACGGAAAACGGGCGCAGATTGACGATGGACAGGTCAAGCTGCGGCTCGACCAGGATCTGGCGCTCGGCATATTGCGCGATCATCGCCAGCCGCGCCTGATCCAGCGTCTGCCCGGCCACGGCGAAACTGCCCAGATAGGGAAGCTGCACATTGCCGCGCCCGCCGACCGTCAGGGGAAAGGCTTCCTCGCTGTCATCCAGAAAATCGAGCTGCAGCGCATCCCCGACCGAGATCCGATAATCAGCCGGGTCCTGCGCCGTGGCGGCGGTGGCGGTCAGCATCGTCGCGACAAGCAGGGCAAGCACCGGCAGAACCCCGGCCAGACGGCTGAAGCTGCGCGCACAGATCTTGCTGATGATGCCACCACTCACGACAGGATACTCGCCAACTTCCGCAGCAGATCGCTGCAGAGAAACACAACACGCCGCGCAACACTGATCCCCTGCTTAGCAAGTTTCCGCGCAGATTTCTACAGATTTGCACGGCGGCGGCCCGGCATCCGCGAACGCCGCCGTCTTGCCCTCTGCCCCGCTTGCCGCCACAGTCACGCCGTCAACAACAGGGGCGCAGGGCATGAGGCTAGAGACCAAGACCGCAATCATCACCGGGGCCGGATCGGGATTTGGTGCCGGCATCGCGCGGAAATTCGCGGCCGAGGGCGCGCGGATCGTCGTCGTGGACCTGAACGCCGAGGCCGCGCGCGCCGTCGCAGCCGAGGTCGGCGGTATCGCCGTGACCGCCGATGTGGCCACGATTGAGGGGATCGAGGCCATGACCGCCGCCGCGCTGGAGGCGGGCGGGCGCGTCGACATTCTGGTCAACAATGCCGGCGTCACCCATCTGCCCGCCTCGATGGAGGAGGTCAGCGCCCATGATTTCGACCGCATCTTTGCCGTCAACTGCAAGTCGATCTATCTGGCCGCGCAGCGGATCGTGCCGATCATGAAGGACCAGAAGGCCGGCGCCATCGTCAACATCGCCTCGACCGCCGGCGTGTCGCCCCGGCCGCGGCTGTCGTGGTATAATGCCTCCAAAGGCTGGGTCATCACCGCGACCCGCGCCATGGCGGTCGAGCTTGCCCCCTTCGGCATCCGCGTCAACGCGCTGAACCCGGTCGCGGGCGAGACGCCGCTGCTGGCCAGCTTCATGGGCGAGGACACGCCCGAGATGCGGGCCAAGTTCCTGTCCACCATCCCCATCGGCCGCTTTTCCACGCCCGAGGATCTGGGCAACGCCGCCTGCTTCCTCGCCTCGGACGAGGCCGCGATGATCACCGGCGTCGCGATGGAAGTCGACGGCGGGCGCTGCATCTAGCCCATGCGGATCGGAGCGACAAACCTGATCACCGACGTGCCCGGCCTGCTGGTCGGAAACGCCACCGACGCGGCCCTGCGTTCCGGCGTGACGGTGCTGACCGGCGACGCGCCCTTTGCGGCCGGCGTTCACGTCATGGGCGGCGCCCCCGGCACGCGCGAAACCGACCTGCTGGCCCCCGACAAGACGGTGCAGGCGGTGGATGCGCTGTTCCTCTCCGGCGGTTCGGCCTTTGGGCTGGCGGCGGGCGACGGGGTGATGGAGGGGCTGCGGGCCGCCGGGCGCGGCTTTCAGGTGGGCGATATCCGGGTGCCGATCGTGCCCGGCGCCATCGTTTTCGACCTGCTGAATGGCGGGCGCAAGGACTGGCAGACGAACCCCTATCCCGCGCTTGGCCGCCGCGCCTATGAAGCAGCGGCGCGGGATTTCGACATCGGCTCGGCCGGTGCGGGCACCGGCGCGATGACCGGGCGCTGGAAGGGCGGGCTGGGATCGGCCTCGGCGGTAATGGAGTCGGGGATCACGGTCGGCGCGCTGGTGGTCGTGAACGCCCTCGGCGACGCCACCGCGCCCGATGGCCGCTTCTGGGCCGCCCCGTGGGAGCTGGGGGACGAGTTCGGCGCCCTCGGCCCGCCGGCGCAGTTCGCGCCGCAGACCGAGCCGCGCCCGGTCAAGCAGCAGCGCGAGGCCACCACCATCGCCATCGTCGCCACCGATGCGCGGCTGGACAAGGCGGCGCTGACCCGGCTTGCCACCGCCGCCCATGACGGCATGGCGCGGGCGCTGGTGCCCAGCCACACGCCGATGGACGGCGATCTGGTCTTTGCGGTCTCGACCGGATTGCGCGACGCGCCCGGCCCCGAGGACGGCTTTGCCCTGGGCCATGTCGCCGCCTGCTGCCTCGCCCGCGCCATCGCGCGCGGCGTCTATCACGCCAGCCCCGCGCCGGGCGATCCGCAGCCCTGCCGGATCGGCCGCGACTGAAGGACACAAAAAGGGCGGGGCCGAAGCCCCGCCCGATGTCCCTGCCAAACGGGATCAGCGATAGATGTAGACGATCGTCCGGTCGTTGGGATCGACCAGCACCGGCAGGCCGTTCACCGTCACATAGCGGTAATCCGGCGCCTCGGGGATATCATACAGCGTCACCGTTTCCGGGATACCGGCGCCGATCACGACCTCGCCCTCCAGCAGCACGGGGTCATGCGGGTTGGCGTCGATATAGGTCTTGATCTCGGGCTTCGGCTCGGTCGCGGCCGCACCTGCCACGGTCCCCGCCGTGGCGCCGACGATGGCCCCCAGCGGACCGCCGACCAGCGCGCCCATCGCGGCACCGGTCCCGGCACCGACGGCGGCGTTCTGGTCCTGCTCGGCGTTGTCGATGGTCGGCGTCTCGACCACGGTCACGCCCAGCTCCTGCCGGTTGGGATAGATCGGCTTGAACTCCTCGCCCATCTTGGCGGCGAGATAGTCGCCATAGGCCCAGCCGGATTCGCCCTCATACTGGACCTCGCACCAGTTCGCCTCTTCGATGCAGCCCAGCACATTGACGGCATCGCCGCCCTTGATGACGCCCGTCACCTCGTGCTGGACGCCGGGACCGGCGCGCATGTTCAGGTCGGTTCCCGCCGTGGCCTCGGTTTCGGCAAAGGCCTGACCCGCAAAGGCCAGCGTCAGGGCGGTGGTCGCAGCAAGCATCCTGTTCATGTCAATCACTCCGTTTGCAAATATCGGCGCTTGGCCGGTGAATGGCGCATCAACCGTCCCGCAGCGGACAAGGTTGCGTCACGTTTTCCCGCGGAAGCGTGATCGGCGGCGTCCGGCCCTGCCCTTTGACAAGGCCCGCGCGGCGTGGTGACACTTGCCCCGACCCGATGCCGGAGGAAGCCATGCCCGATCCCAGAACCGACCAGACGACCGACCTGAAATCCCTGCTGGCGGACCCGGACCTGTTCCGGACCCGCGCCTATGTCGCCGGCGAATGGATCGACGCCGATGACGGCAAGACCTTCGACGTGGTCAACCCGGCGCGCGGCGACGTCATCGCCAGCGTGGCCGACCTGACCCGCACCGAGGTCGCGCGCGCCATCGACGCGGCGCAACAGGCAATGCAGGACTGGGCAGCGCGTCCGGCCAAGGAACGCGCCAAGGTCATGCGCAAATGGTTTGACCTGATGATGGAGAATCAGGACGATCTGGGCATCATCCTGACCGCCGAGATGGGCAAGCCGCTGGCCGAGGCCAAGGGCGAGATCGCCTATGGCGCCAGCTTCATCGAATGGTTCGGCGAAGAGGCCAAGCGCATCTATGGCGAAATCATCCCCGGCCACATGGCCGACAAGCGCCTCAGCGTCATCCGCCAGCCGATCGGCGTTGTCGGCTCGATCACGCCCTGGAACTTTCCCAACGCCATGATCACCCGCAAATGCGGCCCGGCCATTGCCGCCGGCTGCGGTTTCGTCGGGCGACCGGCGGCGGAAACCCCGCTGTCGGCGCTGGCGCTGGCCGTGCTGGCCGAGCGCGCCGGGCTGCCCAAGGGGCTGTTCAGCATCGTCACCTCGTCCCGCTCGTCCGAGATCGGCAAGGAGTTCTGCGAGAACCCGACCGTGCGCAAGCTGACCTTCACCGGCTCGACCGAGGTCGGGCGCATCCTGCTGCGCCAGGCCGCCGATCAGGTGCTGAAATGCAGCATGGAGCTGGGCGGCAACGCGCCCTTCATCGTCTTTGACGACGCCGATCTGGATGCCGCCGTCGAAGGCGCGATGGCGTCCAAGTTCCGCAATAACGGCCAGACCTGCGTCTGCGCGAACCGCATCTATGTGCAGTCCGGCGTCTATGACGAATTCGCCGAAAAGCTGGCCGAGGCGGTGAAGAAACTGAATGTCGGCGACGGGCTGAAAGAGGGCGTGACCACCGGCCCGCTGATCAACGAGGACGCGGTCGAGAAGGTGCAGGAACACATCAAGGACGTGCTCGATTATGGCGGCGCGCTGATCACCGGCGGCAATCGGCGCGAGGGGCTGTTCTTTGAACCCACCGTCGTCACCGGCGTCACCGACGCCATGAAGGTGGCGAATGAGGAAACCTTTGGCCCGCTGGCGCCGCTGTTCCGCTTTGACACCGAACAGCAGGCCATCGACGCGGCGAATGACACGATCTTCGGCCTTGCCAGCTATTTCTATGCCCGCGACATCAGCCGCATCACCCGCGTGCAAGAGGCGCTGGAATACGGCATCGTCGGCGTCAACACCGGCATCATCTCGACCGAGGTGGCGCCCTTTGGCGGGGTCAAGCAGTCCGGCTTGGGCCGCGAGGGCAGCCGCCACGGGATCGAGGATTATCTGGAGATGAAATACATCTGCCTGTCGATCTGACCTCACATCCGAACACAGTTGCGCGACGCGCTTCTATTGGACCTGCGTCTTGCAGGGCTCTGACGCATTATCCCGCCATCCGATCCTGTCCACCGGCCGCAAGGCCGGTGCGACCAACAACAACATGAAAAGAAAGAGGCAGAGAATGCTTGCCAGATTGCTATGCAGCGCGGCCCTTGCCGCAGCGCTTACCGCGTCCGCCGCAGCCCCGGCGGCCGCAGACACCACCACCCCCGTCACCTTCGCCGCGGGGATGAGCGGGACCGCCGTCAGCGGCACGGTCGCCGGTGCGGACAGCACCAACTTTACCCTGACCGCGCGTCAGGGCCAGCGCCTGTCGGTGCGATTGACCAGCGACAACAGCGCGACCAGCTTCAACATCTTCAAGCCGGGCGACGTGCCGGGACAGGCGCAGCCGATCTTTGCCAGCGCCCAGCAGGGCGGGCAGGCCGATCTGGTGCTGCCCGAAACCGGAACCTATGTGCTGCAGACCTATCTGCAGCCGGGGGCCACGACGACGGCGGCGCGGTTTTCGCTGACCATCGACATCGACGGCGAGGCGCAGGCCCAGCCGGACCCGGCGCAAGCGGCTGACGCAGCCGCGCAGACGCAGGACGCCGCGACCGCAACCGCAACCTCAACCGCCACGGCAGCGGCCGCGCCGGCGGCGGATGGCGGACCGGATTACTGGCAGGTCGCAGGCGTCACCGGCGGGCTGAACCTGCGGGCCCAGGCGGGCACCACCGCCGCCGTCGTCACCCGCCTGAACAGCGGCGCGCGGCTGCGCAACCTTGGCTGCCAGACGGTCTCGGATCGCAACTGGTGCAAGGTGGAGACGGTCGAGACCCCCGCCCGGCAAGGCTGGGTTGCGGGCGAGTATCTGAAGGAAGCCGGTGCGCCGGACAGCGCCGCCGCGCCGACGGCAACAAGCCCCGCCGCACCGGCGGGTTCAGCCGCGCAGCCGCAAACCGGTTCGGCCACGCAGCCGGCCTCATCGGCGCGGCCCCCGGCGGCACCGGCCTCGAAACCGGTTCCGGGTCAAAAGCCCGCAGCCGCCCCCGCCCCCAGTCCCGCGCCAGAGCCAGAGGCCCCGCCGCAGAAACCCGCCCGCACCGAAGCCGAGGCCCCGGCCCCGGCGGCCAGCAGCGGCACCGCCACGGCGACGGACAAGGGCACCCTGCCCTGTTCGACCGTGCTGGGGATGCCGACGCGCGATTGCGGCTTTGCGGTGACGCGCAGCGGTGGCGGGAATGCGGTGGTGACGATCATCCGCCCCGACGGCTCGACCCGCGATATCCGCTTTGACGCGGGGACGCCGCAGCCGCGCGATGGGCAGACCACGGAACGGCGCGGCGCGCTGACGGTCATCAATATCGGCGATGAGCGCTACGAGGTGCTCGACAGCGTCATCAATGGCGGCTGATCGGCGACGGTTCTGACAAAGGAAAGGGCGGCCCGGAAACGGACCGCCCTTTTTGCATGATACCGGACGAAACGCCTATTCGTCGTCTTCGTCCTTGTCCGCATCGGGCAGGTTGAAGAAGCTGTCGGCGTCCAGCTTGGGCTCGGGCTTCTTGTCCTCGGACCGGCTCAGGCTGAAATTCTCGAGCCCGGCGATCGAGCTGGGCAGGCGCGGCTCGTCCGACATCGCGAGCGAGGTCTCGGTCGAGACCAGCTTGCGGCGGTCCTCATCGCTCATCACCGCGGCCTCGCCACCGTTCTTCTTGGCGGCTTTCTGGACGGCGGCGTCGAGCTCGGTCTGGCGGCACAGGCCAAGCGCCACCGGGTCGATGGGCTGGATGTTGGCGATGTTCCAATGCGTCCGGTCGCGGATCGCCTGGATCGTCGGCTTGGTGGTCCCGACCAGACGCGCGATCTGCGGGTCGGCGAGTTCGGGGTGGAACTTGACCAGCCACAGGATCGCGGCCGGGCGGTCCTGACGCTTGGACAGCGGCGTATAGCGCGGCCCGCGACGCTTTTCCTCGCCCTCGGCGGCGGGGTTGAACTTGAGCTGCAGGCGATACGAGGGGTTCTTCTGCGCCTTTTCGATCTCGGCCTGATCGAGCTGGTTCGAGGCGACCGGGTCGAAGCCCTTGACGCCCGTGGCCACGTCGCCATCGGCGATGCCCTGGATTTCCAGCTCGTGCATGCCGACGAAATCGGCGATCTGCTTGAAGCTCAGCGTGGTGTTGTCGATCAGCCAGACAGCGGTCGCCTTGGCCATCAGCGGTTTGTTCATCGGATCTGCTCCTTGCGCATGACTCTCCCGGCCGGGGAAAACGGCTTTTGGGCGAGGCCAGTCCACGTTTTCGGGATGATTGTGCCGATATATAGAACCGCTGTCAGCGAAGGTGAAGGGGTTTTGCGCGATTTCGGTCGGGAAAACCTGCGTGATCGGGTCTGGCAAAGGCCCGCGCCCCGCGCATAGAACCACGGGGCCGCAGCCGGAAAGGGACCGAGATGAGCGATCGCAAGGGGCAGACCGCCATGGCGCAAGGTGCGCGTGTCTTGCGCGCGCTGCTGCTGGCGCTGGCGCTGCTGGCGGGGGCGCCGGGTCATGCCGACCAGCCGGGGCGGTTCGATTACTATGTGCTGGCGCTCAGCTGGTCGCCGAACTGGTGCCGGACGACCGGCGACGACCGGCAGGCGGCGCAATGCGATCCGGGCGGCGGCGCCGATTTCACGCTGCATGGGCTTTGGCCGCAGCATGAGCGGGGCTGGCCCGCCGACTGCGTGACCCCGGCCCGCGACCCTTCGCGGCGCGAGACGGCGGCGCAGGCCGATCTGTTCGGCTCGGGCGGTCAGGCGTGGTATCAGTGGCGCAAGCATGGGCGCTGCAGCGGGCTGTCGGCCGCCGACTATTTCCGCACCGCTCGCGCGGCGCTGGACCGTATCCGACTGCCCGAGCATTTCGAGGGGCTCGACCGCGACATCTCGATCCCGCCCGCGCTGATCGAGCGGGCGTTTCTGCTGGCGAACCCCGACATGCGCGCCGACGGCGTCACCGTCACCTGCAAGCGCGACGATCTGGCCGAAATCCGCATCTGCCTGACCCGCGATCTGACCCCGCGCGCCTGCGGGGCCGACATCAGCCGCGATTGCAGCCGGGACGCGATCCGCATGGACCGCGTCCGCTAGGCCCCCCTTAGTCGTGGTCGATCCGCAGCACGATCTTGCCGATATGGCTGCTGCTTTCCATGTGCCGATGCGCCTCGGCCGCGTCGTTCAGCGCGTATTCGCTGTCAATCAGCACCCGCACCTTGCCGACCCGGATCAGTGGCCACAGATGCTCGCGCAGCTCGCGCGCAATCTCGGCCTTGGCGGCGTCGGATTGCGGGCGCAGCGTCGCGCCGGTCACGGTCAGCCGGCGGGTCATGATGAAGGCAAAGTTGATCTCGGCCTTCGGCCCTTCCAGAAAGGCGATCTGGACCAGCCGCCCGTCAAGGTCGAGCGATTTCAGGTTCCGCTCGATATAGCTGCCGCCGACCATGTCGAGGATCAGGTTCGCGCCGCCCGCCTCACGCATGATCTTGACAAAATCCTGCGTGCGATAGTTGATCGGCGTCGCGCCAAGGGCCGCGACGGCCTCGCATTTCTCGTCCGATCCGGCCGTGGCCCAGACCCGCGCGCCAAGGGCGACCGCCACCTGAATCGCCAGCGTGCCGATGCCGGAACTGCCGCCATGGACCAGAAACCGCTCGCCCGCGCGCAGCTTGCCGCGCATGACCACGTTCGACCAGACCGTAAAGGCGGTCTCGGGCAGGGCCGCGGCCTCGCGCAGGGTCATGCCATCGGGGATCGGCAGCGCATGGGCGTGGTGGCAGAGCGCGTATTCCGCATAGCCCCCGCCCGGCAGCAGCGCGCAAACCCGGTCGCCGACGCTGATGCCCGACACGCCGCTGCCGATGGCCACGACCGTGCCCGCCCCTTCCAGCCCCGGCAGGTCCGAGGCGCCGGGCGGCGGCGCATAGCTGCCCATCCGCTGCGCGACATCGGGGCGGTTCACCCCGGCGAAGTCGAGGCGGATCACGATGTCGTCATGCCCCGGCGCCGGGACCGGCCGGCGCGTCGGCACCAGCATCTCGGGGCCGCCGGCCTGGGCAATTTCGATGGCGTTCATGCTGTCGGGCAAGGTCATCAGCGGTCCTCCGCCGGGGCGGTGGCAGACGGCGCGCGGACCCAGCCGGTCGCCAGATCGCCCAGCATCCCCACACCGGGGATCTTGCGCAGCTGCCCCTTGAGCTTTTCGAACCGCATCACGCCGTCGATCCGGCGGTCGATGAAGGCGCGGGTATCGGCCTGCGCCTCTGACGTGTCACCCAGCCAGTAAAGCACGCAGGCGGCATAGACGCCCGACAGGGTGGCGCGTTTCGAATACCAGTTCACGTCGCGCGACGAATCGCCCAGCCCGTTCCAGATCGTGTCGGCGGTTTCCCACATCATCCGCGCCGCCATCGGCTGATGATGCGGCAGCGCCAGCACCGACGAGGCGGCGCGGACCAGCTCGCGATCGGCAAGCTGCAGCCGCTTTTCGATCGCGTCGGCGATGCGGTCGCGCATCCGTCCCTCGGGCGCTGTCTTCAGCCATTCGGCCAGCTCCGCGTCGCCCTGGCGGTGCAGCCACATGGCCAGATCGGCCCCGCCCATGGGGAAATAGGCGCTGACGGTATCGGGCGACATGCCCAGATCGCGCGCGCCCGACCGCAGCGCGGTCATGTTCATCCCGTCGAAGGGCACATGGTCCAGTGCCGCCTTGGCGAGTCTGTCTTTGGTCTCGGTCATGTTTCTCTCCGGCTCTGGACAGGACAGGGGAAAGCCCTTATATCGCGGGCTTCCTGCAATCTGATCAACTCTAACCTAGGAAGGTGGTGACAACCACATGCAGGTGAGCGTTCGCGACAATAACGTCGAACAGGCGATGCGCGCGCTGAAGAAGAAACTTCAGCGCGAGGGCGTGTTCCGGGAAATGAAGCTGCGGCAACATTTCGAGAAGCCGTCCGTCAAGAAGGCCCGTGAAAAGGCCGAGGCCGTGCGCCGTGCCCGCAAGCTGGCCCGTAAAAAGGCTCAGCGCGAAGGTGCGCTTTAAGATCTGACGAACCTTTACCGGTTCAGAACCTCCGCAGGCATCGCCGGCGGGGGTTTTTTCATGGCTTGGCAGTTCAGCGCGTGCCAGTTCATCGCTTGCCCGCCGGAACCGGTCGCGGCACGGCGCGGTTGGACCGGCAGCATTTCAATTCAAGAGTCACTGACATGACATTCAAACTGGCCGCCCTTGCCCTGTCCACCGCACTGATCGCGGGCTGCACCGAATCGCCCGGTGACCCCGCCAGCTTCGACGGCAGCTATCGGTTGCAGCTTCTGGACGGCCAGCCCATCCAGGGCAGCGCCAGCCTGACCATCGACGGCGACGCGCTGTCGGGCGAAGGCCCGTGCAACCGCTATACGACCAGCAACGGCGCCGAGTGGCCCTCGGTCGCACTGGCGCCCATCGCCTCGACCCGCCGCGCCTGCCTGATCGAGGGCGGCGAAAGCGGCTTCTTCGACGCCATGGCGCAGGTCACGCAGGCGAGCCTATCGGACGGCGTGCTGGACCTGACCGGCCCGCGCCACAGCCTGAAATTCGTGTCCGAGTAATCGGCGTTCAGCCCGCGCGGACCAGCCTTGAAACCAGCCGATCGCGTGCGGCCGGCAGGGGTCGTCCGACATGGCCATGCGCAAGCCACAGCCGCAGGAAGTGCCCGGTGATGGCCAGCGCGTCCGGGATCTCGCGCGCTTGCGGCGGCCCGCCCAGCAGGCCCGGCAGCGGCAGCAGGCGCGCGGCGAACTCGCCCGCGCCGTCCTGCGTCACGGCACGCCCGGTGCGCGGGCTGACATAGCACAGCCCCGATCGCGCCCCGGTGACGGCACAGCGCGTCAGGTCGAGGCGAAAGCCCATCTCGTCCAGCAACACCATCTCCCACCGGACATAATCGGCGGCCCAGTCCTCGCCCGCATCCATCCGGTCCCACAGCGCCTCGGACGCCTCGGCCAGACGCGGATGCGGGTCGCGTTCGGGCAGCGCAAAGCGCAGCAGCGCCGCCGTCGCGTTGATCCCGTCCAGCGCCGCCGCGTCGCCCATCAGCCCCGGCCGGGGCGCGCCAGGCTCCAGCGTCAGCGTGCCAAGCTGGTCGGCCAGCCGCGCCCGCCACAGCGCCGAGACGCGGTTGCCGGGCTGGACCATCGCCGCCTTGCGCCGCCCGCCGCCGCCCGGCACCAGCCCCGCGACCCGCCCCTGATCGAGGCTGAGGATCTCGACCAGCGCCGCATTCTCGCCATGCGGGCGGTGCGCGATGACGGTGCCCTGGCCGCGCCACTCCATCCGTCAGCCGGTGAAATCCGCGACCTGCGCGTCGCAGAGGCGCTGCAGTTCGGCGGGGGTGATGGCAAAGACATGGCGCGGCGTGCCCGCCGCCGCCCAGACCCGGTCGAACTCCATCAGCGCGGGGTCCAGAAACGCCCGCACCGGCCGCAGATGGCCGACCGGCGCAACGCCGCCGATGGCGAAACCCGTCTCGGCCCGGATCAGCGCGGCGTCGGCCTTGCCAAGGGGCTGCCCCGCCAGCGCGCTGGCCTTGCCGGGATCGACGCGATTGCCGCCTGCGGTCAGAAACAGCACCACATGGCCGTCGCTTTCGCCGCGAAAGATGATCGATTTGGCGATCTGGTCCACCGCGCAGCCGACGGCCGCGGCGGCATCGGCGGCGGTGCGGGTGTCGCCCATCAGGGCGATCTCGACCGCGATCCCGGCCTGCTGCAAGGCCGCCTCGACCCTTGCCAAACTCTTGCTCATCGCGCACTCCAGCCTACACCGCATATGTGTAAGGAGGCCCGCGTGGCGCAACAAGTCTATACGCTGCTGGTTCAGGTCGGGCGCAGCCAGGGCGACAACTGGCCCGAAGGCGCCATCGGGGCGGCGATGTTGTGCTATGCCTCGGGCGTGGACGAGGCCGAGGCGGTGCGCGAGACGGTGGCGGTGCTGAAACAGGCCGGGCTGTCGCCGCTGGACGTGACCGGTTACGGCACGCTGGCCGAACGCGAGGCCGAAGGGCACGAGATCGGCCCCGAGGACCGCGCCCTGATGCAGCGCGCGCTGGACGAAAACGCCGTCATCGTGGCCCAGACCGAGCCCGTCTTTCCGGGCGACATGGATGACGGGGACATGGATGACGGGGACGAGGACGACGGCCCGCCCACGCTGCACTGATCCGCCTGCCGCGCACGCGAACCGGCGTCGTCAGGCTTTGCCGGTTTTCCTTGTGCCGGGCCTGCGCTATCTTGCCCGCAAATCACCTTTGAAGGCAGGGACAGGATAAAAATGAGCAGATCTTTCACCCGAATGACGATTTCGGCCGCGGTCGTGTCGATTCTGGCCGCCTGCGGGGCGCCGGTGGGCAGCGTGTCGACGGGCAGTTCCGTCACCCCGGCGCCCATTCCCGCCGCCTCGCCCGCGTCCGAGGCCGGGCTGCAGGCCTGGGTCAAGAGCTTCCGCCCACGCGCCATCGCCTCGGGCGTGCGCCCCGAGGTCTATGACAACGCCATGCGGTTCGCCCGCTACAACCCCGACGTGATCCGCCTCGACCGCAAGCAGGCCGAGTTCTCGCGCCCGGTCTGGGAATATCTGGACAGCGCGGCCTCTGACAGCCGGACCAGCAAGGGTCGGGCGCTGGCGGGGAACCTTTCGGGCACCCTTGGCCGGATCGAGGCGCGCTATGGCGTCGACCGCAACATCGTCATGGCGGTCTGGGGGATGGAGTCGAATTTCGGCGCCAACCGCGGCAAGATGCAGATCATCCCGTCGCTGGCGACGCTGGCCTATGACGGCCGCCGGGGCGAGATGTTCGCCAAGCAGCTTGTCGCCGCGCTGCAGATCATTCAGGCGGGCGACACCGACCCCCAGCACATGCTGGGCAGCTGGGCCGGCGCGATGGGGCACACGCAGTTCATGCCGACGTCGTATCTGTCCTATGCGGTCGATTTCACCGGCGACGGCAAGCGCGACATCTGGTCCGACGATCCGACCGATTCGCTGGCCTCGACGGCGGCCTATCTGAAGCGTTCGGGCTGGGTGACGGGCCTGCCGGCGGTGGTCGAGGTGCGGCTGCCCGGGGGCTTCAACTATGGCCAGACCGGGCGCGGCAACGTGAAGTCCGGCGCGACCTGGGCCGCGCAGGGCGTGCGCGCGGTGGACGGGCGCAGCCTGCCCTCGGGCGGGATCATCGCGCCGGCGGGGGCGAAGGGGCCGGCCTTTCTGGTGACGCGGAACTTCATGGCGATCCGGGCCTATAACGCGTCCGACAACTATGCCTTGGGCGTTGCGATGCTGGCCAACCGCATCGGCGGCGGGCCGGGCATCGTCGGCAGCTTCCCGCGCGAGGCGGGCGCGCTGACCCATAACCAGAAGGAAGAGGTGCAGCGCCGCCTGAACCGGCTGGGCTATAATGTCGGCGAGCCGGATGGCGCCATCGGCGAAAAGACCATGGCCGCGATCAAGGCATTCCAGCAGCGCATCGGCGTCTCGCCCGACGGCTATGCGAACGCCGATCTGCTGAAGCAGTTGCAGGCGCGAAGCTGATCGCTCGCTGAGGCGGCGGAGTTTTCGGGGCGCGGTCGAAGGGGACCGCGCCCCGTTGCGTCCCGCGACAGCAAAAAAGCTAAGAGCAGGTTTCGATCGTCGGGAGCGTGAGGCTATGCTGACCCGACACCACAACGTCGCCAGTAGACATGAGGGCCCGTCCGTTGTGTCAGACCCTCATCCGCAAGGCTCACGCATTGGCGCGCGTAGCTTCGAGGGTGATGTCGGCCGAACCACTCCCTCCCGCTGGCGAAGACGGGTGCCGGTCGTCAGAGGGTAGTCATAGGCGCTTCTGCCGCAACATCTGCAGCGGGAACAAAGTTGCGACGAACGGGACCGCGACCCGGCCCCGCCGGCAATCACACCTCTTCCACCTCATCCACCGCACGCCCCCCGACGACGCCCAGCGATTTCAGCTTGCGGTGGAGGGCGCTGCGCTCCATGCCAACGAATTGCGCGGTGCGGCTGATATTGCCGCCGAAGCGGTTGATCTGGTTCAGCAGATATTCGCGCTCGAACAGCTCGCGCGCCTCGCGCAAGGGCAGCGAGGTCATGCGCGGACCCAGCGTCAGCGTGTCGGCGCCGTCGCCCTGCGCCCCGCCCTGCCCCTGCAACTCGGACGGCCGCACCGGGCCGCTATCCTCGGCGAGGATCAGCACCCGCTCGATCACGTTGCGAAGCTGCCGGATGTTGCCGGGCCAGTCCATCACCTGCAGCGCGGCCTGCGAATCCTCCGAGATCTCGCGCAGCGGCAGGCCCTGTTCCTCATGGACCTGCTGCATGAAATGCTCGGCCAGCAGGGGGATATCCTCGCGCCGGTCGGCGAGCGAGGGCACCGCCAGCGGCACCACGTTCAGCCGGTCATACAGCTCTTGCCGAAAGCGGCCGGCGTTGATCTCGGCCGGCAGATCGCGGTTCGTGGACGAGATCACCCGCAGATCGACGCGCACCCGGTCGGCACCGCCCGCCCGCGTGAACTGCTGTTCGGTCAGCACCCGCAGGATCTTGGGCTGGGTGCCCAGCGGCATGTCCGAGACCTCGTCGAAATAGATCGAGCCCCCATGCGCCTGTTCCAGCAGCCCCGGTTCGATCCCGCGTTCGGGCGATTCGCGGCCGAAGAGAACCTCTTCCATCCGCTCGGGCTCGATGGTGGCGCAGGGGACGATGACAAAGGGCCCGGCCTCGCGCGGGGAATGGGCGTGGATATAGCGCGCGGCCAGTTCCTTGCCCGCCCCCGGCTCGCCGGTCAGCATCACCCGGCCATTGGACTTGGCGAGCTTGTCGAGTTGGTCGCGCATCCGCCGGAACGCGGCCGAATTGCCCAGCATCTCGGCCGCCTTGACGTCGCCGCGGCGAAGCTGCGCGTTCTCGCGCCGCAGCCGGCTGGTTTCCATCGCGCGGTTGATGACCACCAGAAGCTGGTCGATGTTGAAGGGCTTTTCGATGAAATCATAGGCGCCCTGACGGATCGCGGCGACCGCGATCTCGATATTGCCATGGCCCGAGATGATGATGACCGGCACATCGGGGTTGTTGCGCTTGACCTGCTTGAGGATGTCGATCCCGTCCATCCGGCTGTCCTTCAGCCAGATGTCCAGAATCATCAGCGCCGGCTCGGCCTGATTCAGCGATGCCACCGCCTCGTCGGAATTGGCCGCGGTGCGGGTCTGAAACCCCTCGTCCTGTAGGATGTCTGCGATCAACTCGCGGATGTCCCTTTCGTCGTCGACGATCAGAATGTCGCTCATGTCACGTCCTGCTCTTTGTTCTTTCTGGCTATTCGCACCGGGTTTCGTTCGCGCGGCAATCGCAGCTCGGCCCGCGCGCCCTGTCCGCCCGGGGCATCGGTCAAGGAAAAGCTGCCGCCATGTTCCTCGACGATCTTCTTGACGATGGGCAGGCCGAGACCGGTCCCGCCCGCCTTCAGCGTCACATAAGGGTCGAACAGCCGCGAGCGGTCCTCGGGCAGGCCCGGCCCGTTATCGGTGATCGAGACGGTGACGCTGTCCGGGCTTTCGCACAGCGCCACATGGATTTCCGGCTGCCAGCCCGGGGGCGGGTCGGCGCGGCATTCGTCGATCGCCTCGGCGGCGTTCTTCAGCAGATTGGTGAAGACCTGCGCCATCATGGTCGCGTCGCAGTCGATGCGCACGGGCACGTCGGGCAGATCGGACACCAGCTCGGCCCGGACGGCGTCTTCCTGCAGCAGCATGGTGTCGCGCAGCAGCTTGGTCAGGTCGGTCTCGCGCCGGTCGGGTTCCGGCATCCGGGCAAAGCGCGAGAACTCGTCCACGATCCGGCGCAGGTCGTTGGTCTGGCGGATGATGACCTCGACATAGGAATCGAGCGCGGCGCGGGCCTCGTCATCGGGTGCGATCTTGCCGAAGCGGCGGCGCAGGCGTTCGGCGGAAAGCTGGATCGGGGTCAGCGGGTTCTTGATCTCATGCGCGACGCGGCGGGCGACGTCGCCCCAGGCGGCAAGACGCTGCGCGCTGACCAGCTCGGTCACGTCGTCGAAGGCCACGACATAGCCTTCCAGCCCGCCATCGGCGCGGTGCCGCACCGCCATCCGCACCAGCAGGCTTTCCATCCGCCCTTCACGGACCAGCCGGATCTCGTCCTGCATCGTCTCGGCCACGCCCGCGGACAGCCGCTGGAACAGGGCCGAGAATTCGGGCACCACCTCGGCCAGCGGGCGGTCGATGTCGCGCAGGGGGTCCACCCCCAGCATCCGCACGGCCGAGCGGTTCATGAAGTCGATATCGCCGTTCTCATCCAGCCCGATCACGCCCGCGGTGACGCTCGACAGCACCGAATCGAACAGGCGGCGCTGTTCCTCGCTGGCCTGATGGCTGGCGACCAGTTCCTCGCGCTGCGCCTTCAGCTGGCGGGTCATGCGGTTGAAGCTGTGGCCCAGGGTCTGGATCTCGTCGCCGGTATCGGCTTCGGGGATCTGCAGGTCCAGATTGCCCAGACCCACCTGTTCGGACGCCTCGGCCAGCCGCCCGATGGGTCGGGCGAGGCGTTCCGCGAACCACAGCGCCAGCCACATCGCCGCCGCGATCAGCAACAGCGCGAATCCGAGATAGACCAGCGAGAACTCGAACAGCACCCGGCCGCGATCCTGTTCCAGCTGGCGGTATTCGCTGATCGTCTCGCGCGTGTCGTCCAGCAGCCCCAGCAGCCGACCGTCCACGTCGCGGGTGACATACAGAAAGCGGTCGGCCAGCGGCGGCAGGGCCAGCAGGGCGCGGAACTCGCTTTGCGCCCAGTCTTCGATCAGGGTGATGCCGTCGGCGCGGGCCAGATCGAACTGCGTCGAGGTCGGCGGTTCGAACCAGAAATCATAGGACCGCTCGCCGCGCGCATGGATGGTGCCGGCGCCGTCGATCACATAGGCCTCGCGCAGGCCGCGCTGGATGCGCGCCTGCTGGTCGGTCAGGATCAGCCGCAAATCGCCATCCCCGATCAGCGGATCGCCGGCGGCGGCCTGCCGCAGGACGCGGGCAATGGCCAGCGAATCCTCGGTCAAGTCGTTGCGGTGTTCGTCCTGATAGGCCACGGCCGCGGATTGCGCGTTGCCGACCACCTCGCGGACGCGGTCCGAGAACCAGCCCTCGAGCCCGATATTGATGACCACGCCCGCAAACAGCGCGACCAGCACCGTCGGCACCAGGGCGATCAGCGCGAAGATGCCGACCAGCCGCGCATGCAGCCGCGACCCGGCCCGCGCGCGGCGCCGCGCCGCCGCCATCTGCGCCAGCCGCATCAGCACCAGCCCCAGCAACAGCAGCAGATAAACGAAATCGAGCAGCAGAACGAGGCTGAGCACCTTGGACCCGCCGGTGACGCCGACCGCGCCCAGCACCACCACGGTCAGGATGCCGAGCACCGGGGCCATGACCACCAGTGCCAGCGTCGACCCCGTCCGCAGCCGGCGACGCGCCGCCAGACCGGCCAGCCGGTCCGCCCAGCGCGAGGCGCGGATCTGCATCAATCCCTGTGCTGCCATCTGCTCGCCCGTCCGGTCTTGCGCCGCTTGCCCCTGCCGCGTCTTGTTGCAACAGCGTGACGATTGTCAGGCTGTTGTGACCGTTTTACATCACCCGACGGCTGCGTGTCACCTGAATATTCCGCTCAGCCAGTTTCTTGCGCAGCGTATTGCGGTTCAGGCCCAGCAGTTCGGCGCAGCGCAGCTGATTGCCGCCGGTCGCGTCCAGCGCGATGCGCAGCAGCGGCGTCTCGATCTCGCGCAGGATGCGATCGTAAAGGCCCGGCGGCGGCAGCTGGTCGCCATGCAGATCGAAATAGCGTTGCAGATGCGCGGCGACCGAGGCGGCAAGCTGGCCCGTAGCCTCCAGCGGCAGCGGGTCGGGTGAGAGCGCGTCAGGCGCATCCAACTCGCTCGCAAGCACCGGCCCCTGGCCGGTGGCGGCAAGGCGGCGGATCAGCAGGTCCAGCTCTCGCACATTGCCCGGAAAATCGCGCTGCGCCAGCGTGGTCAGCAGATCCTCGCCCATGGTCCGGCCGGAATGCCGCGCGGTCAGGTGCCGGGCCAGCAGCGGCACATCCTCGCGCCGCGCCGAGAGCGGCGGCACCGTGACGATGGCTCCGGAGAGGCGGTGAAACAGATCCGCCCGCAACCGCCCGCGCGCGACATCACGGCGCGGATCGAAGCCGCCGGTGGCGATCAGACGCGGGGTATCATCCGCTGCGCGGTCCAGCAGCGCCACCAGCCGCGCCTGCGCTGACGGGTCAAGCTCGGCGGGGTTTTCGATCACCAGCGTCCCGCCGCTCGCGCTGTCGATGGCGCGCTGTATGGCCTCGGGTCCGTTGGCGGCATCAAGGGTCAGTGCCGTCGCGGTCCGGTCCGACAAGCGATGCAGAAGCTGCGCGAAGGCGGTCTTGCCCACGCCCGCCTCGCCCACCAGCATCACCGGCAGGTCGCTAACCGCCAGTTGCTCGATCCGGCGAAACAGCGCCTGCATGACTGGCGTCTCGCCCACCAGCGCGCTGTCGGCCGGGCCACCGGCATTGTCGGCGGCGAGGGAGAGCCTGCGGCTCATGCCGCGCGCGACAGCTGCGGGCCGGGCGCGTCGGCAAAGACCTCGGCGATCAGCCGCAGCGTCTCGGCGGGGCTGGCGGCGCGGAACAGCCGGTCCTTGCCCGCGGCGCCCGCGACATCGGCATACCAGCCCAGATGCTTGCGGGCGACGCGCAGGCCGGGGTCGGTGCCGTAAAACGAGATCATGTCCTGATAATGCTCGCCCACCAGATCGGCCAGCGCCGCGCCCTGCGGGATGAGGGGCGCGGGCGTGCCGAAAACCTCATGCGCGATCTGCGCCAGACGCCAGGGCGCGCCCTGCGCGCCGCGCCCGACCATCACCGCCTCGGCCCCGGATTGCGCCAGCGCCTGCCGGGCGGTCTGACCGTCCACGACGTCGCCATTGGCGACCAGCAGCGGCCGGCCCGGCAGATCGGCCACCGCGCGGATCGCCGCCCAGTCTGCCCGGCCCTTGTAGAACTGCGCCCGCGTCCGCCCGTGGACGGTCAGCATTTGCACGCCCGCATCGCGCGCCCGCGCGGCAAGCGTGGCGGCGTTGCGGCTGTCATCGTCCCAGCCCAGCCGCATCTTCAGCGTGACCGGCAGATCGACCGCCGCCACCACCGCCTCGATCAGCGTCAGCGCGTGGTCGAGGTCGCGCATCAGCGCCGCGCCCGACAGCCCGCCCGTCACCTTCTTGGCCGGGCAGCCCATGTTGATGTCGATGATTCGCGCGCCCATCCCGGCCACGATCCGCGCCGTTTCGGCCATCGGCTGCGCCTCGCGCCCGGCGATCTGGACCGAGACCGGCACCCCCGCCTCGGTCAGCGCCCGCGCCCGGACCGAGGCACGGGGCGAGGGGCGCGAGGTCACCATCTCGGACGAAGCGACCATCTCGCTGACCACCAGCCCGGCGCCAAAGCGCGCGACCATGCGCCGGAACGGCAGATCGGTGATGCCCGCCATCGGCGCCAGAAACACCGGCACGCCCAGCGTCTCGGGCCCGACGGTCAGCCGGGTTGCCTGAGGGATTTTCGGAACTGCCACCACTGTCACCGTCTCGACGTCTTGCGGATTGTTGCGCGGCGGCCCGGCCAGCAACACCGGCCGGATCCCGCCTAAAGGAAATGCCGTGTCGCGCTTGCCGCCTTTGACAGGATTACGCTATGCCAAGGGCCAAGGAAACGGCCAATTGCCGCCCGACAGGGGCAGGTCGACCACGACAACCGGAACAAGGGAACCGCCCGATGAAATTTCGCCTCGTCTTTGCCCTGCTGCCTCTGGCGCTTGCCGCCTGCGACGAACAGGCCATGCAGGACTTCCGTTTCCCCTGGGACAAGCCGCTCGAGGCCGCGCCCCCGGCCGAGCCGGTCGATCCGATGAAGACCCCGCTGGTCACCCCGGCGGTTTCGCCCCGCGATGTGCCGATCGAGGTCGAGGGCGAGCGCAAGCCCGCCGTCAACGCTGAAACCACGACCCTGAACACCACCGCCTTTGTCGCACGCGGAAACGAGCCCTTCTGGCGCGTCGATGTCGCGGGCACAACGGCGAATTATCAGACCCCGGACAACCCGAAGGGCCGCGCCATCTCCGTGCGCCGGCTGGTCTATGCCAAGGGCGTCGAATATGTGGGCACGCTGAATGGCTCGGCCTTTGCGGTGAACATCCGCGGCGCGGCCTGCGTCGACAGCATGTCGGGCGAGAAATTCCCGATGACCGCGACCCTGCGCGTCGGCGGCAAAAGCCTGACCGGCTGCGCCTCGCCCGCAGCCGAGGCCAGCGCCACCGCGAGCCCAGCCGCCAAGCCCGAGGCCAAGCCCGCAGCCGCCGCGCAGGGCTGAGCGCGCGACCGCGATCTCGCACGCCACGCGCAACGACGCCACAGCGGCGCGGAATCTCGCCACCGCCCTTTCCTGCGGGATTGGCGCGGCGGCGGGCTGCCCCTATAGTCGCCGCGACTGGCCCATCACCGGCCCATTAAAGGAGCGTCCATGCATCGCCCCCGCTTTCGACCGTTGCTGCTGACCACGACGGCGCTGCTGACCGCCTCTGTCACCGCGCTTGGGGTGCCGATGACGCTGTCGGCGCAGACGCTGAACAGCTATGGGATGCCGGGCGCCATCGACACGCCCACCGCCGTCGCCCCCGCCGAGGGGCAGTTTTCCGCCGATGTCAGCTACAGCGATTACGGGCGCCGCGTCACCACCAGCTTTCAGGTGCTGCCGCGCCTGACCACGGCGCTGCGCTATTCGCGGATCAAGGGCATCGATCCGAACCGGGACGCGCTGTATGACCGCAGCTTCGACATCCAGTTCCAGGTGTTCGAGGAATCCGGCTGGCGACCCTCGGTCGCGGTCGGTCTGCGGGATTTTCTGGGCACCGGCATCTATTCCAGCGAATATCTGGTCGCGACCAAGCAGGTGACGCCATCGATCCGGGTCTCGGGCGGGATCGGCTGGGGCCGGCTGGCCGGCGCATGGCGGCGCACCGATTACAATGACGAGGGCGGCAAGCCCAAGGTCGAGGACTGGTTCAGCGGCCCGGCCCGGCCCTTCGCCTCGATCGAGTGGCAGGCGACGGACAAGCTGTCGGTGCTGGCTGAGTATTCCAATGACGATTACGAACCCGAATCCGACGCCGACGGGACCGAGCCGCCGGATGGGCGGCTGAATCTGGGCGTGAATTACCGTCTCGGCGACACCTATCAGATCGGCGCCTATACCATCGGCGGCGACACCTTTGGCATCCGCGCCAGCGTGGCGCTGAACGCAAGGCAGCCGCAATACCCGTCCGGGCTGGAGCCCGCGCCCGCGCCGGTGCGTCCCCGCCCCTCGCCCGCCGCCGATCCCGACGGCTGGTCGGGCGCGTGGTCGGCCGATCCGACCGCGCAACCGGCGATCCAGACCGCGCTGAGCACGGCGCTGGCCAAGGAAGGGCAGGTGCTGGAATCCATGTCGCTCTCGGCCAACCGGGCCGAGATCCGCATCCGCAATACCCGCTATCCCATCCAGGCCGAGGCGATCGGCCGGGCCGCCCGCCTGATGACCCGCGCCCTGCCGCCTTCGGTCGAGACCTTCGTCATCACCTCGATGAAAAGCGGGATCGCGACCTCTTCGGTGGAGCTGCGGCGCTCGGATGTCGAGGCGCTGGAAAACACCGCCGCCGCGCGCATCGCGCAGCGGGCCAATATCCTCAATGCGCCGCAATATCCGGGCGATCTGCTGGCCTCGCCGGGGATCTATCCGAAATTCAGCTGGCGGCTGGCGCCTTACGGCGACATCGGCCTGTTCGACCCGGACGAGCCCTTCCGCTATGAGCTGGGGGCTGAGCTTTCGGGGCGTTACGAGATCCTGCCCGGCCTGATCCTGAAGGGCCGCGTCCGCCAGCGGGTGATCAGCACGCAGAAGAAAAAGGCCCCCAAGGGCTACACCATCGACGAATATCTGGCGCTCGATTCCGATCAGCGCACGGCCGAGAACAACGGCGTGCCGCGGGTCAGGTCCGACACCCGCATGTTCGCCGGCAATGGCGGGCCGACGGTGCCGGAACTGACGCTGGCTTGGTATGCCCACCCGACGCCCACCACCTATACGCGGGTGACGGCGGGCATGATCGAGCGTGCCTTTGGCGGCGTTTCGGCCGAGGCGCTGTGGAAGCCGGTCGATTCTCGGCTGGCCCTGGGGGCCGAGGTCAACCGCGTCCGCAAGCGCGACTTCGACAGCGTTCTGGGCTTTCAGGATTACGAGGTCACCACCGGCCATGTCTCGGCCTATTACGATTTCGGCAACGGGATCTGGGGGCAGGTCGATGTCGGCAAATATCTGGCCGGCGACAAGGGCGCGACGGTCTCGCTCAACCGCGAATTCGCCAATGGCTGGCGGATCGGCGCCTATGCGACCAAGACCAACCTCAGCGACGAGCAATACGGCGAAGGATCGTTCGACAAGGGCATCACCATGTCGGTGCCGCTGACCTGGGCGCTTGGGACCCCCAGCACGCAGCGGGTCACCGGCGATCTGCGCTCGCTGTCGCGCGACGGCGGCTCTCGCCTGCGGGTCGATGGGCGGCTCTACGAGACGGTGCGCGAAACCCACAGCGGCAAGCTGTATGAAGGATGGGGACGGTTCTGGCGATGACAACGGGTCGTATCTGGCAATTCTGCGCGGCCCTGGCCGTTCTTGGCGTGGCGGGCTGCGGCAGCGACCGGGCCGCGGACGAACCCTCGATCTATGGCGCGCTGAAGGACGCGGCCGCGCCTGCCCTCGCCCGCGCCACCGGCGGCGGCGAGGCCCCGGCCCCGGCCGCGCCGCCAAACCCCGACCAGATGGCCGCCCGCGCGCTGGCCGCCAATCCCGCGCCGCTGATTCTGGCCGGGCTGGAAAGCAGCGGGGCCACGCAGGTGATGGCGATGACCGGCGAAAACGCCGGGATGCGCAGCTATATGAGCCCGAACATGCAGGCGCTGATCCTGCGGGGCGGCATCCTGACCGGCACCAAGGGGCTGGGCCATGACCTGTCGGTTGTCGATGGCGACAGCCCGTCCCTGATCCGCGCCCGCCGGGCCGGTCAGGCGACCCGCATCCACCGCTATATCAGCGGCGACGGGGTCGAGCGGCCCTTGCCGATGACCTGCAATGTCACGGTCGGCGGCGCGAAAAGCTTTGCCTTTGCCGGCCGGTCATGGACCGCGACACAGGTCGGCGAAAGCTGCCGCAGCGGCGCGCTGACGGTCGAGAATTCCTATCTGGTGACAGCGGACGGGCAGATCCCGGTCTCTCGCCAGTGGATCGGCCAGCAGCTCGGCTATGTCACGCTGCAGACCATCCGGCCCTGAGCGGCCTTCGCGATCTGACTGGAACGCCCGGCGCATCCCGCCGGGCGTTTTTTCATGCCGCGTTGCGCTGGCGAAAGTCAGAAACGAAAAAGGGCCGGCGCAAGCGCCAGCCCTTCGGAAAATATCCTGTAAGGATCAATCCGAATCGTCGTCGTCCGAAGCGACTGCGGCGATGACGCCCAGCAGCAGCAGGGCCGGAACAACCAGGCCTGCGTTCGAGGTTGCGGGCTGGCCGGCGTCGACGACGACGGGCTCAACTTCCACAACGGGGGCGACGTAGCCACCGGCCAGAGCCGACGATGCGGTCAGGGCCAGAGCGGCGGCGAAGGTAGCAAATTTGGTCATGATCATGCTCCGTTTGGTCTTGTGAAGGCTACTGTTTCCAGCAGCATCGTCGCGACAGTCTCACAATCGGCGAGGCTTTGAAAGCGGGTTAACTGTCCCTGCCAAGCTGGTTTGCCCCGACTGTTGCATATTTCACAACACCCTGTTTGGTGCAGAGTTCCTCCCCACACAGGGCGTGCGGGGTAAAACGTGACATTTATGCCAGCCCCCGCCGAAACGGCAGCATGACCAGAAAAATCGCTGCCGCCGCCGCGATGATCGACGGCCCGGCCGGGCTGTCGGCAAACAGGCTCGCCCCCAGACCGACGCCCACGGACAGCACACCGACCAGTGTCGCGATCAGCGCCATCTGTTCCGGGCTGCGGGCGAAACCACGGGCGGAAGCGGCCGGAATGACCAGCAGCGCCGAGACCAGCAGCGCCCCCACGACGCGAATCGAGACCGCGACGATGATCGCCATGGCCAGCGTCAGCAGCAGCCGCTCGGTCGCCGGACGGATGCCGGCGGCCATGGCGAGCTCCTCGTTCACCGTCGCCGTCACCATCGCCTGCCAGCGCCAGGCCAGCACGACCAGCACCACCGCCGCCCCGCCCCAGACCCACAGCAGATCGACCGGCCGGACCAGCAGGATATCGCCGAAAAGCCAGGCGTTGAGATCGCCGCGCAGCCCCGGCACGAAACTTGCCGCCACCAGCCCGGCGGCCAGCGCGCCATGCGCCAGCACCCCCAGCGCGGTGTCCACCGCCTCGCCCCGCCCGGCCAGATGCGCGACCAGCCAGCCCATCGCCAGCGCCACGCCCAGCGTGCCCAGATAGACCGGCCCGCCCAGCGACAGGCTCAGCGCGACGCCCAAGATCGCGGCATGGGCGGTCGCGTCGCCGAAGTAGGCCATGCGCCGCCAGACCACGAAACAGCCCAGCGGCCCGGTCGCCAGCACCACCGCCAGCCCGGCCAGCGCCGCGCGGATCAGGTAATCGTCAAGGAGCAGAGTCACAGGCGTCCCCGTCATGGTCATGGCTGCACCCGCCCTGCAGCGCGGGCTCGCCCAGCCCGTCATGGGCGTGGTCGTGGTCGTGGCGATACAGCGCCAGAGTCTGCGCGGAATCGGCACCGAACAGCGCCTGATATTCTGGTGCGGCACTGACCGCCTGCGGCGTGCCGTGGCAGCAGACATGCCCGTTCAGGCAGATGACGTGATCCGAGGCCCGCATGACGACCAGCAGATCATGGCTGACCAGCAGCACCGCCGCGCCGGTTTCCTGCCGGATCTCTTCGATCAGGCGATAGAAGGCGACGATGCCGGGCTGGTCCAGCCCCTGCGTCGGCTCGTCCAGCACCAGAAGCTGCGGCCGGTTCAGCAGCGCCCGCGCCAGCAGGACGCGCTGGAACTGCCCGCCGGACAGCCGCCCGATCTGGCGCGCCCCCAGCCCCTCGACCCCGGTCCGGGCCAGCGCCTCTGGCGCCTCGGCATCGGTGACGCGGCGGGGCAGCGACAGAAAGCGGCGCACCGTCATCGGGATGCGGTGATCGACATGCACGCGCTGCGGAACATAGCCGATGCGCAGCCCCGGCTGGCGCCACAGCCTGCCCGCGCTCAGCGCGACATGGCCCAGCAGGGCGCGGACCAGCGTCGATTTGCCCGATCCGTTCGGGCCGACCACGGTGACGATACGGGCGGGCGAAATGGACAGATCGACATCGCGCAGCGCCGGGCGGTCGGCGCCCGGCAGCCGCACGCCCAGCCCCTCGGCGACGATCAGCGGCGCGGGGTCGTTCGTTTGCGGGGGCAGAATCTCGGCCGCCGTCATGCCGCCTCGCTGCAGGCGGCGCAGAGGCCGAGGGCCTCGATGGTGGTGCGCTCGACGGTGAAGCCGGCGCTGGCGGTGTCGGCTTCCAGCGCGGCGCGCAGGCTGGTCGCGTCCAGCTCTGCCACGGTCTGGCACAGGCGGCAGATCAGGAAGGCCGGCGCATGTCCGCCCGCGCAAGAGGACTGGCAGGCGGTAAAGGCGTTCAGCCGCTGGACCCGGTGCGCGAACCCGTTCTGCACCAGAAAATCCAGCGCCCGATAGGCGACGGGGGGCTGCTTGCCCAAACCCTCGACGGCGAGCCTGTCCAGCACCTCGTAGGCGCCCATCGCGCGGTGCTGTTCCAGCAGGATTTCCAGCACCCGACGCCGCACCGGGGTCAGCCGCAAGCCGCGATCGCGGGCGACACCCTCGGCCCGCGACAGCGCGGCATCGGCGCAAAGCGCGTGGTCATGCTGCTCGAATGCGGTCATGTTATCCTGTAACATTTCGGTTGACTTGTTATCTTATCACCTAGAGCTTGTCCGCCTGTTTCACAAGGAAAGATCCGATGCGCCTTGCCCTGACCTTCGCTATCTCGCTGTTCGCCCTGCCCCTCGCTGCGCCAGTCGCGGCCGATCCGCCGCAGGTGCTGGCCGATACTCGGGTGACGGGCGCGCTTGTCCAGCAGGTGCTGGGTGATCTGGGCGAGGTCGAGGTGCTGCTGGACAAGGGCAGCGATCCGCATGACTTCCAACTGCGGCCCAGTCAGGCGCGTGCGCTGCAACAGGCGGAACTGCTGGTCTGGATCGGGCCAGAGCTGACGCCGTGGCTGTCACGCGGGGCCGAGACCCTCGCGCCCGAGCGGCGACTCGCGCTGCTCGCCACCCCCGGCACCACGCTGCGATCCTATGGCGAGAGCGACGCGCATGAGGCCGGCGATGGCCACGACCACGCGCCTGGCAGCATCGACCCGCACGCCTTGCTCGACCCCACCAACGCTGCGGTCTGGCTGGACGAGATCGCCGGGCGGCTGTCCGCGCTCGACCCCGCCCACGCGTCCGCGTTTGCGGAGAACGCCGAGGCGGCGAAGCAGCAGATTGCGCAGCTCGATGCCCGGCTGACCGCCCTGCTGGCCCCGCTCGCCGGGCAGCATATCGTCACCTTGCATGACGCTTACGGCTATTTCACCGCGCATTATGGGCTGGCCGAGACGATCCCGGTGTCACTGGGCGATGCCAGCGCGCCCTCGGCCGCGCGGATTGACAAGATTCGCCGCCAGATCACCGCCCATCAGGTCCGCTGCGCCTTCCCCGAGGCCAATCACCCCTCTGCGGTTCTGGACGCCGTGACGTCGGGCAGCCCGGTCACGCTGGGCGAGCCTCTCGACCCCGAAGGCAGTCAGATCGACGCGGAATCAGGGTTCTACACCGAATTGCTGAGCCAGCTCGCCGAGCGGATTCATGCCTGCCTCAGCGCGCGGTGACATTCCTGACAAAAACGCTTTGACAACTTTCGCGCGGCCATGCACAGTCACCCCATCAGCGAACAGGAGACGACATGACCGCGACCCGCCCTTCCGAGTTTTGCCGCCCCTGCGCGATGCCCGTCAACAACCTGCCTTTGCATGACGCGGACCATCTGACGCAGGGCGGTAACCAGGCCCTGATCGTGCTGAACGAGCAGGTCTATAACCTGCGGATCACCAGAGCCGGAAAGCTGATCCTGACGAAATAAGATCGGGCGCCGACCGAGAGACCCGCTCTCGGTCGGCCACGCCTGCATCTGTCTGCCCGAGGCGCCGGCCGCGGGAGAAGCGTGTGCTACGACGACCGGGGCCCACGCGGCCCCTTCGGTCCGCCGCCGCCCGGCCCGCCACGCGGCTTGCCGCCACCGGCACCGCCCACGCCCGAGCCACCCGGCTTCGGTCCGCCGCGGCTCGGCCCACCGCTCCTCGGTCCACCAGTGCCAGGCCCGCCCGTCCTCGGTCCGCCAGTCTTGGGCCCACCCGGCCCGCGCCCGCCACCGCTAGGCGCACCGGAGCCCGGCCGGCCAGAGCCGTAACCACCCCCACGCGGACCCCCCGGCCCGCCCGCGCCCGCCGAGCCCTGCCGCGGCCCCTTGGCCGGACCGCCGTGATATGGCTTCCGCTCGCCGTCACGCGGGGCATAAGGCTTCCGCTCACCGTCTCGCGGGGCATAAGGCTTCCGTTCGCCATCCTCGCGGCGTGCGTAAGGCTTCTGCTCCCCATCGCGCTTGGCATAGGATTTCCGCTCGCCATCGCGCGGGGCGTAAGGTTTCCGCTCACCATCTCTCGGAGCATAGGGCTTGCGCTCTCCATCTTCGCGACGCGCGTAGGGCTTCTGCTCCCCATCGCGCCTGGCATAGGGCTTTCGTTGCTCATCGCGGTCGCCATAGGGTTTCCGCTCGCCATCCTCGCGCCGCGCGAACGGCTTGCGCTCTCCGTCCCGCTGACCAAAGGGCTTCCGCTCCCCGTCGCGATCCGCAAAGGGCCTGCGTTCGCCATCACGCTTGGCGAAGGGCTTCCGCTCGCTGTCGCGGTCGCCGTAGGGTTTTCGTTCCCGGTCCTCACGCCGCGCGAAGGGCTTCCGCTCGCTGTCGCGATCACCGTAGGGCTTCCGCTCCCCGTCTTCACGCCGCGCATAGGGCTTCCGCTCACCATCACGCGCCGCGAAGGGACGCCGCTCGCCGTCGCGGTCGCCATAGGGCTTCCGCTCTCCATCCCGCCGCGCGAAGGGTCTGCGCTCGGCGCAATCCGGGCCGGGGCCTCTGTCCTCGCCTGCGGCGCCGCGGTCGCGGTGGGGGCGGTCCTTTTGCTCGGCCTCGCCGGTCAGCAGGCCGCCAAGCTGGTCGCGCAGCATCCGGCGTTTGACCTCGCGGACCTCGTTCGGCTCCAGCCCGGTCAGCTTGAACGGGCCGTAGCCGATGCGGATCAGACGGTTCACCTGCAGCCCGACATGGGACATGGCGCGGCGGATCTCGCGGTTGCGACCCTCGCGGATGCCGACGGTCAGCCAGGCATTGGCGCCCTGCTGGCTGTCCAGCTTGATCTCCATCGGGGCGAAATCCTCGCCGTCGATCGAGGCGCCGCGGCGCAGCGGGGCGAAGGTCAGGTCGTTGGGCTGGCCGTTCACGCGCACCCGATAGCGGCGCAGCCAGCCGGTCGTCGGCAGTTC
This sequence comes from Paracoccus jeotgali, assembly GCF_002865605.1. Classification (NCBI taxonomy): domain Bacteria; kingdom Pseudomonadati; phylum Pseudomonadota; class Alphaproteobacteria; order Rhodobacterales; family Paracoccaceae; genus Paracoccus; species Paracoccus jeotgali. Next base: position 1,735,060 of record NZ_CP025583.1, read on the forward strand.
CAGCCGCCGCTTCAGCTCGCCGTCATTGGTCAGCAGCAGCAGCCCTTCCGAGTTCAGGTCGAGCCGTCCGACCGACATCACCCGCGGCAGGTCGCGGGGCAGCGCGTCGAATACGGTCTGGCGGCCCTTTTCGTCCGCCTCGGTCGTCACCAGCCCGACGGGCTTGTAATAGAGCCAGAGCCGCGTCTCCTGCGGCGCCTCGAGCGGCGTGCCGTCGACGGTGATCCGGTCGGCGGGAGTCACGTCAAGCGCCGGGCTGTCGATCTTGCGGCCATTCACGCTGACGCGCCCCTCGACGATCATGCGCTCGGCCTCGCGGCGGCTGGCGACGCCGGCGCGCGCCATCACTTTGGCGATGCGGTCGGTGTCGGCGGGTTTTTCGGGGGTGGATTCGGCCGGAGTCGGGGTCGAAGTCGGATCGGTGGGGCTGGTCATGGCGATTCTCCTTGGCGCATCGCTGCGGCGAAACGAACCGCATATGCGGCCGCGTGAGCAAAGGAAAGGGATTCCCTGCCGCCAAGGTTCCGAGAGTTCGGCTTGCCAGCCGGCGCGGGCCGCGCGACAAACCCGCATGGTCCGCTTCATTTCCCACATGCCGCTGGCGCTGTCCGAGGCGCGCGCCGCCGCCGCCCGGGGCGAGGTGCCGGTGGGCGCGGTGATGACCGACCCGCACGGCCATGTCGTCGCCAGCGCCGGCAACCGCACGCGAGAGCGCCACGACCCCACCGCCCATGCCGAGATCGAGGTGATCCGCGCCGCCTGCCAGCTGGCCCGGTCCGAGCGGTTGCCAGGCTATCGGTTGTGGGTGACGCTGGAACCCTGCCCGATGTGCGCGGGGGCGATTTCGGCAGCGCGGATCGAGACGCTGTATTACGGCGCCGACGATCCGCGCATGGGCGGCGTGCGGCATGGCGCGCGGGTCTTCGACCATCCGCAATGCCACCACCGGCCGGAGATCCATGACGGGATCGGCGCGAAGGACTCGGCCTCTCTGTTAAAGCAGTTTTTCAGCAATCGGCGGTAGCGCATTGACAGTCATAGAAAACTCTGCGGGTCGATGTCCACCGACAGCCGCAGATTTGTCGGCGGCTTGAGCTGCGCCAGCCAGTCCGCAATCGCCCGCTGCACCGGGGCCTGACGCGGCGCGCGGATCAGCATTCGGACGCGGTGGCGGCCCCGGATCCGAGAAATGGGCGCGGGCGCAGGCCCGTAAAGCTCGGCCCCCGCCTCGCGCAGGGGGGCGGCGCGGCTGGCCAGCTCGCGGGCGAAATTGCTTAGGATACCGGGATCTGGATGGGACAGGATGATCCCGGCCAGCCGGCCAAAGGGCGGCATCCCGGCCGCCTGCCGCTGCGCCGCCTCGGCGTTCCAGAAGCCCTCATCATCGCCGGCGAGGATGGCGCGGATCACCGGATGCTCGGGCTGGTGCGTCTGCAGCAGCGCCAGTCCGGGACGCTCTCCGGGCAGGCGACCGGCACGGCCGGCGACCTGACGCATCAGTTGAAAGCTGCGCTCGGCCGCGCGCAGATCGGCGCCCTGCAGGCCCAGATCGGCGTCGATTACTCCGACCAGCGTCAGGCGGGGGAAATTGTGCCCCTTTGCAACGATTTGCGTGCCGATGATGATGTCGGAATCGCCTTGGGAGATGGCGGCGATGGTCTCTTTCAGCGCGCGGGCCGAGCCGAACAGGTCGGACGACAGGATGGCCGCCTTGGCGTCGGGAAAGCGGCTTTCGACCTCTTCCGCCAGCCGCTCCACGCCGGGGCCGATGGGCGCCAGCCGCCCCTCGACCTTGCACGAGGGACATTCGGTCGGGATCGGCCGCGATTCGCCGCATTGGTGGCAGACCAGACGGTTCTGAAAGCGGTGCTCGACCATACGCGCATCGCATTGCTGGCAGGCGATCTGCTCGCCGCAGGCGCGGCAGATGGTCACCGGCGCATAGCCGCGGCGGTTCAGGAACAGCAGCGATTGCTCGCCCCGCGCCAGCCGGGCCTCGACCGCGCCGGCAAGCGTGGGCGAGATCCAGCGACCGCCCGGCATGTCCTCGGCGCGCAGGTCGATGGCGGCCATGTCGGGCAGTTCGGCCTCACCATAGCGCGCGCGCAGATCGAGCCGGGCGTATTTGCCGCTGGCAGCGTTTACCCAGCTTTCCAGACTCGGCGTGGCCGAGGCGAGGATCACCTGCGCCGACGCCCCCGCCGCCCGCAGCACGGCCATGTCGCGGGCTGAATAATAGACCACATCTTCTTGTTTATAAGAAGAATCATGTTCCTCATCCACGACGATCAGGCCAAGGTCGCGGAAGGGCAGGAACAGCGCCGACCGGGCACCCACGACCAGTTGCACCTCGCCTTGACCCGCCATGTGCCAGACCCGCCGCCGCTCGCTGCGCGAGATGCCGGAATGCCACTCGGCCGGGCGGGCGCCGAAGCGCGCCTCGACCCGGTCCAGAAACTCGACCGACAGCGCGATCTCGGGCAGCAGCACCAGCACCTGACGGCCCTGCTTGAGACAGGCGGCCACGGCTTCCAGATAGACCTCGGTCTTGCCAGAGCCGGTGACGCCGCGCAGCAGCGTGGTGCCATAGCTGCCCGTCGCGATCGTGGCCCGCAGCGCCTCGGCCGCCGCCTGCTGGTCGGGCGCCAGCGGCTTGCCGGGCAGGTCGGGGTCGAGCCGGGGATAGGGCGCGTCCTTGGGCGCGCTATGCTGCACCAGTGTCCCGGCGGCGACCAGCCCCTTGACCACGCTGGACCCGACGCCGGCCAGCTGCGCCAGCTCGGCCGGCGCGAAACCCGCGCCGCCGTGGTCGTCCAGCACGCGCAGCACGGCTTCCCGCGCCTCGGTCATGCGCTCGGGCGGCGGACCGGCGCGGGCGATCACCTGCCGCTCGGCCGGGGGCTTTTCCAGATCGGGCGCGCGCAGCGCCATGCGCAGCATCTGCGGCAGCGGCGTCAGCGTGTATTCGGCGGCGCGGGTCAGGAAATCGCGCAGCTCGTCCGACAGCGGCTCGGCCTCAAGCGTGCGGATCACCGGGCGCAGCTTGGCGGCGTCAAAGCCGCCCTCGCCCTTGCCCCAGACCGCGCCGATCACCCGGCGCGGCCCCAGCGGGCACAGCACCAGCTGGCCGTCCAAGACGCCGTCCTCGGGGGCCAGATAATCCAGCAGCCCGACCGGTTCCGTGACCAGCACGCCGATGCGCGCCCCCTGTGGATGAAAGCTCATTCTGTCCGCGATGGTTGGCAAGGCCGGCAGACTGCCCAAAGCCCCGGCAAAAAACAACCCGCCGACTTTCCGGCGCTCCCGCGATAGGCTATCACGCAACAAACCATTCAGGAGAGCGTCATGAAATTCTTTGTCGATACCGCCGATGTCGATGCCATCCGCGAATTGAACGAGCTGGGCATGGTCGATGGCGTGACCACCAACCCCTCGCTGATCCTGAAATCGGGCCGCGACATCACCGAGGTCACCCGCGAGATCTGCGAGATGGTCGATGGCCCGGTCTCGGCCGAGGTGGTCGCCGAAAAGGCCGATGACATGATCCGCGAGGGCAAGCTGCTGGCCGAGATCGCCGAGAACATCGCCATCAAGGTGCCGCTGACCTGGGACGGGCTGAAGGCCTGCCGCGCGTTGTCGGATGACGGCCACATGGTCAACGTGACGCTGTGCTTTTCCGCCGCGCAGGCGATCCTGGCCGCCAAGGCCGGCGCGACCTTCATCAGCCCCTTCATCGGACGTCTGGACGACATCCATCTGGACGGGATGGACCTGATCGAGGACATCCGCACCATCTACGACAATTACGGCTACGAGACGCAGATCCTTGCCGCCTCGATCCGGTCGGTCAATCACATCATCGAATCGGGCCGGATCGGGGCGGACGTCATCACCGCCCCGCCCGCCGTCATCAAGGCCATGGCCGGACATCCGCTGACCGACAAGGGGCTGGCGCAGTTCAACGCCGACTGGGCCAAGACCGGGCAGAAGATCGGGAAATGACCCACAGCGCGCTGAGCCCCGAACAGCGCCAGGCCCTGCTGGACGATCCGGCGGCGATCCTGTCGGACCGCGACCTGATGCGCGCCATCGTCGGCGCTCATGAGGCCGATGCCGGCGACAATGTCATCGACATTCGCGGCCGCGCGATGAGCGCGCTGGAAGCGCGGCTGGACCGGCTGGAGGCGGCGCATGAAAACGTCATCGCCGCCGCCTATGAAAACCAGTCGGGCATGGCCACCATCCACCGCGCCGTGCTGTCGCTGCTGGAGCCAGTCGATTTCGACGGTTTTCTGGAAAACCTTCAGGGCGATGTGGCCGACATCCTGCGCATCGACACGCTGGTTCTGGTGATCGAGACCGCGACCAAGGAAGGCCAGCCGGAACTGGGCGGGCCGCTGACCATGGTGCCGGCGGGAACGGTCGCGCAGGCGATGATGGGCGACCGTCGCGGGCAACATTGGCCCGACGTGATCCTGCGCCGCGTCAGCCGCGTGACCGAGCCGCTGCATGGCGGCCCGGTCGCGTCCGAGGCGCTGATCCGGCTGGACCTTGGGCCGGGGCGGATGCCGGCGCTGCTGCTGATGGGCGCGGACGAGCCGGGCCGCTTCTCGCCCGCGCATGGCACCGACCTGCTGCGCTTTTTCGGGCAGGCCTTCCGGCTGCTGCTGCTGCGCTGGCTGGAGGAATGACCGCGCCGCTGGCGCTGACGCCCGCGATGGCGGATGCGCTGGCGCAGTGGTTGCAGGGCCAATCGGCCGCACGCGACCGGTCCGCCCATACCATCGCCGCCTATCGCGACGATGTGATCGCCTTTCTTGGCTTTCTGGGCGGCTATCACGCGCAGGGCGCGACGCCGGCCTCGCTGGCCGGTCTGAGGCAGGCGGATATGCGGGCCTTCGCCGCCGCCGAACGCGGGCGGGGGCTGTCGGCGCGCTCGCTGGCGCGTCGGCTGTCGGCGGTGCGCAGCTTCCTGCGCTGGATGTCGGACCGGCACGGCTATGACCTGTCGGCGGCGCTGTCGATGCGCGGGCCGCGCTATCAACGCTCGTTGCCTCGACCGCTGGCGGTGGCGCAGGCGCGAGAGCTGCTGGACCACGCCCGCCAGCATCACGACACGCCCTGGATCGCGGCCCGCGATGCCGCCGTGCTGACGCTGCTCTACGGCTGCGGGCTGCGGATTTCCGAGGGGCTGGCCCTGTGCGGCCGCGACTGGCCGCTGCCCGATGTGCTGACCATCCGCGGCAAGGGCGGCCGCGAACGCCGGGTGCCGGTGCTGCCGGTCGCCCGCGACGCCATCGAAACCTATCTGCGGCTTTGCCCCTATACGCTGACCCCTGACGAGGCGCTGTTTCGCGGCGCGCGCGGCGGGCCGCTGCGGCCGGGGGTGCTGGAAGGTGCCATGGCGCGGATGCGGCAATCGCTGGGTCTGCCGCCGACGGCCACGCCCCATGCGCTGCGCCACAGCTTTGCCACGCATCTGCTGTCGGCCGGGGGCGATCTGCGGACGATTCAGGAACTTCTGGGCCATGCCAGCCTGTCCACGACGCAGGTCTATACCGATGTCGACGACGTCCGCCTGCTCGAGATCTATCGCCGCGCCCATCCCCGCGCATGACCGCGCGTGCCGGGTTGCGCGCCGAGGGCCAGAGTGCGAAAACGCGCGCCATGCAAATTCGTCTGAAAGCCCTGCTCGTCCATCTGCTGACCGCCACCGGCGCCGTCTTGTCCATGCTGGCCATGCTGGCGGCGGTCGAGGCCGACTGGCCGCGCATGTTCTTCTGGCTGATCATCGCGCTGGTGGTGGACGGGATCGACGGGCCGCTGGCGCGGCGCTATCACGTCAAGGAAAACTGGGCGCTGTATGACGGCGTGCTGATGGACCTGATCATCGACTTTCTGACCTATGTCTTCATCCCCGCCTTCGCGCTGTTCGTGTCGGGGCTGCTGCCGGGCTGGACGGGGTGGCTGGCGATCATCGCGATCACCTATGGCTCGATCCTGTATTTCTCGGATACGCGGATGAAAACGCAGGACAATTCCTTTGCCGGTTTCCCCGCCTGCTGGAACATGGTGGTGCTGGTCCTGTTTGCGCTGAAGCCCGCCTTCTGGGTCAGCCTGGCGATCGTGGTGATCCTGACCTTCACCATGTTCACCAATCTGAAATTCATCCACCCGGTCCGCACGCAGCGCTGGCGGGCGGTCTCGCTGCCCATGTCGGTGGCATGGGTCGGGTTTTCGGTCTGGGCGATCATCGTCGATTTCCATCCAGCCAGCTGGGCGATCTGGGGGCTGGTCGTCACCAGCCTGTGGCTGATCTGCGCCGGCATCCTGCAACAGGCGATCCCGCCGCGCGGGGGCCGCGCCACAAGCTGAACCCCTTGGCTGAAATTCCTTGATTGCGGAAAATATACCCCCATGATGGCGCCTGACATCGCTTTTTGGGGGGAACAATGTTCCATAACTGGACCGCCACCGCCGTCACGGCGCTAAGCCTGCTGGCCGCGCCCGCGCTTGCCGCGCCGGATTCGATCACTCTGGGCATGGTGCTGGAACCGCCCAGCCTCGACCCGACCGCCAATGCCGCCGCCGCCATCGACGAGGTGGTCTATGCCAACCTGTTCGAGGGGCTGACCCGGTTCGGCCCCGACGGCACCATCCAGCCGGCGCTGGCCGAAAGCTGGGAGGTCAGCGAGGACGGCAAGACCTGGACCTTTCACCTGCATGAGGGCGTGACCTTCCATGACGGCGCCGAGTTCGATGCGTCCGACGCGGTTTTTTCGCTTGACCGCGCCCGCGCGCCGGAGTCGACCAACGCGCAAAAGCAGTTGTTCGAGGGGATCACGGAGGTCGAGGCCGTCGATCCCAGCACGCTGCGGATCGTGCTGGACGCGCCGGACGGGACCCTGCCCTTCAAGCTCGCCTGGGGCGACGCGGTCATGCTGGACCCGGCCAGCGCCGAGACGGCGGCCAGCAAGCCCATCGGGACCGGCCCCTTCCGCTTTGTCGACTGGAAGCAGGGCGATTCGATCCAGCTTGCCGCCTATGACGGCTATTGGGGCGACAAGCCCGCGCTGAGCAGCGCCACCTTTCGCTTCATCAGCGATCCGACCGCCGCCTTTGCCGCCATGATGGCCGAGGATGTGGACGCCTTCCCGATCTATCCCGCGCCCGAGACGCTGGCCCAGCTTGGCGCCGATCCGCGCTTCAAGGTCATCGTCGGCACCACCGAGGGCGAGACGATCCTCGCGCTGAACAAGGCCGTGCCGCCGCTGGACGATGTGCGCGTGCGTCAGGCCATCGCCCATGCCGTCGACCGGCAGGAGCTGATCGACGGCGCCATGTTCGGCTATGGCACGCCCATCGGCACCCATTTCGCGCCGCACCACCCGGATTACGTCGATCTGACCGACCGCTCGGCCCATGACCCCGACGCCGCCCGCGCGCTGCTGGCCGAGGCCGGGGCCGAGGGGCTGAAGCTGCGCCTTGCCCTGCCGCCCACGCCCTATGCCCGGCGCGGCGGCGAGTTGCTGGCAGCCCAGCTTCGCGATGTCGGGATCGAGACCACGATCACCAACATGGAATGGGCGCAGTGGCTCGAGACGGTGTTCAAGGGCAAGGATTACGACATGACCATCATCAGCCATGTCGAGCCGATGGATATCGAGATCTATGCCCGCGACGAGTATTACTTCAACTATAACAACCCGGAGCTGAAAAAGGTGATGGCCGAGGCGCGCACCACCGTCGATGACGCCAAGCGCTCTGACCTGCTGAAAGAGGCGCAGCGGATCATCGCGGATGATTACGCGAATATCTACCTGTTCCAGCTCGCCAAGACCGGGGTCGCCAATGCCAAGATCGAGGGGCTGTGGGAAAACACCCCCACCCCGCCAACGATCTGACCGGGGTTCACTGGGTCGATTGAGCCGCCAAACCGAGGAATGGGGGCGTCGCGTCTGCGGCGCCCTTTTTCGTGCGGTCAGTTCCGCAGCACGATGCAGGACAGCCCCACGGTGCGGGCCTTCTGGCAGAACAGGTTCGCTTCGCTGCGCGAGTTCCAGCCCACCTGCGCGGTATAGACCTTGCGCGTGCCCTTGCGCAGCGAGCGGCGGACATAGCTGACCTGCTTGGGGCCAAGGATCGGGCGCAGCGCCCGGTTCAGCCGCTGCACCTGCCCCTGCGCACCGCCTTTGGAGGGGTGAGAGGCCAGGATCACGCCCCAGGGCAGGACCGGCGACTGACCCGAGGGCGCGAATTCGCGCAGCTGCCGGTTGCCCGCCAGCCGGATGCAGGCATCCAGAAACGGCGCGTCGCCATCCAGCCGCAGATCCAGCTTGTCCGGGCCGGGCGGGTCCTCGCGCCAGCGCCAGGCGTTGAAGCCGGTGATCGCCTCGACATAATCCTGCGTCTCGTAAGGCAGCGTGCCACCGTCGCGCATGAAATCCGCCGCCCGCCGCTCGCCGCCATTATAGGCCACCGCCGCCAGCCCCAGCGAGCCATAAAAGCGGCTGAGGCGCGACAGATAGGACGCCGCGACCTGGATCGCCTCGGCCGGGTTAAAAGGGTCGTGCAGCCCGACGATCCGCGCGGTGCCGGGCATGAACTGCGCGATCCCCTCGGCACCAACGGGCGACAGGGCCGAGGGCTCGAACCGGCTCTCTTTCCAGATCAGGCGGGCGAGGAAATGCTTGTCCAGCCCCTCGCGAGAGGCGGCGCGCTCGATGGTGCGGCAGACGTCGGGGACATAGCTTGACACCTCGATGCAATGCAGCCCATCGGCGGTGCAGCGGCGGTCCTTGACCTCGGCCACCGGCGGCAGCCCATAGACCGCATCCACCGCCGGCCGCGCCTGCACCGCGCCCGCCGCCAGTCCCAACGCCGCCGCAACTGCCCACAACCGGCGCATCAAAGCCCCCTCACGCGTTCCACATTCGCTTGACCCCCGGACCTAGCAGATCGCGGCGGCGGGGGAAACGCTGGCAGGCCGGGGGTGGATCGGGATCGTCGGGCGGGGAGCGGAACGCGACACTACCGCCCGGCTGACCGGCAACGCGGCCCGCCTGCCCCATCGGTCAATCATCCAAAGCCGCGGCGGCGCGTCTGGCCTGACGGGCGGTCTTGCGGGCCTTGCGCTCGGCGCGGCGCAGCTTTTCCTCGGCCTTGCGGGCCTTTTTCAGCGCCTTCTTGCCCCCGAACTCGATGGCCGCGGCAATCAGACGTTCGCGCTTGTCATGGGCGCGGATGACCTTTTCGGCCCGCCGCTCGGCCTTTTCGGTGAGGTATTGCACCAGCTTGGCGCCGGTCAGAACCTCGTCGGCCTCGGTCTCGTCCGTGGGTTCGGCGGGCGCGGCAACGCCGTTCGTGCCGGGTGGGGCAGCGGTGCGGATGGCCGCAGGCTTGCGCGGGCCGCTGCCGCGACGGTCGGCGGCGGTCTTGCGCGGCAGACGGGCGGCGGGCTGGCGCTTGGCAGCTGCAACGCGCGGGGCGGCGGGCAGGACGGCGGCGCTGGCGCCTTCGGCCGGGGCCGCCTCGGGGGCGGCAGGCGGCGCTGATCCTTCCTCCGTGGCGGCGGCGTCCGGCTCCGCGCCCTCGCTGGCAGCGGCACGGCGCTGCAATTCGGCGCGGACGCGGCGAAGGGCAGCTTCCAGATAGTGACGCCGGTCGCCTTGGGTTGCATCGTCGCGGATCGCCTCGCGGGCGCGGCCCAGCTTGCCGACCAGATCATGCAAAGCCGCGTCGCCCAGCTTGCCGATCTGCGGTTTGCGGGTGCTTCTGGACCAGTCGAACTCGTCTTCGGTCAGTGCCTGTCGTTCCTGTAGGGCCAGATTCGCCATGCTCGATCCCCGCGCTGCTGAGCTATTGATAGCCACGCCGTCGGGCCTTGAAAAGCACCCCTCCGCGTGATCCGCGCAGCAAAAAGCCCCGGCCGACGGGCGACCGGGGCTGAATGGTGACGGCGTCGCAGATCAGCCGCGATAGGCGCTTTCAACCGGGCTCGCGCCAAAGGCCGCGGCCTCGCTCACGGGGGCCTGATTGACCGGCAGCGCATAGCCTTCGGGCGATTCGACCACCGGGCCTTCATAGCGGACGCTTTCGGCCTGGGTGCGGACCTTGACGCGGGTGCCGTTCGGCACGCGCTCGAACATGTCCATGATGTCCTGGTTGAACATGCGGATACAGCCCGCCGAGGTCGCCTTGCCGACCGAGGACGGGTCCAGCGTGCCGTGAATCCGGTAATAGGTGTCGCGGCCGTTCTGATAGAGATACAGCGCCCGCGAGCCGAGCGGGTTGTCGAGACCGCCCTTCATCCCGCCCTTCAGCGGGCCGTAAAGCTCTGGCTGGCTGCTGACCATGTTGGCGGTGGGCGTCCAGCTGGGCCAGGTCGCCTTGCGGGCGATGGTGCCTTCGCCGGCAAAGTTCTTGCCGGCCGCGCCCACGGCCACGCCGTAACGCTCGGCCATGCCGCCGTCCTGCACATAATACAGCACCCGCGCATAGGGGTCGACGACGATGGTGCCGGCGCCTTCGGGGCCGTTATAGGGCACCGTCGTCCGCATCGTGCGTTCGTTCAGATAGGCGGTCTTGATGGCCTTGATCTCGACAGGCTCGCCATTCGGCCCGATATCAGTGCGGGCCTCGTAATAGCTGGGGACGGTCTTGCTGGGCGCGGTCGACGCCGTCGGCTGGCTGGGCGCACAGGCAGCGAGCCCCAGCAGGACAGCAAGCGCGATGGGATAAAGGCGCATCATCGGTTCCTTTTGCTTCACGCGGCAGCGTTGCTGCGGCAGAGGAAATGGGTGGCGGGGCGCGTCGATGCGCCCCCATGTCACAGGGCTATCGCCCCGATATGTCATCAAAAGCAACCCTTGCGCCGGCGGGTTCCCGACCATTTGAACACAAGCGGCCCCGCGGCCACCATTCGTGTCACTTTTGCCGCAGTATCCGGGGTTTTCGGGCCTTTCCGCCGCCCCCGGCTGCCGCAGCCACCGGCACGCGGTCACTGACCAGCATCGGCGCGAGATAGTGTCCGGTGTGGCTGTCGGGACAGGCCGCGACCTCTTCCGGGGTGCCCACGGCCACGATCCGCCCGCCTCCATCGCCGCCTTCGGGGCCGATGTCGATGATCCAGTCGGCGGTCTTGATGACGTCGAGGTTGTGTTCAATCACCACCACCGTATTCCCCTGATCGACGATGTGGTGCAGCACCTCGAGCAGCTTTCGGACATCCTCGAAATGCAGGCCGGTGGTCGGCTCGTCGAGGATATACAGCGTCTTGCCGGTCGAGGCGCGGGCCAGTTCCTTGGCCAGCTTGACCCGCTGCGCCTCGCCGCCCGACAGCGTCGTGGCCTGCTGGCCGACCTTCACATAGCCCAGACCGACCTGCATCAGCGCGTCCATCTTGCGCCGGATCGAGGGCACCGCCTTGAAGAAGTCCTGCGCCTCTTCGATGGTCATGTCGAGCACATCGGCGATGGACTTGCCCTTGAACAGCACCTCGAGCGTCTCGCGGTTATAGCGCTTTCCCTTGCAGGTCTCGCAGGTGACATAGACGTCGGGCAGGAAGTGCATCTCGATCTTGATCAGCCCATCGCCCTGACACGCCTCGCAGCGGCCGCCCTTGACGTTGAAGCTGAAGCGACCGGGCTTATAGCCGCGGGCCTTGGACTCGGGCAGGTTGGCGAACCAGTCGCGGATATGGTCATAGGCGCCGGTATAGGTGGCCGGGTTCGAGCGCGGCGTCCGCCCGATGGGCCGCTGGTCGATGTCGATCACCTTGTCGAGGTTTTCCAGCCCCTTGATGGTCTGACACGGCGCCGGGGCCTGCCGCGTACCGTTGAGCCGCATCGACGCCGTCTTGAACAGCGTCTCGATGGTCAGCGTCGACTTGCCGCCGCCGGAAACCCCGGTCACGCAGACAAAGCGCCCCAGCGGAAACTCGGCGGTCACGTCATGCAGGTTGTTGCCGGTGGCGCCGACCACGGTCACGGATTTGCCGTTGCCCGCGCGCCGTTCCGCCGGCACCGCGATCTCGCGCCGGCCGGACAGGTATTGCCCGGTCAGGCTGGCGGGGTTCGCGGCGATTTCGGCGGGCGTGCCCTTGGCCACCACGCCGCCACCATGGACACCGGCCCCCGGACCCATGTCAAAGACGTAATCGGCGTGCCGGATCGCGTCCTCGTCATGTTCCACGACCAGAACCGAGTTGCCCTGATCGCGCAGCCCCTTCAGCGTGCCGATCAGCCGGTCATTGTCGCGCTGATGCAGGCCGATGCTGGGTTCGTCCAGCACATACAGCACCCCGGTCAGGCCCGACCCGATCTGGCTCGCCAGCCGGATGCGCTGACTTTCGCCGCCCGACAGCGTCCCCGCCGCCCGCGCCAGCGTCAGGTAATCCAGCCCGACATTGACCAGAAAGCCCAGCCTTTCGCGGATTTCCTTGAGGATCGCGCCGGCGATGGCGTTCTTCTGCACCGACAGGCTGTCCGGCACCGCCTGCACCCAATCGAGCGCCTCGTGAATCGATTTCTGCACCACCTGACCGATATGGTGGTCATGGATGCGGACCGACAGCGCCTCGGGGCGCAGGCGATAGCCGTTGCAGGCGCCGCAGGGGCGGTTGTTCTGGTAACGCTCCAGCTCCTCGCGGACCCAGGTCGAGTCGCTTTCACGCAGCCGGCGCTTCATGTTGGGGATCACGCCTTCGAACTGGCGGGTGACTTCGTAGATGCGGCCGGCATCGTCAAAGCGGAACTTGATCTCGTCCTTGCCCGAGCCGCGCAGGAACATGCTGCGGACCTCTTCCGGCAGGTCGCGCCACGGGGTTTTCTTGTCAAAGCCGTAATGCTTGGCCAGCGCGTTGACGGTCTGGGTCAGATAGGCGGATTTCGACTTGGCCCAAGGCGCGATGGCCCCGCCCGCGACCGACAGCGCCTGATCGGGCACGATCAGGTTCTCGTCAAAGAACAGCTCGACCCCCAGCCCGTCGCATTTCTGACAGGCGCCCATGGGCGCGTTGAAGGAAAACAGCCGCGGCTCGATCTCGGGCAGGGTAAAGCCAGAGACCGGGCAGGCAAAGTTCTCGCTGAAGGTGATGCGCTCGCTGTCGCCTTCGCTGGGGGCGGTCTCCAGGATCGCAATGCCGTCGGCCAGATCGAGCGCGGTCCGCAGGCTGTCGGCCAGCCGCGTCTCGATCCCCGGCGCGACCACCAGACGGTCGACCACCACATCGATGTCGTGACGGTATTTCTTGTCCAGCTCGGGCGGCTCGTCCAGCTCGTAGAAGGCGCCGTCGACCTTGATGCGCTGAAAGCCCTGCTTGCGCAGTTCAAGGAACTCCTTGCGGTATTCGCCCTTGCGGTCACGCACGATGGGGGCCAGCAGATAGCCACGCATCCCCTGCGGCATGGCCATGATGCGGTCCACCATGTCCTGCACCTGCTGCGCCTCGATCGGCAGGCCGGTGGCGGGGCTATAGGGGGTGCCGACGCGCGCGAAGAGCAGGCGCAGATAGTCATAGACCTCGGTCACCGTGCCGACCGTCGAGCGCGGGTTTTTCGAGGTGGTCTTCTGTTCGATGCTGATCGCGGGCGACAGGCCGCTGATGTGATCGACATCGGGCTTGCCGGCCATGTCGAGGAACTGCCGCGCATAGGCCGACAGGCTTTCGACATAGCGCCGCTGCCCCTCGGCATAGATCGTGTCAAAGGCGAGGCTGGACTTGCCCGACCCCGACAGCCCGGTGATCACGACAAGCTGATCGCGGGGGATATCCAGATCGACGTTTTTCAAATTGTGTTCGCGCGCGCCGCGAACCGAAATGAACTTCTGTTCCATCAAATGTCCTTTTTGCCCGCATCGAGGGCTTGCTGGCATCAGATAGGAACGCGCCGCGAAAACGCAACCGGAAAGAGGGAACGAAGCTGGAACGATAGGCGGCATTTCCGTGCGGACGGATGGGCTGCGCAGCCGCTTGCCGTGGCTTTCCGGCTGACCCTCGCGCAAGACAGACGCCTGATCACGCCAATGACGCGGCCCCAAACCCCTTAGCCTCAAAGCAAAACGCCCCGCCGGATCGCGGGGCGCGTGTGCGTGTTCAGAACCGGAGGCGTCTAGAAGTGGATCGCGCGGCCATAGGCCGACAGGACCGATTCATGCATCATCTCGGACAGGGTTGGATGGGGGAAGACGGTCTCCATCAACTCGGCCTCGGTCGTTTCCAGCGTGCGGCCGACGACATAGCCCTGGATCAGTTCGGTCACCTCGGCGCCGACCATGTGGGCGCCCAGAAGCTCGCCGGTCTTGGCGTCGAAGACGGTCTTGACCAGCCCCTCGGGCTCGCCCAGCGCGATGGCCTTGCCGTTGCCGATGAAGGGGAAGCGGCCCACCTTGATCTCGTAACCGGCGGCCTTGGCCTTTTCCTCGGTCAGCCCGACCGAGGCCACCTGCGGGTTGCAATAGGTGCAGCCGGGGATCGAGTTCGGCTTGATCGGGTGCGGCTTTTGCCCCGCGATCAGCTCCGCGACCATCACCCCTTCATGGCTGGCCTTGTGCGCCAGCCAGGGTGCGCCCGCGACGTCGCCGATGGCATACAGCCCCTCGACCCCGGTGCGGCAGTATTCGTCGGTGACGACATGGGTGCGGTCGATCTTGACGCCCAGCTTTTCCAGCCCGATCCCCTCGACATTGCCGACGATGCCCACGGCCGAGATGACGGTGTCGAATTCGTGGCTCTCGGTCTTGCCGCCGGTCTCGATGGTGGCGATGACCTTGTCGGATTTGCGGTCCAGCGACTTGACGCTGGCCTTTTCCATGATCGTCATGCCCTGCTTGACGAACTGCTTTTTGGCCAGCGCGCTGATCTCGGCATCCTCGACCGGCAGCACCCGGTCCATCACCTCGACCACGGTGGTCTTGGCGCCGAGCGTGTTGAAGAAGCTGGCGAATTCGATCCCGATGGCGCCAGAGCCGATGACCAGCAGCTTTTGCGGCATATGCGGCGGCTTCAGCGCGTGGCGATAGCTCCACACCCGCTTGCCGTCCGCTTCCAGCCCCGGCAGTTCGCGGGCGCGTGCGCCGGTGGCGAGGATGATCGACTTGGCGGTCATCTCTTCGCTGCCCTTGTCGGTCTTGACGGTGATCTTGCCGGGCGCGGTGATCGCGGCCTCGCCCATGACCACAGTCACCTTGTTCTTTTTCAGCAGATGCCCGATCCCGCCAGACAGCTGCTTGGCGACCCCGCGCGAGCGGTCGACGACCTTGTCCAAATCATAGCCCGGCTTTTCGACCGACAAACCGAATTCTTTGGCGCGGTGCATCAGGTGGAACACCTCGGCCGAGCGCAGCAGCGCCTTGGTCGGGATGCAGCCCCAGTTCAGGCAGATCCCGCCCAGATTCTCGCGTTCGACGCAGGCGACCTTGAGGCCAAGTTGCGCGGCCCGGATCGCAGCGACATAGCCGCCCGGCCCTGTCCCGATCACTATCACGTCGAAATTCTGCGCCATGCGGATCTCCTTGGCAAAACTGGTTTAGCGTTAAACCATTCAGTGAGCCCCATCAAGCGACAGCTTGCCCTGCACCATCGCGCCATAGCCGCCGGCGTCCAGAAAGGCGCGTTCATTGGGACGGGTCTCGCGCCCCAGCGCCTCGTTGCGCCAGGGAAAGCGGCCGAAGGTCTGGATCACGTCGCGGTGCATCTTGGCGTGGCGCAGGTTCGATTCCGCCTCGGGCAGGCGTTCCTTGAACAGGGCGACGCAATGATTCTGGTCGCCCAGCTCTTCGGAGTGCATGAAGGGAACATAGACGAACTGCCGCAGCAGCGGGTCGAGTTTCATGTCGTGGCCCGCGTCGATGGCCGACTGCGCCAGCTTGCGGGCCAGCATGTCGGTGGCAAAGCTGCGCGAATCGTCGCGGAACATGTTGCGCGGGAACTGGTCGGTCAGCAGGATCGAGGCCAAGGCACCGTCGGGGCTGTCGGACCACTCCGCCGTCAGTTCCGAGGCCCGCTGCCACGCATCCAGAAACCGGTCGCGGATCTTGTCGTCCAGCGCGACGCTGCCCTGATACCAGTGCTGCTCGCCGACCTCGTCGACCCAGAACCCGATCACATCCTGCGGCGTCATGCGCGACCCTCCATTGATTGTTGGACCGATGGTCGCAGCCGGGGCCGGGTCGCGCAAGCAGGTTTTCGGATCAGGTCCGGGGGTCGGCTTCGGGCGCTGGCTCGGCCGTGGCCTCCTCAACCGCCGCATCCTCGGGCGGCAGGACGGCGTAATCGGCGGCGGCGATGTTGTCGCCCAGGTCTTCGCTGGCCGGGCTGTCATCCTGCGCGGCCTCGATCGCGGCACCGACGGCGATGGTCGTCGCGGCCGGCACGATGACGGCAAAGTTGCCGGTGTCGGCCGGTGCCACGCCCTCGCGCCGGTTCATCCGCCAGGCAGTATACAGCGCCAGCGCGATCATCAGCGTCACGATGAAGATCCAGAACCCGTTCGGCCCCAGCAGCCCCATCAGCCGCCCGACGATCAGCGGCCCGCCGACCGCGCCAAGGCCGTTCAGAAAGATCAGCCCGGCCGAGGCGGCGGCCATGTCCGATGTGTCCAGGTGGTCATTGGTATGGGCCAGCAGCAGCGCATAAACCGGGTTCGACACCGCCCCGGCGATGCCCGCGACCAGCAGCGTGCCCCAGATGCCGGGATTGGCGGTCAGTTGCAGCATCACCGCAACGATGCCCACGATCAGCAGATACAGGACCAGATGCCGCCGATCCATGCGGTCTGAAATCCAGCCGATGGGAAACTGCAGGATCAGCCCGCCCAGATAGACCGCCGCGATGATGGCCGAGATGTCGCGCACGCTCAGCCCGACCACGGTCCCCCAGACCGGCGTCATGCCCAGAAGCGCCGAGAACACCCCGCCCATCAGGAAGATGCCGATGCAGCCAAGGGGTGAGACGTGGTAAAGCTGCCTGATGCTCATCCGGCCCAGGGCGCCAAAGGCGGGCGCGGGCTGGACCGACAGCAGGATCGGCGTGAAGGCCAGCGAGACCAGAACCGAAGGCAGGATGAACAGCAGAAACCCGCCCGGATCGCCCAGGTTCACCAGAAACTGCGCGCTGACCAGACCGGTCATCTGCACGATCATATAGGCCGACATCGCCTGCCCGCGATTTTCGTTGCTGGTCGAGGCGTTCAGCCAGCTTTCGGCGGTGATATAGACGCCGGAAAAGGAGAACCCGATCAGCAGGCGCAGGAACGACCACGCGACCCAGTTCGGCACGGCGGCGTAAAGGATCAGCACCGCCGAGATCAGCGAGCCGAGCGCCGCAAAGACCCGCACATGCCCGACCCGCTGGATCAGCGCCGGCGCGGTGCGGCTGCCCAGCAGGAAGCCCGCGAAATAGCTGGCCATGACGACCGACATGCGGTCGGTCGAGATGCTCTCGATGCCGCCCCGGATGCCCAGCAGCGTGCCCTGCATGCCGTTGCCGACCAGCAGCAGCATGACGCCCAGCAGCAGGGGCCAGGTAGTGCGCAGAACGCTGATCATGGTGACCTCTCGGGCAGCAGCAGCGACGCATCGCCATAGGAAAAGAAGCGATAGCCGTGGCTGACTGCGTGCTGATAGATGCGGCTGATCCGGTCCCGCCCCATCAGCGCCGAGACGAGCATCAGCAGGGTCGAACGCGGCAGGTGAAAATTGGTCATCAGCGCGTCGGTGACGCGGAACCGATAGCCGGGATAGATGAAGATATCGGTCGCGGCGCGGTATGGCGTCACGCGCCCGTCCTCGGTCGCGGCGGATTCGAGCAGGCGCAGCGCGGTGGTGCCGACCGGGATGACGCGGCCGCCGGCGGCCTTGGCGGCGTTGATGCGTTGGGCGGCCTCGGGCGTGATCTCGCCCCATTCGGCGTGCATCCGGTGCGTGGTCACGTCCTCGACCTTGACCGGCAGGAAGGTGCCGGCGCCGACATGCAGGGTGACGTGGACGAACTCGACCCCGCGCTCGCGCAGGCGCGCCAACAGCGCGTCGTCGAAATGCAGGCTCGCGGTGGGGGCGGCGACGGCGCCCGTGTGCCGCGCCCAGATGGTCTGGTAATCGGTGCGGTCGCGGTCGTCCGGGGCACGCTGCGCGGCGATATAGGGCGGCAGCGGCATGTCGCCCACCTGTTCCAGCGCGGCGTCGAGGGCAGAGCCTTCGGCGTCGAAGTCCAGCGTCAGTTCGGCCTCGGCGATGGACAGGACGCGGGCCGACAGCGTCTCGCCAAAGCGGATCACCTCGCCCGGCTTCAGCTTGCGCAGCGGCTTGGCAAGCGCCCGCCAGCCTTGGGACGCGGGTTCCAGCAGCGTGACCTCGACCCTGGCCGAGACCTCGCCCTGCGGGGTCTGGCGGCGGCGCTCGCCGGTCAGCCGGGCGGGAATGACGCGGGTGTCGTTCAGCACCAGCAGATCGCCCGGCCCCAGCAGATCCGGCAGATCGCTGACCCGCCGGTCGGCGATCGAGTCGCCCTGCGCCACCAGCAGACGCGCGGAACTGCGCGGCCGTGCGGGGCGCGTGGCGATCAGCCCCTCGGGCAGGTGAAAGTCGAAATCGGAAAGCTGCATGTCCGGCTTGTCGGCCCGCCAGAACAGCAGGTCAACCCCCGGCCCGAGCGGTCGCGCAAAATTGCCCCGGTTTCGCCGGGGTTTGCAGCGAGGGCTATAGCGTCAAGGCCAGCCGCAACGCGCCGTCCAGCGGCGTGCCGAGCGGTGGCCGGATCTGCCAGCGATCCGCCAGCAGCCGCGCATAGACCGGCCCCAGCCCGCCAGAGAACACCACCGGCAGCCCGAGATCGGTCTGCAGCGCCTCGATATAATCCGCAACGCAAGCGGCGGCGGCGTCCCACAGACGCAGCGCCGCCGGATCGTCCGGAAACCCCAGCAGATGCGGCACCTCGGCCCCAAAGGCGGCCCCGGTCGCTGCGCGGGCGAAACCGACGATGCCTGACGCGCCGCCGTGGCGTTCAAGCGTCTGCCGGGTCAGCGGCGTCTGCGGCAGAAACCCATCCTCGGCCCGCAGCACATCGGCCAGAAAGCGCCGACCCAGCCAGTTGCCGGACCCCTCGTCGCCAAGGATCGGACCCCAGCCGCCCCGCGTCGTCACCTGCCCGTCAAGCTGGCGGATGAACGCCGACCCGGTGCCCATCGCGGCCACGATCCCGTCCGCAGCGCCCAAGGCCCCCGCCGCCGCCGTCACCGCATCCTGAACGACCCGCACCTGCCCCAGCCCCAGCCCCAGCCGCGCCGGCAGCCACTCGGCCGCGCCCGAGGTATTGACCCCGGCCAGCCCCAGCACCGCGCGGATCTGCGCCGGATCATGGCCGCCCACCGCCTGCGCCAGACAATCGGTGATCGCGGCAACCGCGCCGTCAGGGTCGGACATGACATTGGCGGGGCCGCCTTGCCCGCGCCCCAGCACCGTCCCTGCCGCATCGGCCAGAACGGCGCGGCACCCGGTGCCGCCGCCGTCCAGCCCCAGGAACAGCCTCACCCCAGATCCGGGAAGAAGCGCCCGGCGGGGGAAAGGGTAAAGATCTCGGCCCCGGTCGCGGTCACGCCGATCGAGTGCTCGAACTGCGCCGACAGCGACTTGTCGCGGGTGACGGCGGTCCAGTCATCGGCCAGCACCTTGGTATCGGGGCGGCCGAGGTTGATCATCGGCTCGATGGTGAAGAACATGCCCTCTTCCAGACGCGGGCCTTTGCCGGGGCGGCCGAAATGCAGCACGTTGGGCGGCGCGTGAAAGACCCGCCCCAGACCGTGCCCGCAGAAATCGCGGACGACCGACATGCGCTGCGCCTCGGCATATTCCTGAATCGCCCAGCCGATATCGCCAAAGGTCGCGCCGGGCCGCACCGCCTCGATCCCGCGCATCAGCGAGTCGTGGGTGACCTGGATCAGCCGCCGGGCCTTCACCGACGGCGTGCCCGCGACATACATCCGGCTGGTGTCGCCATACCATCCATCGACGATCACGGTCACGTCGATGTTCAGAATATCGCCCGCGTTCAACACCTTGCCGCCGGGGATGCCGTGGCAGACGACGTGATTGACGCTGATGCAACTGGCGTGCTGGTAGCCGCGATAGCCGATGGTGGCCGAGGTCGCCCCCGCCTCGACGATGCGGTCGTGGATGAAGCTGTCCAGCGCCTCGGTCGTGGTGCCCGGCTCGACCAGCGGGCCGACCTCGTCAAGGATTTGGGCGGCCAGCGCCCCCGCCTTGTGCATGCCCGCGAAATCCTCGGGCTGGTGGATACGGATGCCCTCGGGCGTTAAGGAACCATCATTCATCGGATCAACCTTTCTCAGCCCCCGACATAACCCCGGCCTCTGCGTTCTTCCAGCCCGGATCTGCCGCCGCCAAATCCGCCGCGCCGGTCTATTGCCCAGCCCCGGCGCCATGCGTAGATTGCCGACGAAACGGAGGTTTCCATGCAATCCGACAACAAGACGGCGGCCATTCTGGTCATTGGCGACGAGATCCTCTCGGGCCGCACGCGCGAGGGGAATGCCCATCATCTGGCCAGCGTGCTGACGGCCGTGGGCATCGATCTGCGCGAAATCCGCGTCGTCGCCGATGAACAGCCGCTGATTGTCGAGGCGATCCGGGCGCTCGATTCCTCGCTGGGGGGGCGCTACGACCTGCTGTTCACCTCGGGCGGGATCGGGCCGACGCATGACGACGTGACCGCGGATTCGGTGGCCGAGGCGTTCGGCACCGGCATTGAGATGAACGAAGAGGCGCTGGCCGTCATGCGCGCAAGGTGGGAGGCGCGCGGCATGCCCGTCACCGGCAACCGGATGCGGATGGCGCGGATCCCGTTGGGGGCCAAGCTGATCCCCAACAAGTTCAGCGCGGCGCCCGGTTTTCATCTGGGCAACACCTATGTCATGGCCGGCGTGCCCGAGGTCTTCCGCGCGATGGTCGATGCGATCCTGCCCGACCTGCCGACCGGCCGCCCGGTCGTCAGCGAATCGATCGACGTCAATCGCGGCGAATCCGATGTGGCCGAGGATCTGCAACAGGTGGCGCTGGCCTATCCCGACCTGTCGCTCGGCTCTTACCCGTGGCACCGCGAGGGCAGCTATGGGACGATGCTGGTCGTGCGCGGCCTCGATGGCGCCCGCGTCGCTGCCGCCATGACCGATCTGCGGCAGCGGATCGGGTTGTGAGCGTGAGCGAGGCCGACCGGCTTGATCGCGCACTCGAGGCGAGCTGGCCGGCGTCCGACTATGCCGAGGCCGGTGCGTTCCGCGTCGGCCGCGCCGGGGCCGATCCGGCGCTCGGCGCGGCTGCGCTGCGGTCCCGCGACGCGGCGTGGCAGGATGAGGATCTGCAGCTTGCGTTTGATCTGCACGCAGGCTGGCAGCAACCGCCGATCTTCCGCCTGCCCGACGACGCCGATCCGGCGCTGGTCGCGGCGCTGACGCAGCGCGGACTGCGGCCCGCGCGCGAGATGCGGATTCTGGCGGTGGGGATCGACCGGCTGACCACCCAGCCGGTGCCGCGCGTGACCAGTTTCGCGGTCTGGCCACCTCTCGCCATCCAGCGCGACCTGTGGGCCGAGATGGGGCTGGATGCCGCGCGGCAGGCGATCATGGACCGGGTCGCGCTGCCGAAATCCGCCATTCTGGGCCGCACCGATGACCGCGCCGCCGGCGTCGCCTTTGTCGCGGCAAGCGACGGGCTGGCGGTGCTGCATGCGCTGGAAATCGTGCCCTCGCTGCGCCGGCAGGGGCTGGCGGGCTGGATGATGCGCGAGGCCGGGTTCTGGGCCACCGCGCAAGGCTGCGACCGGCTGTGTCTCGCCGTGGCCGCCGACAACGCCGCGGCCATCGCGCTGTATCGCAAGCTCGAATTCCAGGACGCTGGCGGTTTCTGCTATTTCGCCCCGCCCGGCACGCGCCTCTAGCCCGCCGTCGCGCGGGCCAGCCGGCGGAACTCGCGTTGCAGCAGGTCCAGTTCCGCCCGCATCAGGTCGATCTCGGCCCGCAGATCGTCGCCCGCCGGGGCGCCCGCGATCAGCGACAGGCTGCCCAGCATCTCGCCCGGCCCCGGGTCCGCGTCCCCCGGATCGGCCAGCAGCACCAGCGTTTGCAGCCCGTCCGACAGACATTCGACCGGCACCCGGGCGCTGATCCGCCAGCTTTGCGGCCCCTCGGGCTGCACCTCGGCCTCGGCCACGGGGCTGCCGTTACAGGCCAGCGTGACCCGCGCCGGGGCGTGCTCGCGGTGCAGCCGCACGGTCCAGACCCCCGCCCGCAATCCCAGAGATTCGAAATCGGACATGCGGCCCTCCTGACCGGTTCGCGTTGCGTCAGACATTCGCCCTCGGATGGCGCGAGACGATCATTTCACGGATGCCGACAGCGTTCATCGCGGGCTTTTCCAGGATCACGTCCAGCCACACCTTGTCGATGCGGTTCTCGTTCATCGCGGTCTCGGCCAGGTCAAACTCGGTGACGTGGCGATTGCCGCGCCCGGCCTCCATCCCGCCCAGATGCCGCAGAATCTCCTCGGTATTCGGGCCGTTGCCGATGTTCAGACGCAGATAGATGTCGGCCTCGGCCTCGGGCTGGATCACCGTCTCGACCCGGATGATGTGATCGCGGGTCAGCCCGTCGCGCACCTCGTCCGGCAGATCGGTGCTGAGCGACAGGAAACTGCCGCCAAAGCCCAGCACCTCGATCCGCAGGATCTGGCTGGACAGGTCCGCGCTGTCGGTGTTGCCGGTCTGGCGCAGCAGCAGGGCGCGGTCCGGGCAGTCATGCCAGACCGTCAGGCCCGGCCCCAGCAGCGTCCCGCTGTCCGGCCCGACCGAGCCCGCAGGCGTCATCGGCGCATCCAGAAACCCCGGCCGCCAGCGCCAGTCGGTGCCGCCCGGCATCGGCAGCCGGTCGAGCGCGGCGCGCGACCCGCGCACCCGCTGATGGCTGACGGTCAGAAAACTGTCGAGATGCTTGCGCAGGGTCAGCGCCTGCTCGCGCAGATAGGGCAGTTGCGCGGCGCGCAGCCGCTCGGCCTGGCTGTCCAGCCGCGCCCAGTCGTCGCAGGCGCGTTGGCGCAATCTGCGTTCCAACCAGCGTTTCGGGCGAAAAGCCATGTTTTTCCTGAGCCTCGCAACGGGGACAGCGCCCCCGAGGGATAGTGAAGGGCCGCGCTTTCGGCAAGATCCAGCCGACCCTTAACTGGACGTTAGCACATGACTGTTTAGATAGGCGCAACCAAAGGAAGAACCGCTACAGGAAACTGCGCTTGATGATTGTTCATAGCTTCTTGAAAACGCTTGCCGTTCTGGCCCTGAACGGGCTGGTACTGGCAAGCTGCGCCCCCGCCCCCCAGCCAGAGCCTGCGCGCCAGCCGGCACGCGAATCGACCGTCTCGCCGCGTCTGCCGGGCCGGATCGTCGTCACCGACGGGCATGGCGACATCCATATGGCGCTGGCCGGAAACGCCCAATGCGCCGCCACCTCGGGGGCCGAGACCGCCGCCGCGCTGGCCTCGACCAATGCGATTCGCGCGCAGCGGGGGCTGGCGCCCCTCAGCGTCGATCCGCGCCTGCAGCGGGCGGCGGAAAGCCATGCCTGCGAAATGGCGCGGCGCGGGACGATGACCCATGTCGGCGGCAAGAGCAGCGGCCCGATGGCCCGCATCAAGCAGCTCGGCTACAAGCCGCGCATGGCGGCCGAAAACATCGCCGGCGGACGCTTTGACCTGGCCCGCGTGCAGTCGGAATGGGTCAACTCGCCCAACCACCGCGCCAACCTGCTGCTGCCACAGACCCGGCATTTCGGCCTCGGCCGGGCAGTCGCGGCCGATGGCAAGACGGTGTTCTGGTCGGCGGTGTTCGCGCAGCCCAAGGGGTGAAAGAGGTGAGGGCGGCGCGTGGGCGAATGTTAAGCTTCCGGTGGCGCCGCCTGGGCGGGCGTAAGGCGACATTCAGACCACAGCAGCAGCGTCGCCAGCCCCCGCCCCAGCCGCTAAAGCAGCGGCGTCGCCAGGGCCAAGGTGTTGTTCCGGATCCGCCGCCAGCTTGGCCATGCCGCGACCTCGTCCAGCGTGATCTCGCGGGCGCGGTCCAGATAGCTCTGCTGGCGGGCGTCGATCGCGGCAATCGCGGCGCCGTCGGCCACGATCATGTTCATCTCGTAGTTCAACTCAAAACTGCGGCGGTCGAGATTGCCGCTGCCCAGCATGGCGATGCGGCCATCGACGGTGATCAGCTTGGCGTGCAGCAGCCCCGGCTTGAACGCCATCAGCCGTACCCCGGCCCGCAGCAGCCCCAGATAGAAGCCCTGCGAGGTCGCGCCTACGAACAGCGAATCATTGCGCGCCGGCAGGATCATCGTCACCGCGATGCCGCGCCGCGCGCAGGCCTGAATGGCGGCATCGGTCGCGGGATCGGGGACGTAATAGGGTGTCGTGATGATGACCTGCTTTCGCGCCGCCGCCAGCAGCGCGATGATGCAGTCGGACACGCTGCCCGCCCGCAGGTCCGGCCCGGTCGAGACCACCTGCGCCACCACATTGCCGCCCTCGGCCGGGGGCACGGCGGCCAGCATCTCGCTGCCCAGATCGACGCCGGTATAGCTCATCCAGTCGGCGAGAAACACCGTCTGCATCTGGCGCAGGACCGGGCCTTCGACCGCGAACCAGACGTCGATCCAGGGCGCGTAGCGCGGCTTGACGGCAAAGGCCATGTCGGCGGCATTGCGACTGCCGGTAAAGCCCAGCCGGTTGTCGATCAGCACGATCTTGCGGTGATTGCGCAGATCCAGCCGCCGCGACAGCATCCGCAGCGGGAAATAGCCGGTGGGCATGGCGCGGACCAGCACCACGCCTGCATCCTCCATCTCGGTCCACAGCGACGACCGCCAGAACCGGCGCGAGCCGAGATCGTCGACCATCACCCGGCAATCGACCCCGCGCTGCGCCGCCTTGCACAACGCCTTGCCGATCCGCCCGCCCGAGACGTCGTTCAGCCAGATATAGAACAGCACATGGACATGGGTCCGCGCGGTCTCGATGGCGCGGATCATCTCGTCAAAGGCGTCGTCGCCCTCGGGCAGCAGCCGCAGCCGGTTGCCGTCGACGGGCGGCATCCCGCCCACCGATTCGGCGGTCGCGGCGATGCCGGCCATCCAGTCGGGCGGTGTCTCGATCCGGTGCGGGCTAGGCGTCATCACGCCGCTGAGGTGACTGCGGATGTCGGCGGCGCGCTGCCGGTCGGCCTGCGCGATCCGCACCTCGCCGAACAGCAGATAGGCGACGATGCCGACGAAGGGCAGCGCCTCGACGACCATGATCCAGGCCAGCCGGACCGATGGCTCGATCCGGTTGCGGGTCAGAACCCGCACCACGATGAAGGCCGCCAGCACATAATGGGTGATGACGAGAAGGGTGGTCCACATGCCCGGCATGAAACCTGTTCCGGGCCCTCGCTGCAATTGCAATTCCGTGACGCGCGGCCTATCTGTCCTGCGACCCCGGTCAGGAGCCGTTTCAGATGAACTGGATCACCAACTACGTCCGCCCGCGCATCAATTCGCTGTTCTCGCGGCGCGAAGTGCCCGAGAATCTGTGGACGAAATGTCCCGAATGCGGAACGATGCTGTTTCACCGCGAACTGGCCGACAACCTGCAGGTCTGCACCAATTGCGGCCATCATCTGCCGATCTCGCCGCGTGACCGCTTTGCGGCGCTGTTCGACAACGGCCTGTTCCGCGAGGTCGCGGTCCCCGAACCCGTTGCCGATCCGCTGCAGTTCCGCGACCAGAAGAAATATCCCGACCGCATGAAGGCCGCGCAGAAGGCGACCGGCGAGAAAGAGGCGATGCTGGTGGCCGAGGGCGAGATGGGGCGCACGCCCATCGTCGCGGCGGCGCAGGATTTTTCCTTCATGGCCGGGTCGATGGGGATGTATGTCGGCAACGCCATCATCGCCGCCGCCGAACGCGCCATCGAGCTCAAGCGGCCGCTGGTGCTGTTTTCGGCCGCAGGCGGCGCGCGGATGCAGGAAGGCATCCTGTCGCTGATGCAGATGCCTCGCACCACCGTCGCCGTCCAGATGCTGCGCGAGGCCGGGCTGCCCTATATCGTCGTGCTGACTCATCCGACCACCGGCGGCGTCACCGCGTCCTATGCGATGCTGGGCGACGTCCAGATCGCCGAGCCGAACGCGCTGATCTGCTTTGCCGGCCCGCGCGTGATCGAGCAGACCATCCGCGAGAAACTGCCCGAGGGGTTTCAGCGCGCCGAATATCTGCTGGAACACGGGATGCTCGACCGCGTCACCCCGCGCAGCGAGTTGCGGGAAGAGCTGATCACGATTCTGCGGATCCTCTGCGACATGCCGCCTGCGGTGATGGGCGAATTGCCGCCGCCCTCGCCCGCCGGACAGGCGCAGATCGCCGACAAATCCGCCACCACGCCGACCCCTGCGCCCAAGGCCGCGGCAAAGCCCGCCCCCGCCAAACCCTGACGCGACGGCGCGGCCATGGATCACTCTGACGCCATCCTCCACCGGGTGATGGGCCTGCACCCCAAGATCATCGACCTGTCGCTGGACCGGATGCAGCGCCTGCTGGCCGATCTGGGCGATCCGCAGGACCGGCTCCCGCCGGTCGTCCATATCGCGGGGACGAATGGCAAGGGCTCGACGCTGGCGATGATCCGCGCCGGGCTGGAATCGCAGGGCCGCCGCGTCCACGCCTATACCTCGCCGCATCTGGCGCGGTTTCACGAACGCATCCGCCTCGCCGGGACGCTGATCCCCGAGCCGGACCTGGCCGACATCCTGACCGAGATCGAGAAGGTCAATGAAGGCCGCCCGATCACCTTCTTTGAGCTGACGACCGCCGCCGCCTTCATCGCCTTTGCGCGGACGTCGGCCGATTATACGCTGCTCGAGGTCGGGCTTGGCGGGCGGCTGGACGCGACCAATGTCATCGAGACCCCGGCGCTGACCATCATCACGCCGGTCAGCATCGACCACACGCAATATCTGGGCGACACGCTGCCGCAGATCGCGGGCGAAAAGGCGGGCATCCTCAAGCGGCGCGTGCCGGCGATCATCGCCCGCCAGCCCGATGCGGCGCTTGCCGTGATCGAGGAGCGCGCCCGGCGGCTGTCCGCGCCGCTGCACATCGCGGGGCAGGATTGGCATAGCGCCGCCGAGCGGGACGGGATGGTGTTTCAGGATCAGGACGGCTTGTTGGACCTGCCGCTGCCGAACCTGCCCGGCCCGCACCAGATCGACAATTCCGGCACCGCCATCGCCGCGCTGCGGGCGCTGGGATTCGGCGCCGACGCCGCGCTTGCCGCCGTCACCCGTGCCGACTGGCCAGCGCGGATGCAACGGCTGCGGCGCGGGCCGCTGGTGGCCATCGCCGAGGCGCAGGGCTGCGAGCTATGGCTCGACGGCGGCCACAATGCCGCCGGGGGGCAGGCGATTGCGGCGACGCTGGCGGGGCTGCCGCAGCGGCCCACGCATCTGATCT
This sequence comes from Paracoccus jeotgali, assembly GCF_002865605.1. Classification (NCBI taxonomy): domain Bacteria; kingdom Pseudomonadati; phylum Pseudomonadota; class Alphaproteobacteria; order Rhodobacterales; family Paracoccaceae; genus Paracoccus; species Paracoccus jeotgali. The sequence continues at coordinate 1,762,596 of NZ_CP025583.1, forward strand.
GCGGGATGCTGAACACCAAGGATGTCACTGGCTATCTGCGCCCGCTGGGTCAGGTCTCGCAATCGCTGGTCGCGGTGTCGATCCCGGATGAGGCGAACACCCTGCCCGCCGAACAGACGCGCGATCTGGCAAGTTCGGTCGGGCTGCTGGCCAGCACCGCGCCCGATACCGCAAGCGCGGTCCGGCGGCTGGCGCAGGACCATCCGGGCGCGCGGCTGCTGATCTGCGGCTCTCTGTATCTGGCCGGGACGGTGCTGCGCGACAACGGCTAAGCCGCCGCAGCACCCCAATCGGCGTCCTGCATCTCGCGCAGCCGAGAGGCCGTTCGCTCGAATTCGAAGCTGCCCTCGCCTTCGACATACAGGTTCTCGGGCTCGGCCGCGGCCGAGGCGATCAGCCGGACCTGCGCCTCGTAAAGCGCGTCGATCAGCGTCACAAAGCGCCGCGCCTCGTTGAAATTGCTCGAGGAAAGCTGCGGGATCTCGTCGATCACCAGCAGATCGACGGCCTCGGCGAGCGCCAGATAATCCGCCGGGCCCAAGGGCCGCCCGCACAGATCCCAGAACCGGGTCCGCGCCATGCGGTCCAGATGCTGCGCCACCTCGACCTTGCGGCCCTTGACGTCGAGCACCAGCGGCGGCGCGGGACGCCCTTGCGTGATCCGGCGCCAGATGGCGTCGATCTCGGCCCGGCTTTCGCGGTTCAGCGGGCAGAACCAGACCTTGTCGCCGCCGATCCGGTCCTGACGATGGTCGCGCGGACTGTCCAGCGCCACCACCTGCAACCGGTCGCGGATCATGGCGATGAAGGGCAGGAAAAGCTGGCGGTTCAGCCCGTCCTTGTACAGATCCTCGGGTACGCGGTTCGAGGTGGTGACGATGCAGGTGCCCTCTTCGAACAGCACCTGAAACAGCCGGCCGACGATCATCGCATCGGCGATATCGGTGATCTGCATCTCGTCGAAACACAGCAGCCGCACCTGACGGGCGACGGCCAGCGCGACCGGGCGGACGGCGTCCTGATCGCCGCGCTTGCGGGCCTCGTTCAGCCCGGCCTGGATTTCCTGCATGAAGGCGTGGAAATGGACGCGGCGCTTGGCTGCGATGGGCGTGGCCTGCATGACCAGATCCATCAGCATCGACTTGCCGCGCCCGACCCCGCCCCACAGATACAGCCCCGCCGGCGCCGGCTGGGGCGCCGCGCCCGCGCCCGAAAACCAGCCGCGCCAGCCGCCGCGCGTCTTGGGCGCGGTGTCGGTATGGGCCAGCCCGGTGGCGATGGCGTCGAGGATCGGCAGCACCTCGCGCTGCGCCTCGTCATCCTGCAGCAGCCCGTCATTTATGCGGGCCTCGTAAAGCGCGGTGACCGGTCCCATCAGGGCAGGAAGCGCTCGAACGTGATGTTGTCGGCCTGCTCGCGGGTCTGGGCTTGCTGCTCGGCCGAGGTGATGGTCCAGCACAGCACCGGCACGCCACGCGCCCGAAGGTCGATTACGGCAGGATTTTCCAGATCATGCCAGTCATGGGACAGGAACTCGGCCCCGGTGCTGTCGAAATCGGCAAGCTGGCTCAGCCGGGCGCGGGTTTCGTCGTCCAGCATCGGCCAGTCGTCCTTGTCGAACTTGCAACTGGTCAGGCCCCGGCTGACCCGCGGCGCGGCCTTGCCAAAGGCGGTGACGGTGTGCGGGTTGAAGGACATGACCGCGACCGGCCCGTGATAGTTCTGCAGCAGCGCGGCGACCCGGTCCTGAACCTCGCCGATGCCGCGCCCCAACCGGCCGTCCTGATCCTTGATCTCGATCAGCAGCGGCACCTGGCCGGCGACCAGCCGCAGAACGTCGTTCAGCGTCGGGATACCCTCTTCGCTGTCGCCCAGCCGCAGCTCGGACAGGTCCTCGGGGTCGAGATCGACGACGAACCCCTCATCCCCGCACATCCGCGACAGATCGTAATCGTGAAACACCATCGGCGTGCAGTCAGACGCCGGCTGGACGTCCAGCTCGATCCCATAGCCGGCCTCGATCGCGGCGCGAAAGGCGGCGCGAGAGTTTTCCGGCACGCCGGGACCGTGCAGCCCGCGATGGGCGATGGGAAGCCGCAGAAAATCCGGATGCAGTGCCATCATTCCACCTCGAACACGGCCTCGATCTCGACCGCGACGCCGCGCGGCAGCGCATTGGCCGAGATGGCGGCGCGGGCGTGGCGACCGGCATCGCCGAACACCTGCGCGATCAGGTCCGAGCAGCCGTTCACCACCTCGGGCTGTTCGGTGAATTCGGCGGTCGAGTTGACGAATCCGCCCAGCCGCACCACCTGCCGCACCCGGTCCAGCGACCCCAGCGCGGCGCGGACCTGCGCCAGCAGCGCCAGCCCGCAACGGCGCGCGGCCTCGGCGCCCTCGGCCGTCTCCATATCCTCGCCCAGCCGGCCGAGGATCAGCCCGTCCTCATTCGCCGAGATCTGGCCTGACACGAACAGCAGATTGCCGCTGCGGACATAGGGCACATAATTCGCCGCCGGCGCAGGTGCCGGGGGCAGCGTCAGACCCAGTTCGGCAAGGCGGTCATCGATGGACATGGCAGTGTCTCCGTTCATGCTGCGGCGGCCGGGCCGCGTGGCGCGATCCTAACCGCCACGACGCGGATTGCCAGACGCGAATTGCCGCGTCGGCGGGTCTCGGCGCGCGCGCCGACGCCCCCGCCGCCGGGGCAGCCAGCGCGGCTTAGCGCATGGTTTTCAGCGCCTTGGCCCATTTCGCCAGTTCCGGCAGCAGCGCATCGGCGCTTTTGATCATCTCATCATTGGGCTGCAGCTTGTTGTCCTGCACCTGCTTGTGAACGAAGGGAATCATCACCTGCTCGGTCAGCGGCATCATCTTGAGCGTGGTCATCACCGGCTTGGCCGACTGCACCGCACGCAGGCCGCCCGACACGCCGCCATAAGACACAAACCCCGCCGGCTTGTAGTTCCATTCCTTGACCAGATAGCTCAGCGCGTTGAAAAAGCTGGGCGGCGCGACGAAGTTGTATTCGGGCAGCACGAACACGAAGGCATCCGAACCGGCGACGATCTCGGACCATTTCTTGGTATGGTCGTGCTGGTATTGCTGCATCGCGGGATGCTTCGGCTCGTCGAACAGCGGCAGGTCCAGCTCGGCCAGATCCGTCAGAACCACCTCGTCAAAGCCCGAGGCATGGCTTTGGGCATAGGGAAAGAACCAGTCCGCGACGGTCTTGCCGATGCGGGTGGGCCGGGTCGAGACGATGATGACGTTCAGTTTCATGGGGTGATCCCTTGGTTGTTTCACTGGAGGCCGTCGCAGCTACGACGCAACCGGCACCGGATTCAAGGCGATGCCGGATCACGCAGCGATTTTATCGGGTTTGGCGGCGCTTCAGTCCCGCAGCCGCTGGATCAGGGCCGAGGTGTCCCAGCGGCCGCCGCCCATGCGCTGGATATCCTTGTAGAACTGGTCGACCAGCGCCGTCACCGGCAGACTGACGCCCAGATCATCGGCGGCATCCAGACAGATGCCCAGATCCTTGCGCATCCAGTCGACGGCGAAACCGTGGTCGAATTTCCCCTCGGCCATGGTCTTGTGGCGGTTCATCATCTGCCAGCTTCCGGCCGCGCCCTGGCTGATCACCTCGACCACCTCGCCGATTTCCAGCCCGGAAGCCTCGGCGAAACGCAGCGATTCCGCCAGTCCCTGCACCAGACCGGCAATGGCGATCTGGTTGCACATCTTGGTGACCTGGCCCGACCCGACCGGCCCCATCAGCCGGCAGATCTTGGCATAAGTCGCGATCACCGGCTGCACGCGGTCGAAATCTGGCTGCGCACCGCCGCACATCACCGAAAGCTGGCCATTTTCCGCCCCCGCCTGCCCGCCCGAGACCGGCGCGTCGACAAAGCCGATGCCCGCCTCGGCCGCGATCCCGGCCAATTCCTGCGTCACTCGGGCGGAAACCGTGGTGTGATCGGCAAAGACCGACCCCTTTGCCATGCCCGCAAACGCGCCGTCCTGACCCAGACAGACCTGACGCAAATCGTCGTCATTGCCCACACAGGCCAGAACGATCTCGGCGCCGTTTGCGGCCTCGCGCGGGGTGGCAGCGCGGTGGCCCGGATACGTGGCCAGCCAGGCGTCGGCCTTTTCCGGGCTGCGGTTAAAGACGGTGACCTCGTGTCCGGCGCGGGCCAGATGCCCGGCCATCGGAAAACCCATCACCCCCAAGCCCAGAAACGCGATCTTTGCCATGCTGTCCCCACTCTGTCCCAGATGCCCAAAAGCCTTGGCGCCGCCGCCTTTCGCGCGTTGAAAGGGCGCGGCGCTTGGCCTACACAACCCGCAAGACACCACCCCCCGGCCCCGCGGTCAAGCGAGGACGCGCTGCGAAGGACGACGCCCCCCGATGCTGACCCTGTTCCGCTGGTTCCTGCGGCTGACGCTTGGTCTGATCGCGCTGTCCGCGGCGGCGCTGCTGCTGGTGTGGTATTTCGCCATGCGCTCGGTGCCCGATTACGCGGCGAGCTATGTCGTGCCCGGCATCGGGGCCGAGATCGAGATCGTGCGCTCGACCGAGAACGTGCCGCATATCTTTGCCAAAAGCGACAGCGATGCGTTCTTTGCGCTCGGGCTGGCGCATGCGCAGGACCGGCTATTCCAGATGACCGTGCTGCGGCGCGCGGCGCAGGGGCGGCTGGCGGAGATCTATGGCGAACGCGCGCTGGCCGCCGATGATCTGGCCCGACGGATCGGCATGGCCCGCGCCGCCCGCGCCAGCGTCGCGGCGCAATCCGATCAGGCGCGCGCCGCGCTGCAGGCCTATGCCGACGGCGTGAACCGCTGGATCGAGATCGTCAACCGCGACGCCTTGGGCCGCGGCGCGCCAGAATTCTTCCTGTTCCCCGACGAGATCGCCTATTGGCAGCCCGCCGATTCGCTGGCGATCCTGAAGCTTTATGGGGCCGCCAGCAGCCGTCAGATCCCGGCCGAGGTGCTGCGGGCAAGGCTGTCGCTGGCCGAACCCGAACGCGGGCAGGACCTCGTCTCGCGCCCGGGCGAAGCTGCGATGCCCGCCTATGGCACGCTGTTTCCGGCCAAGCATATCCAGCCCGTCGCCTCTGCCGCGCCGGAATGGCCGCTGGACCTGGCGGGCTATCTGACGCCGTTTTCGGGCGTGGGGGCCAGCGCCTTCGCCGCCGATGGCAAGCGCACCGCCGCCGGGATGCCGCTGCTGGCCAGCGACCCGCAGGCGGCGCTGACCATGCCCTCGCTGTGGTATCTGGCGCGGCTGCAACTGGGCAGCGGCGATGTGATCGGGGCGACCATTCCCGGCGTGCCGGCGGTGCTGTCGGGCCGCTCGGCGCGGCTGGCATGGGGGTTCGTGCCGGCGCAGATCGACGATGCCGACATCCATATCGAAGAGGTCCAGCCCGGCGACAGCAACCGTTATCGCGGCGTGAATGGGTGGCAAGATTTCACCGCCCGGACCGAAACCCTGCGCGTGCGCGGCGCGCCTGACCGTCAGATCACCCTGCGCGAGACGGAGAACGGCCCGCTGCTGTCGCCCGCGAGCCTCGGCCTCGGCTCGGTGACGCCGGCGGGCCATGCGGCGGCGCTGTCCTGGACCGGGCTTGCGCCCGACGACCGCAGCTATAGCGCGCTACTGGGGGTGATGACCGCCAGCGACCGGCGGGCAGGCTTTGCCGCCGCGCAGGACTGGGCCGTGCCCGCCGCGCATTTGGCGCTGGCCGACCGCGAGGGGATCGAAGAGCGGCTGATCGGGCTTGCCCCCGAACGTGCGCCGGACCACCCGACGGCGGGCCGGATGCCGGTGCCGGGCTGGATCGCTGGCAATCGCTGGCAGGGGGTCACGCGGCTGGATGCGCCGGACGAGACGCAGCACGGCCTCGGGTTTGCGACCGGCGCGCTTGGCAGCAACAGCGCCGGGTTGGGTTTCGACGGCGATTCGACCCTGCGCCGGGACCGGCTGCAACGCCTTCTGGCCGGGCGCGAGGTCCACAGCCGCGACAGCCTGATCGAGACGCAGCTCGACATCGTCAGCCCCGCCGCCCGCGCCCTGCTGCCGCTGGTCGGCGCCGATCTGTGGTTCACCGGCGAGCCTGCGGCGCGCGGCACGCCGGAACGCCAGCGGCAGGACGCGCTGCGGCTGCTGGCCGAATGGGACGGCGCGATGAACGAGCACCTGCCCGAGCCGCTGATCTATGCCGCCTGGATGGCCGCGCTGCAGGACCGGCTGGTCCGTGACGAGCTTGGCCCGCTGGCCGACGAGCTGACCGCCCTGCGCCCGGCCTTTATCGAGCGTGTGTTCCGCAACCGTGGCGGGGCGGCGATCTGGTGCGATATCCGCCAGTCGGCGGCGGTCGAGACATGCTCGACCATCGCGCGGCAATCGCTGGACGCTGCGATCCTGGATCTGACCGCGCGGTACGGTCCCGACGTCACAAGCTGGCGGTGGGGCGACGCGCATGAGGCGATCCAGACCCATCCCGCGCTTGGTCCGACGCCGCGCCTCGGCTGGATCGTGAACCTGCGGCAATCGCTGTCGGGGGGCGATCACACGCTGGCGCGCGCACCGCTGCTGGGACAGGGTTCGACGCCGTTCCGCCCGACGCAGGGCGCAGGGTATCGCGGCGTCTATGACCTCGCCGATCCCGACAGCTCTGTCTTCATCATCGCTTCGGGGCAGTCCGGGCATCCCTTCTCGCGGCATTATGACGATCTCGCGGTCAAGTGGCGGCGCGGGGAATATGTCACCATGTCGCTCGACCCCGATCTGGCGCGGGCGGCGGCGGTCGGGGTCACCCGGCTGATCCCCTCCGAACCCCGCTGACAGCGGCAGTTGGCAAGCCGCCGGGTGCGGCATATCAAGGGTGCAAACGGGTCTGGAACAGATGACAAGGCAAGCGGATCTTCTGTGCATCGGCGCGATGCTGTGGGACGTGATCGGGCGCTGCCCGCGCCCCATGCCGCCCGGCGCCGACATGCCGGGCCGGATCGCGCATCTGCCGGGCGGGGTGGCGCTGAATGTGGCCGTGGCGGTGGCGCGGTGGGGGATGGTGCCGACGGTTCTCAGCGCCGTCGGCCGCGATGCCGAGGGCGATGCCCTGATCGCGGCGGCGTCCTCGCTGGGGGTGATTTGCGACCATCTGTGCCGCGATGGCGGGCCGACCGACGTCTATATGGCGATCGAGGACAGCCGCGGGCTGATCGCGGCCATCGCCGACGCCCATTCGCTGGAGGATGCGGGTGACCTGATCCTGACCCCGATCCGCGACGGCAGGCTGGCATCGGCCACGCAGCCCTGGCGCGGGATCGCGGTCATCGACGGCAATCTGACCACCGCCCAACTGGCCCGCATCGCGGCCGAGCCGGGTCTGTCAGCGGCCGATCTGCGGATCGTGCCCGCCAGCCCCGGCAAGGCCGAGCGCCTGCTGCCGCTGATCGGCGCGCCGCATGGCTGCTTCTACATCAACCGGTTCGAGGCCGAGGTGCTGGCCCACCGCCCCCTTGCCAATGCTCAGGACGCCGCCTTCGCGATGCTGGATCTGGGCGTGCAGCGGGTCATCGTCACCGATGGCGCGGCGTCGGTCGCGGACGGGCTGACCGGCGCGGGCGTGATGACCGCGACCCCGCCCGCCGTGCCCATTGCCCGCGTCACCGGCGCGGGCGACTGCTTTCTTGCCGCCCATCTTGCCGCCGAACTGACCGGATCGGACCGCAAGACCGCCCTTGACCGCGCCGTTGCCGCCGCCGCTGCCCATGTTTCAGGAAAGGACATGCCATGACCTCGCTTGCCAACCACATCCGCACCACATCCGAGGTCGCCCGCGCGCTGCAGGACGGCGCGCCCGTCGTCGCGCTCGAATCGACCATCATCACCCACGGCATGCCCTTCCCGCAGAACCTCGACATGGCCCGCAAGGTCGAGGCCGAGATCCGCGCTGCGGGCGCGATCCCCGCCACCATCGCGGTCATCGACGGGGTGATCTGCATCGGGCTCGAGGACGAGGCGATGGAGGGGCTGGCCCGCATCCCCGCGGCCCAAGTGATGAAGCTGTCGCGCGCCGATCTGGCCGGCTGCGTCGCCATGGGCCGGACCGGGGCCACCACCGTCGCCGCGACGATGATCTGCGCCCATCTGGCCGGGATCGAAGTGTTCGCCACCGGCGGCATCGGCGGCGTCCATCGCGGGGCCGAGACCAGCTTCGACATCTCGGCCGACCTGCAGGAACTGGCGCAGACGCCGGTGACCGTGGTCTGCGCCGGGGCCAAGGCGATCCTCGATCTGCCGAAAACGCTCGAGGTGCTGGAAACCCTCGGCGTGCCGGTGATCGCGGTCGGGCAGGACCAGTTGCCAGCCTTCTGGTCGCGCGAATCGGGACTGCGCGCGCCCTTGCGGATGGACGACCCGGCGCTGATCGCGCTGGCGGCCTCGCTGCGCGGGCGGATGGGGCTGCCGGGCGGGCATCTGGTGGCGAACCCGATCCCCCCCGAGGCCGAGATCCCGCGCAGCGTCATCGCGCCGATCGTCGATCAGGCGCTCGAGGATGCCGCCCGCCACCGCATCGCCGCCAAGGCGGTCACCCCCTATCTGCTGCAACGCATCTTCGAGCTGACCGAGGGCGCCTCGCTGCAGTCGAACATCGCGCTGGTGCTGAACAACGCCCGCTTTAGCGCGCAGATCGCCATTGCGGCGGCAGAACTGCGGCGCGATGGCTGACCGGACGCCCGCGTGACGCGCCTGCCCGAACCGCGCCGGCCAAGGCGAAAGCGGCGCGCCTCGGGTCCGCTGGCCGGGCTGCGGGTGTCGTTCCTGACCGGGCTGATCGTCATTGCGCCCTTGGCCATCACCATCTGGCTGATCTGGACGCTGACCGGCTGGGTCGATGGCTGGGTTCTGCCGCTGGTGCCACCGCGCTGGCAGCTGGAGCGCTATATCGGCGTCAATCTGCGCGGCGTGGGGGTGGTGATCTTCCTGATCTTCACCCTGCTGATCGGCGCGCTGGCCCGTGTCGTGGCCGGCCGCGCGATCATCGGCGCGGGCGAGGCCATCGTCGCGCATGTCCCGCTGATCGGGGCAGTCTATGGCGGGCTGAAGCAGATCGCCGAGACGCTGTTCACCCCCGGCGACGACAAGTTCGACCGCGCCTGCCTGATCGAATATCCGCGCAAGGGTCTGTGGGGCTTGGGCTTTGTCGCCGGCGGCGCGCGGGGCGAGGTGGCGCGGCTCGTCTCGGACGGGCAGCCGGGGCGGACGGTCGCGGTGTTCGTGCCGACGACGCCCAACCCGACCTCGGGCTTTCTGCTGTTCGTGCCGGAACGCGAGCTGCGCTATCTTGATATGCCAGTCGAGGACGCGGCCAAGCTGGTGATCTCGGGCGGGCTGGTCTATCCGCCCGAGGGCATGGGCGGCGCGATCGAACCCGACGCCGCGCGCGGAAACATGGCGCCGAAATCGACCGAATCGCGCTGATTGAGGTTGTCGGCGCATTCTTTAAGAAAGCTGTCCGCCGCCTGCCGCCCTGCGTTGAACATCTGATCCAGCAGGCCGGGGCCGGGCAGGATCTTGGTGCGCGCCGACAGCCCGTTCATCAGCTTGTCGTCCAGGATCATGTGCATCAGCACGTTCTTCATCTCTTTTCCGCTCAGCCGGTCCTGCTGGTGCAGGCGCTTGACGAAGTTGATCGCCCGCAGCTCTGACAGCAGGGCGGCGTTGAAGCTGACCTCGTTGACGCGGTCGGCGATCTCGGCCGGGGTCTTGGGCAGGTCGTCGCGGCGCAGCGGGTTGATGTTGACCAGCACGATGTCGCGCGGCAGTTCGGGCGCATAAAGCGGCCACAGCGACGGGTTGCCGGAATAGCCGCCGTCCCAGTAATGCTCGGTCCGCCCGGTGCGGGGGTCGTCGATGGCCACGGCGCGATAGATGGTCGGCAGGCAGGCCGAGGCCAGAACCGCATCGACCGTCACCTCGGCATCGCCAAAGACGCGCGCCTGCCCGGTGCGGACATTGGTGGCGTTGACGAAGATCCGCGTGTCGCAGCTGCGCCCAAGCTGCGGATAAGGCATGGTTTTCAGGATCGCGGACAGCGGATTGCTGTAGAACGGCCCGTAATCATAGGGGCTGAACAGCCGCGTCAGCCCGTCCAGCCAGGCAAAGGGCGACAGCGCCTCGGTCCAGCGGTCCAGCGCGTGCGGCATGGGCATGAAGGAATGCAGCCAGCGCAGCACCTGCGAATCGCTGATCGTGCTCAACCGGTCCCAGATGTGGCGCATGTTGCGGCGCGCGGCCTCGCGCCCCTGCCGCCCCTTGGCCGAGGCCAGCCCCGCCTGCGCCGCCGCCCCGTTCAGCGCCCCGGCCGAGGTGCCGCTGATCGCCGCGATGTGCAGCCAGTCCTCGTCCAGAAGCCGGTCCATGACCCCCCAGGTAAAGGCGCCATGCGCGCCGCCCCCCTGAAGCGCCAGATTGATGCTACGCGGTTTCATTGCGCCCCTTTGCCGTCGCCCGATCCAGACGCGCACCTAACCGGGTTTTGCCGGGGCCGGCAATGTCGGATGAAAAAGCGGGTGACGGGCCGAGGGCCGCGCCACCCGCAAGGTGCTGATCCGTGGCCGAAGCCGTCGGAACAGGTCAGGCAGACAGGATCGCCGGCAGCCACAGCATGACGGACATGGTGACGCCCAGGGCCAGCACGCCCAGGGCATCGCCCAAAAGTTCGCGAGCGCTGGTGGTCTCGTCGCTCAGCACGGATTTCACGGTTTCAGTCATGGCAACCTCGCTTGCAGTTGCCCGTTTGTTCCCACATTCCTGCCCGAGTCGCAAGAACTTTTTAAGAACATGTTAACCTGTGTGAATCAATCTGATCGCCTGATCCTGCTCCATCAGCCAAAGCAGCGCCCGCACCGCCTGCCCCCGGTCCGAGGTCATGTCGGGATCGCGCTCCAGAAACGCCCGCGCGTCCGACTGGGCCAGCTGCATCAGCCCCGCCTGACGTTCCAGATCGGCGATGCGGAACCGGGGCAGGCCCGATTGCGCGGTGCCGATCAGATCGCCCGCGCCGCGCATGGCCAGATCGACCTCGGCGATGCGAAAGCCGTCCTCGGTATCGCGCAGCGCCTGCAACCGGCGCGAGCCGGTGTCGGACAAGGGCGCCTGGTACATCAGCACGCAGGACGACGCCGCCTGCCCGCGCCCGACGCGCCCGCGCAGCTGGTGAAGCTGGGCCAGACCGAAGCTTTCGGCGCGTTCGATGACCATGATCGAGGCTTCCGGCACATCCACGCCCACCTCGATCACCGTGGTCGCGACCAGGATCTGCGCGCGCCCGGCGGCGAAATCGGCCATGGCGTTGTCGCGCTCATCCGGCGGCATCTGGCCATGCACCAGCCGCACCGCCGGACCGAACCGCGCCCGCAGCGCCGAAAACCGCGCCTCGGCGGCGGTCAGATCGGACAGCTCTGATTCCTCGACCAGCGGGCAGACCCAATAAGCCCGCGCCCCGCCCGCAATGGCGACGCCCACCCGCTCGACAATCTCGTCCAGGCGGCGGTCGTCCAGCATCACCGTCGTCACCGGCTTTCGCCCCGGCGGCTTTTCGTCCAGCACCGACAGGTCGAGATCGCCATATTGCGACAGCGCCAGCGAGCGCGGAATCGGCGTCGCGGTCATCACCAGCACATCCGGCGGCGCGGTGGTGCCCTTGGCCGACAGCTTCAAACGCTGCGCCACGCCGAACCGGTGCTGTTCGTCGATCACCGCCAGGCGCAGATCGGCAAAGCGCACCTCGTCCTGAAACACGGCATGGGTGCCGACCAGAATGTCGATCCGTCCGGCATGCAGATCGGCCAGGATATTGGCCCGCGCATCGCCCTTGTCGCGGCCGGTCAGCGCCTCGATCCGCACGCCCGCAGCCTCGGCCAGGGGCAGCAGCGCGCGCAGATGCTGGCGGGCGAGGATCTCGGTCGGAGCCATCATCACCCCCTGCCCGCCCGCCTCGACCGCGATCAGCAGCGCCAGCATGGCGACCAGCGTCTTGCCCGCGCCCACATCGCCCTGCAGCAGCCGGTTCATCCGCCCGTCCGAGGCCATGTCGGCGGCGATTTCGGCCACCGCCCGGCTCTGCGCGCCGGTGGGCGGCCAGGGCAGCGCCTGCAGCACGCGGCGGCGCAGGCGGTCGTCGCCGCGGCTGGGCCGCCCCTTGCCGCGCCGGTTCTGACGCCGGGCCAGCGCCAGCGTGATCTGATGGGCGAAGAGCTCGTCATAGGCCAGCCGCGACCGCGCCGGCGCGCTGGCCGCCAGATCGCCCGGGCCGTGCGGGGCATGGGCCTGCTGCAACGCCGCGCGCCAGTTGGGCCAGCCCTCGCGGCGCAGCAAGGACGGGTCGATCCACTCGCCAAGCTCGGGCGCACGCGCCAGCGCCGCCTCGGCGCCCCGCGCCAGAACCCGCTGCGTCAGACCGGCCGACAGCGGATAGACCGGTTCGAACCCCGCCGGTGGGGCATCGGTCTCTGGCAGGATATGGTCCGGGTGCACGATCTGCGCCACACCGTCGAACAATTCGACCTTGCCTGAAACGATACACTTTTGTCCCACCGGCAGTTCGCGTTCCAGCCAGTCGCGCCGCGCGTGGAAGAACACCAGCACCAGATCGCGCGCCCCGTCGCTGCAGATCACCCGATGCGGCCGCCCGCGTGCCGCGGGCACCACATGCCGCGTCACCGTGACGGTCGCGGTGATGATCTCGGGCGGGCGCAGATCCGACAGATCCGCGACCGACCGCCGCGCCACCCCGCCGGTCGGCAGGGTCAGCAACAGGTCGCGCGGGCGCGTGATCGCCATGGCCTCCAGCGCGGCGGCCGCCTTTGGGCCGATGCCGGGCAGGGTTTCGACGCCGGCAAACAGCGGAAACAGGATCGGCGGGCGGCCCCTGGGTGCTATTCGATCAGGCGCAGCCATGCGTCCTCGTCAATCACCTCGACCCCCAAAGCCTGCGCCTTCGCGCCCTTGGATCCCGCCCCCGGCCCCGCGACGACCAGATCGGTCCTGGCCGAGACCGACCCCGCGACCTTGGCACCCAGCGCCTCGGCCCGGGCCTTGGCCTCGGCGCGGGTCATGCGTTCCAGCGTGCCGGTAAAGACGATGGTCTTGCCGGCGATGGGGCTGCCCTCGGTCGCCGGGGCCTCGGCGTCGAGGACCTGCAGATGCGTCAGCAGCGCCTCGATCTCGGCCCGTTCGCGGGTCTGGGCGAAGGTCGCGCACAGCGATTGGGCCACGACATCGCCGATCCCGTCGATCGAGGTCAGCTCTGCATAGGCCGCCAACGCGTCCGCCGGCAGCGCCGGCTCGGCGGCCAGCACCTGCTCGCGGGTCTGCGATATCCGCGCACGACGGCCCTCGGCGGCGGCGACGGTGCGTTCCTGCAGAACCGCCTCATCGGCCTGAAGCTGACGCTCGGCGGCGGGGATCGCGGCATCGACGGTCTGCGCAAACGCGCTCCACGAGGTGAAGTGCCGGGCCAGATCGCTGGCCGCGACCTCGCCCACATGCCTGATGCCCAACGCATAGATCAGCCGCGCCAGACCGATCCGCCGGCGCGCCTCGATGGCGTCGAAGAGGTTGCGGGCCGAGGTCTCGCCCCAGCCCTCGCGATTCTTCAGCCGCGCCAGCCCGGCGGCGTCGCGTGCCTGCAGGGTGAAGATGTCGGCGGGGGTGCGGATCGGCAGGCTGTCGTCGTGATAGAACGCCTCGATCTGGCGGGCGCCCAGCCCCTCGATGTCGAAAGCCGCGCGGCTGACGAAATGCTTCAGTTTTTCAATCGCCTGCGCGGGACATATCAACCCGCCCGTGCAGCGCCGCACGGCATCGCCCGGCTCTCGGATCGCGTCGGAACCGCATTCCGGGCAGGTCTCGGGAAAGACATAGGGGGCGGTATTCAGCGGTCGGCGGGACTCGTCGACATCGGCAATCTTGGGGATCACGTCGCCGGCGCGATAGACCTGCACCCAGTCGCCGGGGCGGATATCGGTCCCCCGGATCCGCTCGCCCATGCTGTTCAGCCCGGCGATGTAATCCTCATTATGCAAGGTCGCGTTCGAGACCGTCACGCCCCCCACCGTCACCGGATCGAGCCGCGCGACCGGGGAGAGCGCGCCGGTGCGGCCGACCTGGATCTCGATCTCGCGCAGCCGGGTCCAGGCGGTTTCGGCCGGGAACTTGTGGGCGATGGCCCAACGCGGCGTGGTCGAGCGAAAGCCCAGCCGGGCCTGCAGCCCAAGGTCGTTCACCTTGTAGACCACGCCGTCGATGTCATAGCCAAGCGTCGCACGTTGCGCCTCGATCCGGGCGTAATGGGCCAGCATCTCGGTCGTGTCGTGGCAGAGCCGGGTCAGCGGGTTGACCTGAAAGCCGAAACCCTCCAACGCCTCGATGGCGCCGATCTGGGTGTCGGCAAAGGGCGCGCTGACCTGCCCCCAGGCATAGGCGAAAAAGCGCAGCGGACGGGCGGCGGTGATGGCCGGATCAAGCTGGCGCAGCGAGCCCGCCGCGGCATTGCGCGGATTGGCGAAGGTCCGGCCGCTGTCGCTGGCGTTGAGCGCGGCAAAATCGGCGTGGCTCATATAGACCTCGCCCCGGACCTCGAGGATTTCGGGCGGATCGCCGGCGAGGGTCTTGGGGATATCCGGAATGGTCAGTGCGTTGGCGGTCACGTTCTCGCCGATCATGCCGTCGCCACGGGTGGCGGCCTGGGTCAGCCGCCCGCCCTCGTAACGCAGCGAGAGCGAGAGGCCGTCGATCTTTGGCTCGGCGGTGAAGCTTAGCTGGGTCTCGGCCGGCAGGTTCAGGAAGCTGCGGATGCGGGTGACGAAATCGGCGATCTCGTCCTCGGCAAAGGCGTTCTCCAGCGACATCATGCGCTGCGCATGGGCGACCTTGCCGAAGGCGTCAGAGGGCGCGGCCCCGACCTGCGCCGAGGGGCTGTCGGGCTGCGCGAGATCCGGAAACGCGGTTTCGAGCGCCTGCAACCGGCGTTTGGCGTGGTCGTAATCGGCGTCGCTGATCGTCGGCGCGTCCTGCTGGTGATAGTCCAGATTGGCCTGCGCCACAAAGGCCGACAGCGCCGCGATGCGCTGCTCTGCCTGAGCCGGCGTCAGCTCAGCAGCGGCGGTTTCCTCACGCGCCCATGCCATCGCCTCCTCGCCCGCCCCGGCCGGATTGCCAGAGGTCTCGCGCTGATCCGATGCGGCCATGATCGCCCCCCAAACTGCCTTTCGCGGCCGATGCCTGCGGCCTGTGCCGGGTGTAACCCGGCCGGCGGAACGATGCCAGATGCCGCAAGCGGCGGCAGCGTCACGGAGCGGGACGCTGCCGCCACCTGGACAGGGGCGTGGCAGAGGCGGGAGGGATCCGCCGCTACGCCCCGACCGCGAGCCGTTCGCTGTCGGCCGGCTGTGGATCGCGCAGCACATAGCCGCGGCCCCAGACCGTCTCGATGTGGTTTTCGCCGTTCAGCGCCTCGGCCAGCTTCTTGCGCAGCTTGCAGATGAAGACGTCGATAATCTTGAGTTCCGGCTCGTCCATGCCGCCATAGAGGTGGTTCAGGAACATCTCTTTGGTCAGCGTCGTGCCCTTGCGCAGGCTGAGAAGTTCAAGGATCTGGTATTCCTTGCCGGTGAGGTTGACCGCCTTGCCATGCACCTCGACCGAGCGCGCGTCGAGGTTCACCACCAGATCGCCGGTACGGATCAGCGCCTGGCTATGCCCCTTGGAGCGCCGGATGATCGCCGCGATCCGGGCGATCAATTCCTCGCGGTGAAAGGGCTTGGTCATGTAGTCGTCGGCGCCGAAGCCGAAACCGCGCAGCTTGCTTTCGGTGTCGTCCGAGCCGGTCAGGATCAGGATCGGCGTGTCGACGCGCGACATGCGGATCTGGCGCAGCACCTCCATCCCGTTCATGTCCGGCAGGTCGAGATCGAGCAGGATCAGGTCATAGTCATAGAGCTTGGCCAGATCGATGCCTTCCTCGCCCATATCGGTCAGGAAGACGTTGTAGCTGGCATGGGTCAGCATCATTTCGACACTGCGCGCGGTCGACGGATCGTCTTCAACCAGAAGTATACGCATGGCTCAGCCCTCGTTTGCGAATCGTTCCATTGATTTCAAATTCGCTTCAATTCGTTAATATCACGTTACCGTTGGTTGTCGCGGATTTTATGCAACCTTGGGGTGTATTCTGACCTGTGCCCGCGCGCCTCACCCCTGTCGATAATTCTGCAGCGCCGTGACCCGCAGAGCCTTCACGCCGTGGTCGCGGATGGCCCTGCACCAGCTGTCGAATTCTTCTTCGGACAGGCTGTATCGGCTGATCGCTTCGTCGCGGGTCAGCAGTCCGCAGCTGACCGCCTTGACCACCAGCGCCTTGCGGCTGGCGACCCATCGCACCGACGGGTCAGGCAGGTCCGCCAGCGTCATGACCGACCCATCCGGCAGATTGACCGTGCGCGGTCCCGAGGATTTTCGCAGATACATGGTCACCTCCGTTGCAGAAAGCTTTAGGGCCAACAGCTTAAGCGAGGGTGAACCCCGCCCTTGAAGATCCGGCAAATATTCCTATAATTTTCGGGATTATCGGCTTGGCCGATGACAGATTTCAGGACATTCCATGACCGTCATGACCGCACATCCACCCGTCGCAGGGGTGAACTCTCTTGGCTTCGACAAGCCGCCAGCGCAAACCCGCGTCGTCGTGGCCATGTCGGGCGGCGTCGACAGCTCGGTCGTGGCGGCCAAGCTGGCGCAGGAAGGCTATGACGTCATCGGCGTGACGCTGCAACTTTACGATCACGGCGCGGCGCTGGCGAAAAAAGGCGCCTGCTGTGCCGGGCAGGACATCCACGACGCGCGCCGGGTCGCCGAGCGGATCGGTTTCCCGCATTATGTGCTTGATTATGAAAACAAGTTCCGCGAGTCGGTGATCGACGAGTTCGCCGATGCCTATCTGGCCGGCGCGACCCCCGTGCCCTGCATCCGCTGCAATGAGCGGGTGAAGTTCCGCGATCTGCTGGAAACCGCGCGCGATCTGGACGCCGATTGCATGGCGACCGGCCATTATATCCAGCGCCGCATGGGGCCCGAGGGCGCCGAGCTGCACATGGCCGCCGACGCGACCCGCGACCAAAGCTATTTCCTGTTCTCGACCACGCAAGAGCAGCTAGATTTCCTGCGCTTTCCGCTGGGCCATCTGGCCAGCAAGGACGAGACGCGGGCGCTGGCCTCTCGCTATGGTCTGTCGGTCGCGGACAAGCCGGACAGTCAGGATATCTGCTTTGTGCCGAACGGGAACTATGCCGCGGTGATCGAAAAGCTGCGTCCCGGCGCGGCCGATCCGGGCGAGATCGTGGACGTGGACGGCAATGTGCTGGGCCAGCATCAAGGCGTGATCCACTATACCATCGGGCAGCGGCGCGGTCTGGGGATCGGCGGTCTGGGCGATCCGCTTTATGTCGTGCGGCTCGACCCGGTCGCGCGGCAGGTTATTGTCGGCCCGCGCGAGGCGCTGTCGACGCGGATCGTGCCGGTGGCCGAGGTCAACTGGATCGGCCCCGGCGCGTTTCAGGACGGCCCGCGCGAGATCATGGTCCGCATCCGCTCGACCCGCCCGCCGCGCGCCGCGATCCTGCGCCCGGCCGGTCCCCATAGCGCCGAGGTCGAGTTGCTCGACCCCGAAGAGGGCGTCAGCTCCGGCCAGGCCTGTGTCTTCTATGAGACCGGCGGGACGCGGGTGCTGGGGGGCGGCTGGATCCAGGCGCGGCGCTAAGGCCGGCGGCGGTCATATTCGCCGGCGGTCACGCCCCGCGGCTTTTGGCGATGAAATCCAGCACCGACTTCGCCGCCCGCAGGCCGGGCGGTGGGCCGCCCTCGCCCAGACGTTCCATGGTCAGCACCATGGCGTCGATCTGGGCGGCACGACGTTCCGGGCTTTCCAGCAGGTCCAGCAGCGCGTCGGCGATGGGACCGGCGCGACAGTCGCGGCCGAGGAATTCGGGAATCGCGCGGCTGTCGCTGACCAGATTGACCAGCGTCACCGTATCGGTCTTCAACAGCATCCCGATCAGCCAGCGCGACAGCGGCGCCATGTCATAGGCGATCACCATCGGCAGGCGGTTGGCGGCGAGTTCAAGGCTGACCGTCCCCGACGCCGCCAGCGCAATGGTCGCCGCCTGAAACGCGGCGCGCTTGTCGGCGGGGGCCTCGACCACGATGGGGGCGGTGGGCCAGCGGCGTGTCATGTCGCGCACCATGCGCGAGACGCCGGGCACGGTGGGTATGACCACGCGGGTTTCGGGAATGCGGTCGCGCAGGCGGATCAGCGCCTCGTCGAAGCGCGGGGCGAGGCGGGCGACCTCGCTGCGGCGCGAGCCGGGCAGGCACAGCACCAGCGGCGCGTCCTCGGCGATGTGATGGGCGGCGCGAAAGGCCAGCCCCTCGGCCGCCGAGGCGCGTTTCTCGGCCACGACCGGGTGGCCGACGAAATCGCAGCTCATTCCCGCGGCCTGCATCAGCGGCGGCTCGAAGGGCAGCAGGGCCAGCACATGATCGACGAACCTCGCCATCCGCGCGGCGCGGCCGGGGCGCCAGGCCCAGACTGAGGGCGCGACATAGTGAATCACCGGCCCCGTGAACCCCATCTCATGGGCCTGACGCGCGACGCGCAGGCAGAAATCGGGGCTGTCGATGGTCAGCAACGCATCGGGCGCGGTCTGCGCCACCACTTCGGCGGTTTCTCGGATGCGGCGCTTGAGATGGCGGTATCTGGGCAGGATCTCGGCGATCCCCATCAGCGACAATTCCTCCATCGGGAAACGGCTGACCAGCCCCTGCGCGGCCATGTCCGGCCCGCCGATCCCGTCAAAGCCGAGACCCGGCGACAGCGCCGACAACCCCCCCATCAGCGCCCCGCCCAGTCTGTCGCCCGACACCTCGCCCGCGATCAGAAACAGCTTCATCGCGAACCCTTCCCCTTGCCAGACGCTAACGCGACCACAAGAAAACGCCTGCCGCGCGGGCCTGTTCCGCGGTCTCTTCCGCCTCGAGCAGGATCACCCCGCCCGATTGCCACGCCACCCCGCCCAGACCGGCCCGCGCCACCTGCCCAACCGTGTCCGGCCCGATCGAGGGCAGGTCAATGCGCCGGTCCTGCCCCGGCTTCGGCGCCTTCCACAGCACCCCGCGTGGCCCGTTCAGGCGCGGCCGCTGATCGCGGTGCAGGGCCACGAAATCCAGCATCGCTTCGGTCCCCGGCAGGGTCTCGACGGCGAGGCACAGGCCCTGCGCCACCACCGCGCCCTGCCCGATATCCAGATGTCCCAGCCCCTCGACGATCTCGGCGGCGCGGGTGGCGTCGTCGATGTCGGCGGCACTCGGCTCTCCGCACAGGATGCCGGGGCCGGGGACCAGTTCCGGTGCGATTTCGGCGGTGCCGGCGACGGTAAAGCCGGCCTCTTCGAACAGCGCCACAACCTCGCGCAGGGCGGCATCGTCGCCGGTCTGCATGGCGGCAAGGATGCGCGGCACCAGGCTGGCGGTGCGCGGATCGAACGCCTCGGGGTCGAGACGCGGGCGACGCACGGCCCCGGCAAAGGTCACGCGGTCTACGCCCTGCGTGGTCAGCCAGTCGAAGAAGGGGACCAGCCGCTCGAGCCGAAAGCTCTGATGCGGCATGGGTGGCGAGAACCCTTCCAACGCCGCGATGACCGGATTGTCCAGCCGCGCGGCGATCGAGGGCGCCAGCGCGCCCTGACCGGCGATGATGGCGGTGCGGCTCATAACGGCTTCAGAAAGCTGCGGTCCGAGGGCCCGAGGATGAAGTCGAGCATCTGCTGCACCAGCGGGCCGTTCTGCTCGTCCTGCATCTCTTGCGCGGTGGGGCGCAGCGCGCCGCCATGCAGGCGCTGAAGGGCCGCGCGCAGTTCGGCCAGCTCGGCCCGGCTGATGCCGCGCCGTTTCAGCCCGACAAGGTTCAGCCCGTCCAGCCCCGCGCGCGGGGCCTGCACCAGCCCGTGCGGGACGACATCCGCGGTCACCATCGACAGCGCGCCGATCATCGCGCCCTGCCCGATACGGACGAATTGGTGGATGCCGGACAGCCCGCCGACGATGACGTCATCCTCGATCACGCAATGACCGGCGACGGCGACCGAGTTGACCAGGATCACCCGGTCCCCGATCCGGCAGTCATGGCCGACATGGCAGCTGGCCATGAACAGCCCGTCATCGCCGATGCGGGTCAGCCCGCCCCCGCCGCTGGTGCCGGGGTTCATGGTGACATATTCGCGGATGCGGTTGCGGGCGCCGATTTCCAGCCGCGTATCCTCGCCCCGGAACTTGAGATCCTGCGGCTCTTGCCCGATCGAGGCAAAGGGAAAGATGCGCGTCTCTGCCCCGATCCGGGTGTCGCCGCCGATCACCACATGAGAGGCCAGCCGCACCCCGTCGCCCAGCCTGACGCGGGGGCCGATGACGCAGAACGGGCCGATCTCGACCCCCTGCCCCAGCTCGGCCCCGGCCTCGACAATGGCCGAGGGGTGGATGCGTGTGTCAGCCGTCATTGCGGCCAGCAGCGGGGGCATCGGCGGTCGAGGTCGCGGTCGCGGACTGGTCCATCATCGCGGTAAATTCCGCCTCGCAGGCCAGTTCATCGCCGACCATGGCGCGGCCGGCGAATTTCCAGATCCGCCCGCCGCCGCGCCGCGCCTCGACATGCAGTTCCAGCACGTCGCCCGGCACCACCATGCGGCGGAACTTGACCTTGTCGATGGCCATGAAATAGGTCTTCATCCCCTTGTCGGCCAGATCGAGGCTGGCGCAGACCACCACCGCCGCCGTCTGGGCCATCGCCTCGACGATGGTGACGCCGGGCATGACCGGCTGGCCGGGGAAATGGCCCTGGAAATGCGGCTCGTTGATGGTGACGTTCTTGATCCCGACCCCGGATTTATGGGGCACGATGTCGCGGACCCGGTCGATCAGCAGGAACGGATAGCGATGCGGGATCATCCGCTGGATCAGGCCGATATCGGCTTCGGCAGGGGTGGTGTCGGCCATGATGTCCCTTTCGGAAGGTTGCGTATCAGCAGCTAGCAAAGCCGGGGCCGGATTGGCAAGCCGCGCGGCCCTCAGGCGCGGCGGCCCTCGCGCAGCCAGCCCCCCAGCATCGCACCCGCGATCAGCAGCAGCCAGCCCCAACCGGGCAGCAGCGGATTTCGGCTGAGGCCGGTGACGGTTTCGGCCTTGCGCTCGACCAGCCCGATCCACGGCCCCGAAAGCCCCTGCCCGTCGGTCGCGCGCCCCTGGCCGGTGCGGCGCAGCTCCGGCAGCCCGTCCGACAGCAGATTGATGCTGCCGCCCGAGGCTTCGGTCAGCCCGGCCAGATCGGCGCCATTCGCGACGGTGCGCTCGAATTCGCGCGGCGAGGCGGGGCCCACGGCGATCGAGCGGACCAGATCGCCCTGTCGCGCCGTGTACAGCCCCGGCATCGGCGCGACAAAGCGGCCGGTAAAGCGGCCCGGCCCGGCCGGCGACAGCGCGACCTGCGCGGTGCTGCCATCGGGCGCGGTCATCACCACCGGCGTCTCGGGCTCGGTCAGGCTGCGGCGCAGGATCTCGATGGTCTCGCCGCGGGGTGCGGCCAGCGTCAGCGCCTCTTCCTCGAGCTCGGGCTCTTTCATCGCCCAATGCGCCACGCGCCGCATCAGGTCGAGCTGCGGCCCGCCGCCCTCAAACCCCCGTCCCCACAGCCAGATCTGGTCCGAGGCGATCAGCGCCACCCGCCCCTTGCCCTGCCGCCGCAGCATCAGCAGCGGCTGGTTGTCGGCCCCGGTCATGGCGACGACGGCATCGGGGCGCGGGACGGTTTCCACCATCCGCAGCCAGCGACCCCAGACGTCATCGGGCACCGGCGCGCCGGGGGGCGGCGGGGCGCCGGGCAGATCGGCGGTGACCGGGTGACGCCGGCCTTCCGGCGTCAGTTCGGGGGTCAGCGGCATCTCGATCACGCGCCCGGTCGGCCGCGCGGGCAGCACCGTGCCAAGCGCCGATCGCGCAAGGCTGTCCACGCCCGCGAATTCCGGCCCGGCCGAGACCAGCACCGCGCCGCCCTCGTCCACATAACGGCGCAGATTGTCGTAATATTCCGGCAGCAGGATGCCGCGCATCCGGTAGCGGTCGAAGATGATCAGGTCGAAATCCGCGATCCGCTCAGTGAACAGCTCTCGGGTCGGGAAGGCGATCAGGGCCAGTTCCTCGACCGGGACACCGTCGAATTTCTCGGGCGGGCGCAGGATGGTGAAGTGGATCAGGTCGATGTTCGCGTCCGACTTCAACAAGTTGCGCCAGGTTCTTTCACCGGGATTGGGCTCGCCCGAGACCAGCAGCACGCGCAGCCGGTCGCGGACCGCGTTGATGGTCAGCGCGGTCTGGTTGTTAAGCGCGGTCAGCTCGCCCGGCTCACCCTCGACCGAGAGTGTGATCACATTGGCGCCGGCGCGTTCCAGCGTCACCGGCAGTTCGACCTGCGTGCCGGGCGTGACGGCGACGGTGGCGATCACCTGATCGTCCAGCCGCGCGGTCAGGGTGGTGGGGCGGCCCCCATCGTCGGGACGCGCGCCCTCATCGGCGATGTGCAGGCGGATCGTGGTCTGCTGCCCGATCAGCGCGAAACGCGGGGCTTCATCGATGACGATGCGGCGGTCCCAGTCCTGCGGCGAGCCGGTCTGCAGGAAATGCACCGGCGCGGGCGCAGTGTCAGGGATGGCGGCGGCATCATGGCTCAGCCCGTCGCTGACGACGATCACCCCGGCCAGACGGTTCGCCGGCTCGGCCGCGATGGCGCGCGACAGCGCCGCGCCCAGCAAGCTGCCGTCGGGGTCGTCATCGACCTCGATCCGGCGCAGGTCGAGGCCCGGCATCTGCGCCAACTGCGCCTCGATCCTCGCCGTGGCGTCCTCGGCCTGCGCGGCGCGGCCCGGCAAGGACTGGCTGGCGGTGCGGTCACGCAGCAGGATCACGATGTCCGACAGCGCCTGCGCGCTGCCCCGCTCGAGCCCCGGCCCGGCCAGCGCAAGCGCGATCAGCGCCAGCGTCCCGGCCCGCCACCACACCCCGCGCAACCCGCGCCACAGGCCCAGAGCCACCGCCAGCACCACGCCCACCGCCACGGCCAGCACCAGCCACCAGGCCAGATCCGGCCCGATCAGCGGCGCCAGCAGAGGGTCAAGGATCAGCCCGTCCCAGTTCATCGCAACTGCTCGCGCTGCAATCGCTGCAGCAGGGCGGGGACGTGGATCTGGTCGGATTTATAGTTGCCGGTCAGCACATACATGATCAGGTTCACGCCGAAGCGATGGGCGATTTCGCGCTGCCGCTCGCCGTCAAAGCCGCTGCCCACGGCGAACAGCGGCAGGCCGCGCTGATCCACCGCCCAGGCCTCGGCCCAGGCATTGCCGCCGATGACGACGGGCGAGACGCCGTCATTGACCGCCGCCCCGCCCTCGGGTGCGGCGTCGGCAGCGACCCAGACCTGGCCCCCGTCAAAGCGGCCGGGCAGACTGTCGAGCAGATAGAAGCTGCGCGTCAGCACATGATCGCGCGGCACGATCTGCAGCTGCGGCATGTCCAGCGGCCCCGCGAGCCGGCGCAGATCGCCCGAGGCATCGGCGCTGCTGCCGGCCAGATCGGCGTCGCGGCTGTCAAACAGGATCATCCCACCGCCGCGCAAAAATCGGTTCAGCCGCAGATAGGCCTGCGCCGAGGGCAGCGGCTGGCGGTCCCCGACTGGCCAGTAAAGAAACGCCAGCAGCGACAGATCGGCGGTTTCCAGATCGACCCCGACGGGGGCGGATGGCTCGACCGTGGTGCGCGCGGCCAGCGTCTGCGACAGCCCGGTCAGCCCGGCGCGGGACAGCCCGTCCAGTTCGGGATCGCCGGTCAGCACATAGGCGAGCGCGAAATGCGAGGCCGCCCGGACCAGATCGGGGTCAAGCTGCGCGGTCTCCGGCGCCTCGCTTTCGGAAGGGGGCAGCGGGTTATAGGGCAGCAACAGGTCGGGGATCAGACCCTCCTGCGCGCGCAGGTCCTGCGGCGCGATCAGCAGCGCCAGCGCCAGTATCGCGACCAGCCCGCCCCGGCGCTGCACCCCGCCACGCAGCGCCGCGCTGCCCAGCAGGTCGAGCATCAGCGCCAGTGCCGCCAGCAGCAGCAGCCACGCCTGAAGCGGCAGGCCCGGCGCGCCGGCGGCCTCGATCTGCGCGCCCGGCCACTCGGCGCGGGCGATGGGCGCGCCCGCATTCACCGCGACCACCCGCTCACCCGAGGCATAGATGCCGGCGGGCACCTGGGGCGAGGCGCCTTGCGCCAGCACCTCGGCCGCGACCGGCACCGGGTCGGGCGAATCGTTCCAGCGGCCAAAGCCATCCAGCAGGCGCAGCGGCGTCCAGCTGCCGCCCTCGGTCAGGCTGGGCGTGTCGGCGATCTCGCGTCCGGCGCCGTCGATCAGCCGTTGCAGCATCTGCACGAACAGCCCCGAAATCGGCAGCGAGGACCAGTCGGCATTGGCGGTCGAGTGAAACAGCACCAGCTGCCCCTGCCCGTAACCCGCCCGCGTCACCAAGGGCGTGCCGTCGGACAGCACCGCAATGCTGCGCGCCGACAGATCGGGCGAGGGTTCGGCCATCAGCTGCGCACGGACGGTCACATCCCGCGGCACGGTCAGCCCGGCAAAGGGGCCGTCGGGGTCAAAGGGCGCGATCGCCCGCGGCTCGCCCCAGCTCAGCGCGCCGCCCATGTCGCGCCCGCCCGGCCGCAGCGCAACCGGCAGCAACGGCTCGAGCGCCAGATCGGGGGCGGCGGCCATGCGCGGCCCGGCAAAGCGGATCAGCATCCCGCCCCCGGCGACCCACTCGGCCAGCGGCCCCGCGGCCGGCAGACCGGCGCGGTCGAGGATCACGATGACATCGGGCTTGGCGGCGATGGCGTCGGACAGCCCCGCCTCGATCGCTCGGGCCGGACCGTCCAGCGCGCTGAGGATGAAGTGTCGTGGCGACAGCAGCGCCTGCCCCTCATCCGCGCTTGGGCCGGGGCCGACGACCGCCATCACCGGGCGCCGCAAGCGGTCATCGCCCAGCACGACAGCGGCGGCGGACTCGACCCCGTCCAGCTGAAACCGCGTGACCCGGCCGAGCAGTTCCGGCGGCAGATCCGCGGTGACGGGGCGGCGGGTGATGCCGGCCTCAACCTGCGCCGGGCCGGGCGTCAGCCGCGCGAGTTCGCGCGGGATGCCCTGTGGATCGGGGCCGAGCGCCAGAATGTCGGGCGCGGTCGGGGTGGTCGCCTGCACCTCGAAACCGGGCGGGTGGCCGTCGCGGGTCATGCGCAGCACATGCGGCGGCGTGGCGGGCGGGACCACGCGGACCGTGCCGCGCGCGGCCAGCGCAATCAGCCAGGCGGCGCGGTTCGGATGGTCCAGCCCGTCGCTGAGCCACAGCGTCCCCAGCCCGGCGGCGGGCGCGTGTTCCAGCAGCGGGGCCGGATCGGGCGGATAGGCGGCGGGCCAAGGCTGCGGCTGCGCGGCGCGCAAGGCGGCCGGCAGGCTGTCATCGGCGCTGAAGGTCAGGGCGGCGGTCTGTTGCCCATCGGCCAGCAGCAGGGCCACCGGCGCGCCGCGCGACATCGCGCCCTCGGCCGCTGAAATGGCGCGGCTGCGGGCGGCGGCCCAGCCGGGCGCGGCGGTGGCGCCCGCGTCCATGACGATAAGCAAGGCGTCCTCGGGCGCGGGGTCGGCCACCGGGCGCCAGATCGGCGCGGCAAAGGCCAGCACCGCCGCCGCCACCGCCAGCAGGCGCAGCATCAGCAGCCACCACGGCGTGCGCCGCGCCACCGGCTGCGGATCGACCAGCCCGGCCAGCAGCACCGTCCCCGGAAAGCGCACCCGGCGCGGCACCGGCGGCAGCGCGCGCAGCAGCCACCACAGCAGCGGCAGCGCGGCCAGCCCCAGCAGCAGCCAGGGCGCGGCAAAGCCGATCGGTCCCAGCATCATCATCGCCGCACCATCATGCCCGTTCCGCCCCGCCGCCCGAGTTCAACGCCGATCCTGCCGCCATTACCGCGCCGTCAGCGCCCCATGCGCCCAGATCAACGCCTGCGACACCGGCTGCCCCAGATGATGCGTGCCGAAGATGAACCCCGCCTGCGCCGCCATCTCGGCCAGTGCCGTGCGCCGCAGCGACAGGCGCGTCCGGTAGGCGTCACGCAGGCCGTTCGCGTCGCGGGTCTGGTGGGTCAGCCCGCCCTGAGTTTCGAAGCGGATCGCGCCCTCGAAGGGGAAATCCTCCTCGTCCGGGTGCAGGATCTGCAGCATGATGCCGCCCGAGCCAATCCCCGAAACGGCATGAAGAAAGGCATCCAGCGCCTTGTCCTGATACAGAAAATCGTCCATCAGGATGATCGCCTGCCCGCGCCGCAGGCTGGTCGGGTCGGGGCTGTCGATTTCCGAGGGCAGCGGCAGCAGCCGCGCCAGCGTCTCGGTCATGCGGCTGGCCTGCACGGCGCCGGTCCCGGCCTGCGCGCCCAGCATCCCCACCCGCTCGCCCGCCCGGATCATCGAGAGCGACAGCGCCAGTGCGATCAGCCGGGCGCGGTCGAGCTTGCTTTCGCGCGCCCCGCCCGGTGCCGTCCCCTGCCCGGCATAGCCCATCCCCGCGCCGCGCCCGATCCAGAAGGTCGCGCGCCGCGCCACCTGCCGCTCGCGGTCGCGGACGAATTGCAGATCGCCCCGGGCCGAGCGGCGCCAGTCGATGGCGGCGGCGGTGTCGCCCTGATGCGCGAGGCGGTATTGCCAGAAATCCTCGCCCGAGCCGGGGCGGCGCAGACCATGCGCGCCGTGACCGAAATTCAGCGCGGCGGGACCGGCGGACAGGGTCAGGGGCGGCAGGGCATTGGCTGCCGCCTCGGCCTGCGCGCGCAGCGCGGCCGTGCTGGCGCCGGTGCCGTTCACGCCGCCTGCCGGCCCTGTGTATCGCGGACGCGGGCGATCAGGCCGTCGATGCTCTGCCCCGCCGCGCGGGCCGCAAAGCTGAGCGCCATGCGGTGCCGCAGCACCGGCGCGGCCATCGCCTGCACATCGTCCAGCGTCGGCGCGAAGCGGCCGTTTAGCACCGCCCGCGCGCGCGTCACCAGCATCAGCGCCTGCGCTGCGCGCGGCCCCGGCCCCCAGCTGAGCGCCTCGGCCACCCAGGGCTCGGCGTCGGGACCGGGCCGAAGCGCGCGCACCAGATCGAGGATCGCGCTGACCACCGATTCGCCCACCGGCATCCGCCGGATCAGCGCCTGCGCGGCCAGCAGCTCGCCCGGTTGCAGCACCGCATGGGGCGCGTCATCCATGACGCCGGTCGTGGCCAGCAGGATCGCGCGTTCGGTGTCGCGGTCGGGGTAATCGACGTCGATCTGCATCAGGAACCGGTCGAGCTGCGCCTCGGGCAGCGGATAGGTGCCTTCCTGTTCAATGGGGTTCTGGGTCGCCAGCACATGAAAGGGCCGGCCCAGCGGACGGTGCGCGCCGCCGACGGTGACCTGCCCCTCTTGCATGGCCTGCAGCAGGGCGGACTGGGTGCGCGGGCTCGCGCGGTTGATCTCATCCGCCATCAGAAGCTGGGTAAAGACCGGCCCCTCGACAAAGCGGAAGGCGCGGCGGCCATCGGCGGTCTGGTCCAGAACCTCGGACCCCAGGATATCGGCGGGCATCAAATCGGGGGTGAACTGGATGCGCGCGTCTTCCAGCCCCAGAACCGTCGCAAGCGTATCGACCAGCATCGTCTTGCCCAGCCCCGGCTGCCCGACCAGCAGCGCGTGGCCGCCCGACAGGATCGCCGCCAGAACCTGCTCGACAACCTCGTGCTGGCCGACAAAGCGCCGCTCGATGCTGGCGCGGGCCTCGATCAGGCGGGCGCCAAGGGTCAGGATCTCGTCAACCAGTTTGTCATCGGTGGTCATGACATCGCTTCCATTCTGCACTATGACATATGAAACACGGATCGGAGGCGGGTGAAATGGTCAAACCACCCAAGGACACGTCCCAGCCCGGTCAGGCGGCGGATCGCGCAGCCGGCATCGCCGAGGCTGCCGCGCGCGAAGGCTTGCGTGGCCCGGCGCCGGTGCATCTGTGGACCCCCCCCTATTGCGGCGAGATGGATCTGGTCATCCGCGCCGATGGCAGCTGGTGGCACGAGGGCTCGCCCATCGGCCGGCCGGCCATGGTCCGCATGTTCGCCAATATCCTCAAATTCGAAGAGGGGCGGCATTATCTGGTGACGCCGGTCGAAAAGATCGGCATCCAGGTCGAGGACGCCCCCTTTATCGCTGTCGATGTCGATCTGGGCGACGACATCGTCTTTCATACCAATATCGGTGATTCTGCGCGGCTGGATGCCGACCACCCCCTGACCATCGAGGGCACGCCCGACCTGCCCCGGCCCTATGTCGCGATCCGAAACGGGCTGCGCGCCCGGATCGACCGCAAGAGTTTTTACCGTTTGGCAGAACGCGCCACCCCCGGTCCTGATGGCCGGCTCGGGGTGCGCTCTGCGGGTCTTTTTCACGAGTTGGAGTCATCATGGCAAGGTTCGCCGCAAACCTGACGCTGCTGTTCAATGAACTGCCCATCCTGGATCGTTTTGCCGCCGCGCGGCGGGCCGGATTTCAGGGCGTCGAGATCCTCTTCCCCTATGACCTCGCAGCCGGAGAGCTGCGTCAGGCCGCCCGCAAATCCGGCATGGACGTGGTGCTGATCAACTGCCCGCCGCCCAACTGGGCCGGCGGTCCGCGCGGATTCGCCGCCGTGCCCAGCCTGCAGGACCGCTTTCGCCGCGACTTTGAGCGCGCCCTGCGCGTGGCCGAGGCGCTGTCGGCGCGCCATATCCACATCATGTCCGGCAAGGGCGAAGGCCCTGCCGCGCGTGACTGCATGATCGCCAACCTGAAATGGGCGACCGCCCGCGCGCCCCATGCCAGCCTGACCATCGAGCCGATCAACCAGCACGACATGCCCGGCTATTTCATGTGCGACTACGATCTGGCCGCAGAGGTGCTGGATGCGGTCGACGCGCCGAATCTGGGGCTGCAATTCGACGCCTATCACGCCCATATGATCACCGGCGACGTGCTGGGGACATGGCAGGCGCATGGCCACCGCGTCCACCACATCCAGATCGCCGGCGCCCCCGGACGCCATGAGCCGCGCGAGGGCGATATCGACTTTGCCGCCTTCTTCCACGCCGTCGACAACTCGGGCTATCAGGGCTGGGTGTCGGCGGAATACAGCCCGCGCACCACGACCGAGGCCGGGCTGCGCTGGATGGCCGCCGACATCGCCGCCGAATAGCCGCGCGGCCTCAGACCCGCTTGAGCGCGATCACCGCGTTCAGCCCGCCAAAGGCAAAGGCGTTCGACAGCACCGCATCGACCCGCGCCTCGCGCGCGACATTGGGCACGACGTCCAGCGCACATTCGGGGTCCGGTTCCTCGTAACCGATGGTCGGCGCGATGACGCCGTCGCGCAGCGCCATGATGCAGGCCAGCATCTCGATCGCGCCGGTGCCGCCGATGCAATGGCCGTGCATGGATTTCGTGGACGAGATCATCACCTGATCGGCGTGATGGCCGAAGGCATGGGCCACGGCCGCGCATTCGGTCTTGTCATTGGCCGCCGTCCCGGTGCCGTGGGCGTTGATATAGCCGATCTGGTCGGCGTTCAGCCCGGCATCGTGCATCGCGCCCCGGATCGCCCGTTCGGCACCCTTGGCCGAAGGCATGACGATGTCCTGCGCGTCCGAGGACATGGCGAATCCCACCACCTCGGCCAGGATATCGGCGCCGCGGGCGCGCGCATGCTCGTAATCCTCGAAGACGAAGACGCCCGCGCCCTCGCCCTGGACCATGCCGTTGCGGTTGGCGCTGAAGGGGCGGCAGGCGTCGCGGGACATGACGCGCAGCCCCTCCCACGCCTTGACGCCGCCAAAGCACAGCATCGCCTCGGACCCGCCGGCGAGCATCACCCGCGCCCCGCCGGACCGCACCATCTGGAAGGCCAGCCCCATCGCGTGATTGGAACTGGCGCAGGCGGTCGCGACGGTAAAGGAGGGGCCGCGCAGCCCGAACTCCATGCTGACATGGCTGGCGGCGGCGTTGTGCATCAGCTTGGGCACGACGAAGGGGTGAACGCGGTTCTTGCCCTCTTCATAGACGACCCGGTAATTCTCGTCCCAGGTGTTCATCCCACCCGCAGCGGTGCCCAGCACCACGCCCGAGCACAGCCCCAGCTCGCCCTGAAAATCGAGGCCGGACTGGGCGACCGCCTCTTTCGCGGCCAGCAGGGTGAACTGGGTGAACTTGTCATAGAGCAGGATCTGCTGGCGGTTGAACCATGTCTCGGGGTGCCAGTCATGGATCTGCGCGCCGATCTGGATGGTCAGCCGCTCGACATCGCGGAACGCAAGCTGGCTGATCCCGCTGCGGCCTTCGCGCATGGCGGCCAGCGTCGTCGGCGCATCGAGGCCAAGCGCGTTGACCGTGCCCATGCCCGTGATGACGACGCGGCGCAGGCCGGTCGCAGCCGGCTGCGGCGGCGTTTTCGCTGTTGGGCCGGTCATTCCTTGGCGGCCACCAGCTTTTCGACGCCGGCGATGATGCTGCCCATGTTCGAGATGTCGAAGTCGGATTTGTCGGGTTCGTTGGCGTTGAACGGGATGGTGATGTCGAATTCCTCTTCCAGCGCAAAGATCGATTCGACCAGCCCAAGGCTGTCGATTCCCAGCTCTGCCGGGGTCGCGTTGTCGGTCACCTGATCGGCATCCAGCATCGCCTGTTCAGCAATGATGGCCCGGATACGGTCGCTTGTCTGGGTCATGGGCTTCTCCGTTCAGGATCTTTCGGCAAGCTCTGTAACAGCTTTCTGAAGTTTTGCGAGCTTGTCCGCAAGCCGCGGAAGGCGGCGCGACGCACGGTCCATTTCCATCCGCGTCCGCATCTCGACCGCCGGATTTCCCAGCACCACGCGCCCCGCCGGCACACGGCTGAAGATCTTGCTGGCCCCGCCCGCGATCACGTCATCGCCCACGGTGATGTTGTCGGAAACGCCGCATTGCCCGGCCAGCACCACCCGGTCGCCGATGACCGACGACCCCGCGATGCCGACCTGCCCGCAGATCAGGCAGTCGGCGCCGACGATGACGTTGTGGCCGATATGGACCAGGTTATCCAGCTTGCTGCCCGCGCCGATGCGGGTGGCGCGCACGGTGCCGCGGTCGACGGTGGCATTGGCGCCGATCTCGACATCATCGCCGATCTCGACCGCGCCAAGGGAATGGATGCGCTCCCAGCTTTGGGCGCGCATGACCTCGCGCTTGCCAAGGGTGCGGCGGATCTCCTCGACCCCCGATTCCTCGGCGGTGACAAAGGAAAACCCGTCCGCCCCGATGATTGCATTGGGGTGCAGGATCACCCGGTCGCCGATGCGGCAGTCATGCTGCACCCGCGCCCCGTTCAGGATCAGCGCGTCGTCGCCGATCACGCAGCCGCGCCCGATGCTGACATGGCTGGCGATCCGCGCCCGCGCACCGATCTGCACATCGGCCCCGATAACCACGAACGGCCCAATGGAAGCGTGTGCACCGATCTGAGTTGACGGGTCGATGATGGCCGTGGGGTGAATGCCGGGCGCGATGTCCGGCCCCGGATCAAAGCTGCGGGTCAGCCCGGCCATCACCAGGCGCGGCCTCGGCGCAAAGATCGCGGCGGCAAGACCATAGGCTTCGGGGTCCATCCCTTCGGCCAGGATCGCAGCACCGCCGGGCGACAGTTTCTCGGCATAGCGCGGCGACATCGCCAGCGCGATCTGGTCCGGCCCCGCCGCGCCGGGTTCCGCCGCGCCGGTGACGCTGCGTTCCAGATCGCCCCAGGCCCGCGCGTCAAGCGCGTGGGCCAGATCCCGGATCGTGACCTTCATTGCAGACTCCGCATCGTTTCCGGGTTGGAACCTAGGCACTCGCCACTTGCTTTGCCAGCCCTGCGCGGACCGGCCTAGCTGCCCGCATCGGCGGCCTTCTGCATCGCGGACCACAGCTTGGCGTCGCGGTTATAGATGTCGGGATAGGTATGCAGCAGCCCGTCGGTGCCGGGCAGCGCGGTGAAATAGACCAGATGGATCGGCAGCGGTTCGGCCAGCTTGATCCATTGTTCCTCACCCCGGTCGAGCGCGCGCTGGAAGAACGCCTGCGGATCGTCCGAATTGCCGCGCAGCAGCTCATGCGCCAGCTCGAAGGGCTTTGCCACCCGCACGCAGCCATGCGAGGCGGCGCGGTCGGCATTGCCGAACAGCCCCTTCGACGGCGTGTCGTGCAGATAGATGTTCCACGGGTTCGGGAACATGAACTTGACCCGCCCCAGCGCATTGTCGGCCGACGGCTTCTGCCGCAGCCGATAGGGGAAATTCGCATTGCTGTATTGGTTGAAGTCGATCTGGTCGCGCGGCACCACGCGGCCATTGCGGTCGACCACGTCCAGATGCCCGACCGCATGGCGGTTCGCCCGCAGCTTCGGCAGGTAAGAGGCGACCGCGATGGATTTCGGCACGTTCCAGCGTGGGTTCGGGACGACGAATTTCATCGTCTCGGAAAACTCGGGCGTCTCCCAGTCGGGATCGGGGCGACCGACGACGACGCGCGAGGAAAACACCGTCTCGCCGCCCTCGCGGATTTCCACGAACTGGGCCGGGATGTTCACCCACAGATGCCGCCCGTTCAGGTCGTGCCCGTTCAGCCAGCGCAGGCGCTCCATCGCCAGAACCAGCCGCCGGGTGCGGGCCGGAAGCTCGGTCCCGGCAAGCTGACCCACGGTCCTCGGCCCGGCGATGCCATCGACCGGCAGGCCCGAGGCCTGCTGATAGGCGCGCACGGTCTCGGTCAGGGGGTCATCGTAAAGCTGCGGATCGGCAGTGGTCTCGGCGGCGAAACCGATGCTCGCCAGCCGCGCGCGCAGGGCGGCGATCTGGGGCGAGGACTCGCCCGGCCGATACAAAGCCGGTTCAACCTGCGGCGCGTCGGCGGGGGGCACCAGCCGCGCATCGCCGGCCAGCATCTCGCGGAGGGTGCGATAGGCGTTGTCCTGCGGCGGCAGCTTGGCGAGCGCCGCGGCGGGGTCGCCCTGGATCATCCCTTCCAGCAGACCGGTCATGTCGACCGGCAGCACCTTGCGCTTGTTCATGCTGTCGGTCGCAGACGGATCGACCAGCCCGTTGCCGACATCATTGGCCCAGAGCGACAGCACACGGGCAAAGCGCAGCTCGGTCTCGACATCGTCGCTGACCTCGGCCTCGGTCAGTGAGGCGGGGCGATAGCGGGCGCTCGGCAGGCCGTGGCTGGGCGCCTGGGCGACGGCCGCGCGCAGCGCCTCGCGCCGGGGTGTGGCGTCGGGACCGGCGAAGACGGGCTGCAGATCATGGGCGCCGTAGAACTGCGCCAGCGCGAAATCCCCGGACACCGCCTGCGCGAGTTCCAGTTCAAAGCCGGAAAAATCCAGCTTCGGCGCAGGCGCCGACTGCACCGACAGGGGTGCCGCGGCGACAGTCGCCGCCAGGGCCATCAGGCGCAGGCGATTCGCAAGCTTGTTCACGGTTTGACCTCTGCTCGGCGGTTTTCCACTGTTGTGGCAGTCCGATAGGGAATGGTCCAGCGGCCTGCGATGTTCCGGGATCTTGACACACAACTGTTGATCGAATCGTGACCGCCGGACCACACACCGGCGGATTTTCGCCTATTCTGGCGCGATTTTGCCGCCATGGGAACGAATTGCTTTCGGCACGCGCCGGGTTGGTGACATATTCTTTACCAGCCCCGCATAAGCAGGGGCGTGCCACCTAACGTGGTGAGTTAAGAAAAGCAGGACAGGCGATCTGAAATGACAATCGACATCACCCGCCGCGGCATCCTCGGGGTTTTTGCCGCAACCGCAGTCGTGGCCGCTCCGGTCAGTTCCAATGCCTTCGGGATTCTTCGCCGCGCTGGCGATTATCGCCGGATCAGCATGTATTCGCCGCGCACCGGCGAAAGCATCGATACGGTGTATTGGATCGACGGGAAATACATCCGCGACGCCTTGAATGAAATCAACTACTTCATGCGTGATTGGCGCACCGGCCAAGCCATCGGCATCGACCCGCGGACCGTTGACGTGGCGGCAGCCTCGCATCGGATGCTGCAGACGAACGAGCCCTACATGATGCTGTCGGGCTATCGCTCGCCCCAGACCAACGCCATGCTGCGGTCGCAATCCTCGGGCGTGGCGCGCAACTCGCTGCACATGACCGGCAAGGCTGCGGATCTGCGGCTGAAATCGCGCTCGGTCAACCAGATGTATCAGGCCGCCTCGGCTTGCCGCGCTGGCGGTGTCGGACGCTATTCGCGCTCGAACTTCGTGCACATGGATTGCGGTCCGGTGCGCAGCTGGGGCGCCTGAGCGGGCGAACCGGATGACCGGCGGCAGGCGGTGGTGACGGCCTGCCCAAGAGATGGCTGACGATCCGCGCAGGATCGTCTGGCGAGAGAGATACGCAGAAAGGCCCGCCTCATCTGGCGGGTCTTTGCCGTTTTTGTCCCGGGTCAGCCCTGCGCCAACTCGTCGATCACCTGACGCCACAGATCGGCCGGCTGCGCCCCGGTCAGCACATGGCTGCCGCCGATGATGAAGGTCGGCACCGCCTTGACCCCGCGCTGGCGGGCATGCGCCTCTTGCGAGAGGATCAGGTCGCGGTCGGCATCCGTGCCCAGCAGGCGCAGGATCACCGCCTCGTCCATGCCCGCGCCCTTGCCGATCTCGGCCAGCACCCGCGCATTGGCGATGTTGCGGCCCTCGCGCCAATAAGCCCGCAGCAGCCCCGACATGACGCGGCTCTGCGCGCCCTCGATCCCGGCCCAGTGCAACAGGCGGAAGGCATCCAGCACCGGCGGCACCCGCTGGATCGCGGCCATGTTGATCCACAGCCCCAGACGCTCCGACGCGGCAAGGACGGGCTGATTGGCCGCGATGATCCCCGCCTCGTCCCCGAACTTGGCCTTTTGATACTCGACGTGATCCATCCCGCTTGGCGGCAGGTCGGGGTTCAGCCGGAAGGGCCGCCAGACGATCTGGAACGGATGGTCAGGCCGCGATTCCAGCGCCAGATCAAGCTCTGCCTTGCCGATCAGGCACCAGGGGCAGGTCGGATCGGCGAAAATATCAAGCGTTGTCATGGTTCATCCGCAGTCAGAAAACCGAATTGGTCCCAAGGCGGGGCCGCAAAACGAAACCGCCTGCCCGAGAGGCTTGGGCAGGCAGCGGAAGATCTGTCAGAGGTGCTGGTGCGCCCGCTTCGACGCGATCAGAGCAGCTTGAGATCCGAGGCGGATTCGCGGCCGTCGCGGCCCGACTGCAGTTCAAAGCTGACCTTCTGGTTGTCCTGCAACCCGGTCAGTCCGGCGCGTTCCACCGCCGAGATATGGACGAAGATGTCCTTGCCGCCCGAATCGGGGGCGATGAAGCCATAGCCTTTGGTGGTGTTGAACCATTTAACGGTGCCGGTGGCCATTTCTGTTCTCTCCTTCAGGTTTCCCGGCCACGGGCTTGCGGCCGAGTCGTGCAGCCCTTTCGATAGTCCGGCTGCCCCTTGAAGGGACGCGGTAGAAAGTCATGCTCACGCCTTCAGAATGACGCAGAAAACGCGAAAAGCAAGCGGGAAAAACACGCTGAACCATGTTCAGCGTGTCTGTGCCGGATGACCGTTGCGCCAGCAGGGGCTAGCGCAGATCGGGCGGCGTGGCTTCCTGCGCCAGTGTTTCGACGGCCTCGGCAAGGCTCAGCGTCTGGCTGCCCTGCTGGTCCATGCGGCGCATCGAAACGGTGCGCTCCTCGACCTCTTTCTTGCCGATGGCGAGGATCGCCGGCACCTTGGCGACCGAGTGTTCGCGGACCTTGAAGTTGATCTTTTCGTTGCGGGTGTCGGCCTCGGCCCGGATGCCGGCGTCGCGCAGCGCGGCCACCACCTCGCGGACATAATCATCCGCCTCGGAGACGATCGAGGCGACGACCACCTGCCGCGGGGCCAGCCACAGGGGCAGCTTGCCGGCGAAGTTCTCGATCAGGATGCCGATGAAACGCTCGAAGCTGCCCAGCACGGCGCGGTGCAGCATGACCGGGCGGTGGCGGTTGCCATCCTCGCCGACATATTCCGCGTCCAGACGCTCGGGCAGGTTGGGGTCGACCTGCAGCGTGCCGCATTGCCAGTCGCGGCCGATGGCGTCGGTTAGCACGAATTCCAGCTTTGGCCCGTAAAACGCACCCTCGCCTTCAAAAATCTCATAGCCATAGCCCGCCGCCGAGACCGCGTTGGCCAGCGCCTGTTCGGTATAGTCCCAGCTTTCGTCGCTGCCGATGCGCTTTTCGGGCCGGGTGGACAGCTTGATGCGCCAGTTGTCGAAGCCGAGATCGGAATAGATTCCGGACAGGAACTCGATGAATTTCTTCGACTCGGCCTCGATCTGGTCATCGGTGCAGAAGATATGGGCGTCGTCCTGGGTAAAGCCGCGCACCCGCATGATACCGTGCAGCGCGCCCGAGGGCTCGTAGCGGTTGCACGAGCCGAACTCGGCCATGCGCAGCGGCAGGTCGCGATAGGATTTCAGCCCGACATTGAAGATCTGCACATGGCACGGGCAGTTCATCGGCTTGAGCGCGTTGATCGCCTTGGTCTTGGCGTGTTCCTCGTCCACTTCGACGATGAACATGTTTTCCTGATAATTGTCCCAGTGCCCGGATTCTTCCCACAGCTTGCGGCTGACCACCTGCGGGGTGTTCACCTCGACATAGCCGCCCTCGCGCTGCTTGCGGCGCATGTAATCCTGCAGCGCCACATAGATGTTCCAGCCATTCGGGTGCCAGAAGACCTGGCCCGGCGCCTCTTCCTGCATGTGGAACAGGTCCATCTGACGGCCCAGCTTGCGGTGGTCGCGCTTGGCGGCCTCTTCCAGCATGTGCAGATGCGCCTTGAGCTCGTCCCGCGAGCGGAAGGCCACGCCATAGATGCGCTGCAGCATGGGGCGGGTCGAATCGCCCAGCCAATAGGCGCCCGCGACATGGGTCAGCTTGAAGGCATCAGCGGGAAGCTGGCCGGTCGATTGCAGATGCGGGCCGCGGCACAGATCCTGCCAGTCGCCATGCCAATACATCCGCAGATCCTCGCCTTCGGGGATGCGGTCGATCAGCTCCAGCTTGAAGGGTTCGTTCTTCTCTTTGTAATGCGCGATGGCGCGGTCGCGGTCCCAGACCTCGGTGCGGACCGGGTCGCGGGCGGCGATGATCTGCTTCATCCGTGCCTCGATGGCGCCGAGGTCTTCGGGGGTGAAGGGCTCGGCGCGGTCGAAGTCGTAGAACCAGCCGTAATCGCGGACCGGGCCGATGGTCACCTTGACGTCGGGCCAGATGTCCTGAACCGCGCGGGCCATGACATGGGCCAGATCGTGGCGAATCAGTTCCAGCGCCGGAACCTCGTCCTTCATGGTGTTGATGGACAGCCGGCCGCTGCTTTCGATGGGCCAGGACAAGTCGATGTGACGTCCGTCGAGGCTGGCCGAGATCGCCTTCTTCGCCAAGCTGGGCGCGATCGAGGACGCGACCTCGGCGGCGGTCACGCCGGCGGGATATTCACGGCTCGCGCCATCGGGAAATGTCAGGGAAATCTGGCTCATGGCCATGCTCCTCGTCGGTTTGGCGCCCACGGAACGCCCGGTTGCGGGTTATGTCGGGGCTGGAAATGCGACGATTTCACCCCCGTGTCAACCGGGGCGCGTGCGGCCTAGCCGTCCAGTTCCCGAAACAGCGCCTGCAGGCGCTGGCGGGTCAGCGCCTCGGTCCGCGCCTGCGCCTCGGCCACGCCGGGCAGCGCCAAAAGCGCCGCCATCTGCGCCTCGGTCGCGGCGCCATAGCGGTCGTTCAGGCGGCGGTCGGGGATGTCGGCGGCGGCGAAACGCGCCCAATAGGCTTCGTCATGGCGGGTCTGCGGATCGCCCGCCGGGCGCGCCCCACGCCCGCGCTGACGGCGCAGCATATAGGATTCGAGCGATTTGATCGGGTAGTGGTTATACCACCCCAGCTCGTGCCCGACATCCTCGGGCTTCAGCCGCCGCAGATGGTGCCACATGCGCGCGCCCTCTGGCACCTCGCCGGTCTTGCCGCTGCCCAGCAGATAGCGCGCCGCGCCCTGTCCCCGGAACTCGACCGGGTGGTGATTGTGCAGCCCGCCCCACCGCCCCTGCCCCCGGCTGAGGCTTTTGACCGGCCGATTGGCCTCGGACTGCGCGGGCAGGCGCAGATCGAACTGCTGCGTCACCCGGCCGGGCTGCCAGTCCTCGGCGTCCGAAGTGCCAAAGTTCAACGCGCTGAGCGAGATGACGTCGATCTCGTCCTCCGCCAGCGCGGTCAGGTCCGCCACGCGGCCCGCGCCATGCGGCACGAACAGGAACTCATCGATATCCAGCACCATCACCCAGTCGGCCTCATCGACCGGTTGGCGGCGGCGCAGGCGCTGATAGGCCCGGTGCTGCGGGATCTCGCCCGGCTTCACCGGGTTGCGGGTGTGGGTGATGGCACCGCCCGCCGCCAGCGCGTCCAGCAGCAGATCGGTGCCGTCGCTGCAATCATTGCTGGCGATGTGGATGGCATCGAAGCCCAGCACCAGATGATGCGCCACGAATTCGAGGATGAACGGTCCCTCATCCTTCATCGAACTCAGCAGCACATGTCGGGAAGGGCTCATCTTGCGTCCTTGTTGTCGGGCGGCACCTTGCCAAAGCGCCGCCGTCCCGACAAGCGGCGGGGTTGCCGGTCCGGGATGGCTTCTATATCTCCGCCGGACCGAGAGAAGGTTTTTCCAGATGCAGACCCAGACGAGGCCACCGGCGCGACCGGGGCAGCTTTCCGTTCCGGAATTCGTGGCCATGCTGGCGGTTCTGTTCGCGACGGTCGCGTTTTCCATCGACGCGATGCTGCCCGCCCTGCCCGAAATCGCGGCCGAACTGACCCCCAGCGACGTCAACCGCGCGCAGCTGATCCTGACCGCCTTCGTGGCCGGTATGGGTCTGGGCACCGCCGGGGTCGGGGCGATTTCCGACGCCATCGGGCGCAAGCGAGCCATTTTGCTGGGTTCGACCGTCTATATCCTCGCCTCGATTGGCGCGATCTATGCCGACTCGCTCGAGATGCTGCTGCTGACCCGCTTTGTGCAGGGCATGGGCGCGTCGGGGCCTCGGATCGCGGGGACGGCGATGGTGCGGGACATGTTCTCGGGGCGCGAGATGGCGCGGATCACCAGCTTTGTGATGATGATCTTCATCATGATCCCGGCGCTGGCGCCGACGCTGGGGCAGTTGATCATCGACACGGCGGGCAGTTGGCGCGCGGTGTTTGGCGCCTTCGTGCTGTTCGGCGCGGTCGGCGCGGGCTGGGTGATGCTGCGCCAGCCCGAGACGCTGCCGCCCGAGCGGCGCGTGCCGCTGAACCTGACCAACCTCGCCCGTTCGGCGCGAGAGGTGTTGTCGAACCGGCAGGTGATGCTGTGCACGCTGGTCCTGACCTTCGGGTTCGGGCAGATGTTCGCGCTGCTCTCCTCGGCCCCGCAGCTGTTTGGCGAGACCTATGGCCGCGCCGACAGCTTTCCGCAGTGGTTCGCGGTCATGGCGCTGCTGTCCGGGCCGGGGACGATCCTGAACGCGCGTTATGTCATGCGCTACGGGATGCGGCGGATCGCGCGGTGGGCCTATGCGATGCAGATCGTCGCCTCGACGCTGGGGCTGCTGCTGGTCGGGACGGGCGCGCTGCATGGCGACGCTGCGTTTTACGGGTTCTTCCTGTGGGCGGTCAGCGTCTTCTTCATGGCCGGGGTCACTTTCGGCAACCTCAACGCGCTGGCCTTGCAGCACATGCCGCATCTGGCCGGGATGACCGCCAGCATCGTGGCCGCGCTGTCGAGCCTGGGCGCGGTGGTGATCGCCGCACCCGTCGGGCTGGCCTTTGACGGCACCGCGCGCCCGATCATGCTGGCGACGCTGGTCTGTTCGGCGCTGGCCTGGGTGCTGATGGCGCGGCTGCGCGACTAGACCTGCCCCGACACCGCGCGCAGCAATCGCTGCCGCGCCGGCGGGATCGCGGCGATTTCCAGCCCGGTGAACACATGCAGCGTGTCCAGCGAGCGATCGACCACCGCGTGATCGCTGACCCAGCCGCCCATCGCCAGATAGCTGCGCAGCAAGGGCGGCAGCCCGGCCATGGCCCGGCGCGGATCGGCCGGGTCCTCGCGCCCGGCCCGGCCAAAGCGGAACACCTGCGGGGCCTTGACCCGCGGCAGCCAGCGGCGCGGGGCCAGATGCCGCGCGCGCAGCAGGGCGAAACTGTCGGCGTGGTCCTGAGTGCCGGTGCCCGCGAAGGACGAGCAGCCGAACAGCAGCCGCACCCCATGCGCATCGACATGACGCGTCATCCAGCCCCAGGCCATGCGCAGGATGTCGGGATGGCTGTGGCCGGGATGGACGCAGAAGCGCCCCATCTCGACCACCGGCCCGGCAAAATCATGCAGGCGGGCGAGGTCATAGAAGCGGGCGGAATAGCTGCGCTCGATCTCGGTGGCGCTGTCCAGATGCAGAAAGCGAAAGGTCGCGACCGGCTGCGCGCTTGCCCGGTCGAGGATCAGCACATGGCGGCAGGCGGCATCGTGGTCATCGGCATCGACGCCCGCTGGCCCCGCGTCCAGATCGCGGACCCCCTGCCTTTGCCCGACAAAGCCCAGCCAGCGCAGCCGTTGCGCGGCCAGCAGATCCTGCGCGTCCGCAGCCTCGCGCACGATATATCTGCCCTTGCTGAGCAATCACCCCTCCACCTGCCGGCGACCTGCCTGCCACTTGTTACCATGCCGCATCATCCTATCTTGGATACGCGACGCAACAGGAGAATTCGATGCCCAAGGTGCAAAAAACCGACGCCGAATGGCGGCAACAGCTGGGGGACGAGGCGTTCCGCATCACCCGTCAGGCGGGAACCGAGCGGCCCTTCTCTCATCCCGGCTTCCCCAAGAATGAGGGGTATTACGCCTGCGTCTGCTGCGGCGCACCGCTGTTCCAGCAAGACGCCAAGTTCGAGAGCCATTGCGGCTGGCCCAGCTTTTCCGCGCCGGGCGGGGCCATCGACGAACACCGCGACGCCAGCCTCGGCATGATGCGGACCGAGGTCCGCTGCCAGGATTGCGACGCCCATCTGGGTCACGTCTTCCCCGACGGCCCACCGCCGACCGGGCTGCGCTATTGCATCAACGGGCTGGCGCTGCGTTTTGTCCCCGCGGATGAGGCGGCAGGCGAGACTGCCTAATCCTGCTGCGGCCCCGGCCAGTCGGCCGGGGGCGCGTCGGGTCGATGGGGCGGCAGATCGTCGCCAAGGATATCCTCGATATAGATACGCTGGACCAGCACCATGGCCACGACCAGCAGGGGCGCGGCCACCAGAATCCCCGGCAATCCGAACAGCACCCCAAAGGCGATGACGCCGAAGATGGTCATCACCGGCGGCAGACCGGCCGCACGGCGCTGGATCAGCGGCATGATGATGTTGCCCTCGACCTGCTGGATCACCAGGAACAGGATCAGCACATACAGCGCGTCCTGCGTGCCCTGCGTCAGCGCGAACAGCACCGCGATGCCGCCGCCGATGAAGGGACCGACATAGGGGATGACGTTGGTCACACCCGCGATGAAGCCCAGCACCAGCGCCAGCGGAATCCCGATCGCCCATAGCCCCAGCCCCGACAGCGCCGCGACCACCAGCATGTCGACGGCCTGCCCGGCCATCCAGCTGCCCAGCTTGTCGCCGATCTCGCGCATGATCTCGGCCGCGCGGGGGCGATGCTTGATCGGCACCAGACGCAGCGACCCTTGCACATAGGGGCGCGGGTTCAGCGCCAGAAAGATCGCGACCGTGATGACCAGGAACAGGTTGACGATGCTGCCGGTGGCCGCGTTGACCGTGCCGCGCAGAAAGCCCAGCACGCCATCAAGGCTGCTGACATCCGGGATCGCCTCACCATCGGGCATGTCCGCCCCGGCCCCCTCGCCGCCCGGCATCTGCCCCATCATCATGTTGCCCAGCGAGCTGTCATGCAGCCAGTCCGAAATCGTGGTCCACGCCTCGGGGATGGCGGCGAAGAGCTCGCGGAATTGCTTGGCGATCTCGGGCCCGGTATACCAGCCCAGCCCGCCCAGCACGGCCAGCACCAGCCCCAGCGCCAGAAATACGCCCACGCTGATGCTGATCGGCAGCCAGCGGGCCAGCCCCTTGGCCGAGTTGCGCAGCGCGATGGCCAGCAGCACGCTGGCAAAGCCCAATAGCAGGACGAAGGACAGCATCCACACCGCCGCGAGGGCCGCCGCAATGGCAAAGGCGGTCAGGATCGAGGCCAGCGGGATCGGGCGATGCGAGACCTTCAGCCCCGCGCCATGCGGGTCGGCGGGATCATGCGTCTCGGGCGCGGGCTGCGGTCGATCCGGGGTCTGGGGCGGAAGCATGTGCGTGTCCTGACTGCCGCCAGCGCGGCGTTACCTGTCAGTCGAACACCTGACCGGCGCTGAAGTTGCCCATATTTCCAAGAATCTGCCGGATGAACCCGACCGAGACGACGTTGGAATCGGTCACGCGCTGCGACAGCGTCACCACGCGGCCCTGCTCCAGCCCGAAACGCTCGACATTCGAGACGGTGCCATCGGGGGCAAAGCTGACGGCCACGACCTCGCGGCTGATCTCTTTCGGGGGCAGCGCGCCGAAATCGCGCCAGCGAGAGCCGACATAATACCAGCCCGAGCCTTGCAGCAGCCCCTTGGCGGTCGGGCGGCCGACCAGCGATTCGACGTCAAACTGCGTCGTCTCGCCCACCACGA
Organism: Paracoccus jeotgali; assembly: GCF_002865605.1. Taxonomy (NCBI): domain Bacteria; kingdom Pseudomonadati; phylum Pseudomonadota; class Alphaproteobacteria; order Rhodobacterales; family Paracoccaceae; genus Paracoccus; species Paracoccus jeotgali. The sequence continues at coordinate 1,805,667 of NZ_CP025583.1, forward strand.
TGGCGGACAGATCCTGATCCGGCGGAACATAGCCGTGATGGCGATAGACCGGGGTGCAGGCGGTGATGAACAGGGTCAGCGAAAGCAAAAGGCCGCGGATCATCATCATCATTACCCAGGTTTTTCCCGCCAGCCATAGGCCGCAAATCATGGCGCCGGTTGACGCCGCCTGCTACGCTTAGCAAACTCGGCCCGCCCGCTCAAGAACCCCGCGGGCAAGCCCGTGATCCGTTTGTGGAAAAGCTGATGAACCCCAATTCCCTTCTGCCCGAACGTCTGCGCGTGGCGCATCTGTCTCCGGCCCGCGACAACGATTTTGATCTGAGCCCCGATGCCGAGACGCGGCAGCGGATCGCCGAGGCGCTTGGCCTGCTGTCGCTGCCCAAGATGCGATTTCACGGCCAGGTCCGGGCGCGGGGGCGCGACGAATGGGTGCTGGAGGGGGAGCTGCAGGCCAGCGTCGTGCAGCCCTGCGTGGTCACGCTGGACCCGGTCCGCACCGCGCTGCGCGAAGAGGTTCACCTGATCTTCACCCCCCATCTCAGCCAGCCGGACGAGGAAGAGGTCGAGATGGGCGACGACACGCTGGAGCCGCTGGGGGCGTGGATCCAGCTTGGCGGCATCGCCATCGAGGCGCTGTCGCTGGCCCTGCCGACCAACCCGCGCAAGCCCGATGCCGAGATGCCCGAAGAGGCGACCGACCCGCTGGACATCGACGAACCGCCCGAGCCGCGCAAGCCCTTCGCCGGGCTGGCGGACATGATGAAGAAGGACAAGTGACGGGAAGGGCGTTTTTGCCCTCAGCCGTTCTGGCGTTTTGGGGGCCGCAGAAGGGCGAAGGCGCTGCCGGCTGACCTTCGGCGGCGCTGGATTGCGCGACGCTTATGGTTCAGGTGCCAGCGTCTTGGTCGGGCGACCGCTTAGCCGGTAACTATCCACCGGACCGACGCCGTCACCCCAAGGTCAGCCTCCGGCGAGTGCCGGCAATCCCGTTCGCCACACCTCTACGCCGTCTGGCTCTTGAACGGCGCCATGCCGGCCCGTGCCAACTCGTCCGCGCGCTCGTTTTCGGGATGCCCGGCATGGCCCTTGATCCAGGCCCAGTGGACCTTGTGACGCGCCTGCGCTTGGTCCAGACGCTGCCACAGATCGACATTCTTCACCGGCTTGCGGTCCGCGGTCTTCCAGCCATTCCGTTTCCAGCCGTGAATCCAGCTTGTCACGCCGTTCTTCACATAGGCCGAATCGGTGGTGATGGTGATGGTCGAGGGCCGGTTCAGCGTCTCGAGCGCCGAGATCGCAGCCATCAGCTCCATCCGGTTATTGGTCGTGTCGGCCTCGCCGCCCTGCAACTCGCGTTCCTTCAGCACGGTGTCGCCCTCGACCGCGCGCATCAGAACGCCCCAGCCGCCGGGGCCGGGATTGCCGCTGCAGGCACCATCGGTCCAGGCGAAAAGCTCTGCCATCAGGGGCGTGGGGCGGTCATGTAGATCGCCGCCAGACAGGCGATGACGACCGCCGACAGCGGCAGCCGCAGGCGCATCCACCAGCCCGGCGCCGCACCCCGCCACTGGAAATACCAGTCGATCGGCAGCAGCGCGGCGAAACCCGCCATCAGCGCCAGCGTCAGGCTCGCCGGTTCCAGGATCAGCGCCGCGATCAGCGCCAGCACCGGGGCCACCGACAGCCCGTGATTGAACCAGCCGCCCAGCCGCGCGGCAAAGGGCCAGAAACAGCCGGCCATGTAGCAGAAGATCATCAACCCATAGCCATTGGCGACAAAGCGCGGCGTCAGGCCGGGCAGGACAAAGCGCCCGGTCTGCAGGGCCAGCACCGCCCAGACAAAGGGGATCAGCCCGGCCATGCCAAGGACCATCGCCGCCACCGGCACCGCCGCGCGACGCGCGCCGACGCGCCCTCTCATGATGCGCCCTGCGCCGGTTCGCGCAGGACTCGCGGCACCTTGAATTCCACATTCTCCTGCGCCGTCTCGACCACCTCGAGGGTGACCTCGAACCGCTCGCGGAAGGCGTCGATGACCTCGTTCACCAGCACTTCGGGGGCCGAGGCCCCGGCGGTGACGCCGACGGCGCTGACCCCTGCCATCGCGCGCCAGTCAATCTGGTCGGCGCGCATGACAAGCTGGCTATAGGCGCAGCCCGCCGCCCGCCCGACCTCGACCAGACGGCGCGAGTTGGACGAATTCGGCGCCCCGATCACCAGCAGCGCCTGGATCAGCGGCGCGACCGCCTTGACCGCCGCCTGACGGTTGGTGGTGGCGTAGCAGATGTCTTCCTTGGCCGGGCCCACGATCTGCGGGAAACGCGCCTGCAGGGCGGCCACGATCTCGGCCGTGTCATCGACCGACAGGGTGGTCTGGGTGATGAAGGCCAGCCGCGCCGGGTCGCGCGGCGCGATGCCGGCCACATCGGCCACGGTCTCGACCAGCAGCACCTCGCCCTCGGGCAGTTGGCCCATCGTGCCCAGCACCTCGGGGTGACCAGCATGGCCGATCATCACCATCTGCAGCCCGGCGGCGTGGTGGCGCTCGGCCTCGACATGGACCTTGCTGACCAGCGGACAGGTGGCGTCGACAAAGACCATCTCGCGGCGGCGGGCCTCGGCGGGGACGGTCTTGGGCACGCCATGGGCCGAGAAGATCACCGGGCGATCATCCGGCACCGCGTCCAGTTCCTCGACAAACACCGCGCCCTGGTCGCGCAGGCTGTCCACGACGTATTTGTTGTGCACGATCTCGTGGCGCACATAGACCGGCGCGCCCCATTTCTGCAGCGCCATCTCGACGATCTTGATGGCGCGGTCGACACCCGCGCAAAAGCCGCGCGGCGCGGCGAGATAGAGCTTCAGCGGGGGCTTTTCCTGTTCCATGCGCCGGACCTAGCAAGCGGCGCGGGAAACTTCCAGTGGACCCTTTGCGGCCTTGGGCGCGTTGGTCTGGCAGTTCCCCCCGAATTTGCGAGAGAACCATGACCCCGATTTTCCCCATGACCCGCACCCTTTCTGTCGCCGCAGCGCTGCTGTGCGCCGGCGCCACCGCCTGGGCCGAGCCCTGGCCGCAGCCCGCGCCCGAGGCGCCGTTTTCCCCCGCCTTTGCCGAACAGACCCGCGCGCCGGCGATCAATTCCGGCATCACGCTGGCGGTGCAACCCGTCGTGCGCGGGCTCGACCACCCCTGGGCCGTCGAATTGCTGCCCGACGGCGCAGTGCTGATCACCGAACGTCCGGGCCGGCTGACCTATCTGAAGGATGGCGAGGCCACCGCGGTCGAGGGCCTGCCGCAGGTCGACGCCAAGGGCCAAGGCGGGCTGCTGGACGTCGCCATCGCCCGCGATTTCGCCAGCTCCCGCGTGATCTTCGTCAGCTATGCCGAACCGCGCGAGGGCGGGAACGGCACCTCGGTCGCGCGGATGGTGCTGGCGCCGGACGGCGCGTCGGTCAGCGATGTGCAGGTGATCTTCCGCCAGCAGCCGACCTATGACGGAGACAAGCATTTCGGCAGCCGGATCGTGCCGATGCCCGACGGCTCGCTGATCGTCACCCTGGGCGAACGCTCGGACACGCCGATTCGCGACACCGCGCAAGAGATGAACAACCATCTGGGCAAGCTGGTCCGCATCATGCCCGACGGCAAGGTGCCCGGCGACAACCCCTATCTGGGCCAGGACGGCGCACAGCCCGAGATCTATGCGACCGGGCTGCGCAACGTGCAGGCGGCGGCGCTGGACAAGTCCGGCCAGCTCTGGACCGTCGAGCACGGGCCGCGCGGCGGTGACGAGGTGAACCGGATCGAGCCGGGCAAGAATTACGGCTGGCCGGTCATCACCTATGGCATCGACTATGACGGCACGAAGCTGAACGAAGGCATCGCCGTGCAAGAGGGGATGGAGCAGCCGGTCTATTACTGGGACCCGGTCATCGCCCCCTCGGGCGCCGCATTCTATGACGGCTCGATGTTCGCCGATTGGCAGGGCGATCTGATCATCGGCGCGATGAAGCCGCCGGGGCTGGTTCGGCTGACCATGTCGGATGGCCGCGTCACCGGCGAAGAACGTTTCGACCCCGGCATCGGCCGCATCCGCGATGTGCAGGTGGGTTCGGACGGCGCGATCTGGGTCGTCACGGACGAGGATGAAGGCGGGCTGTATCGCCTGACGCCGGCACAGTAACCGGCCCGCCGCCCGCGCGGTTCAGATATCGCGCGGGATCGGCGGCTGGGTGCCCTCGCGCAGCGGCTGGTTGCCGTCCCGCGGCGGGCGGCCGATAATTTCGCGCAGCGCGTCCAGTTCGATGAAGTTGTCCGCCTGCCGCCGCAGATCGTCCGAGATCATGGGCGGCTGGCTGCGCGTGGTCGAGACGACCGAGACCCGCACCCCCTGCCGTTGCAGCGCCTCGATCAGCGGGCGGAAATCGCCGTCGCCGGAAAACAGCACGGCGTGGTCGAGGCGGGGCGCAAGCTCCATCGCGTTGACGGCAAGCTCGATATCCATGTCGCCCTTGATCTTGCGACGGCCAAGCGCGTCGGTGTATTCCTTGGCCTGCTTGGTCACCAGCGAAAAGCCGTTATATTGCAGCCAGTCCACCAGCGGCCGGATCGGCGAGAACTCTTCGTTTTCCAGCAGCGCGGTATAGTAGTACGCCCGCATCAGCTTGCCCCGACGCTCGAATTCCTGCCGCAGAAGTTTATAGTCGATGTCGAACCCAAGCGCTTTCGCGGCAGCATAAAGATTGGCGCCGTCAATGAACAACGCAAGCCGATCGTCCTTGTAGAACACGAATACTCCCTCGACGCGGCGGCGCGTCTGCAATGAATGAACAAAAAGCGGGACCGAACCCAGAATGGCGCTTAACCTAGCCCTCATCGCGCTTGGATCAAACCAGTTTTCTTCCGCCGGCGCGCCTGCCCCCAGCCTGCGGGCGGCGCTGATCCGCTTGGCGGAATCGGGCGGGATCAGCCTGCGCGCCGTCTCGCGGTTCTACAGCACGCCCGCGTTTCCGGCCGGGTCGGGGCCGGATTACGTCAACGCCTGCGCGGCGCTGGCGACGGACTTGACGCCGCGTGCGCTGCTGGATCGGCTGCATCTTGTTGAAACTGCAATGGGACGGCGCCGCGACACGGGCCGCTGGGGCGCGCGCGGGATCGATCTGGACCTGCTGGCGATGGGTGACACTGTCTTGCCCGACCGGGCCAACCATGACCGCTGGCGCGCCCTGCCCCTGCCCGACCAGATGCGCGAGACCCCGGCCGAGCTGATCCTGCCGCATCCACGGCTGGCCGAGCGCGCATTTGTGCTGCAACCGCTGGCCGATATTGCGCCCGACTGGCGCCACCCCGTGACCCGACGCAGCGTCACGGCGATGCTGGACGATCTGCCGCCCGCTTCGCTGCACGAAATCCGGGTTTTCCTTGACAATCGGTCAACAACTGACCAAGTAACGTTTTCTGCCCTTCCTGATTCGAACCGAAAGGTGATCCATGGCCCGCGTGACCGTCGAAGACTGCGTTGACAAGGTACCGAACCGTTTCGAGTTGGTGATGCTCGCCGCCCATCGCTCGCGTGAGATCGCCACCGGCAGCCCCCTGACCATCGACCGCGACAACGACAAGAATCCCGTCGTCGCCCTGCGCGAGATCGCCGAGGAAACCCAGGATGTCGAGGATCTGCGCGAGCGGATGATCGAGGCCAGCCAGACCCAGATCGAGGTCGACGAGCCGGAAGAGGACGCCATCGCCCTAACGCTCAGCGTCGAGAGTGACCGTCCCAAGCCCGCGGATGAGGAATCCGAGGAAAAGATGCTTCGCATGATGCTCGAGGCACAGGGACGCGGCTGATCTGCACGGGGTCTTCGGGTGGAAAAATTCGACGTCGAAGACCTGCTGGCGCTGATCCGCAACTATAACCCGCGCACCGACGAAAAGCTGATCCGCAAGGCATATCTGTATGGCCAGCAGATGCATGAGGGGCAGCGCCGGCATTCCGGCGAGCCCTATTTCACCCATCCCGTCGCCGTCGCCGCCATCCTGACCGAGATGCGGCTGGACGATGCGACCATCGTCACCGCACTTTTGCACGACACCATCGAGGATACCCGCGCAAGCTGGTCCGATGTCTCGGAAAACTTCGGGCGCGAGATCGCCGATCTGGTCGATGGCGTGACCAAGCTGACCAATCTGGAACTCTCGGGCAGCCATTCCAAGCAGGCCGAGAATTTCCGCAAGCTGTTCATGGCGATGACCCGCGACCTGCGGGTGATCCTGGTCAAGCTGGCCGACCGGCTGCACAACATGCGCACCATCCGCGCCATGCGCCCGGAAAAGCAGGTCAAGAAGGCCCGCGAGACGATGGACATCTATGCGCCGCTGGCTGGCCGCATGGGCATGCAGTGGATGCGGGAAGAGCTTGAAGACCTCGCCTTCAAGGTCATCAACCCCGAGGCGCGCAACTCGATCATCCGCCGTTTCCTGACGCTGCAGAAGGAATCCGGCGACGTCATCGCCAAGATCACCGCCGATATCCGGATCGAGCTGGACCGCGAGGGGATCGAGGCCACCGTCTATGGCCGAGCCAAGCGCCCCTTCAGCGTCTGGCGCAAGATGCAGGAAAAGCAGCTGACCTTCTCGCGGCTGTCGGATATCTACGGCTTCCGCATCATCGTCCGGACCGAGGGCGAGTGCTATCGCGCACTCGGCCTGATCCACCATCGCTGGCGCGCGGTGCCGGGACGGTTCAAGGATTATATCAGCCACCCCAAGACCAACGGCTACCGCTCGATCCATACCACCGTGACCGGCCGCGACGGCAAGCGGGTCGAGGTGCAGATTCGCACCCGCCAGATGCACGAGGTGGCCGAGGCCGGGGTCGCCGCGCATTGGGCCTATCGCGATGGCGAGCGTTCGACCAACCCCTTTGCCGTCGATCCGGCCGAGTGGATCACGCAGTTGAACGAGCGTCTCGAGGGCGAGGATCACGACGAGTTCCTCGAACACGTCAAGCTCGAGATGTATTCCGATCAGGTCTTCATCTTCACGCCCAAGGGCGACGTGATCCAGCTGCCCAAGGGGGCCACGCCCATCGATTTCGCCTATGCCATCCACACCCGGATCGGCAATGGCACCGTCGGCGCCAAGGTCGATGGCATCCGTGTGCCGCTGTGGACACGGCTGAAGAATGGGCAGGTGGTCGATATCATCACCGCGACCGGCCAACGCCCGCAGGCGGCCTGGCTCGAGATCGTGCAGACGGGCCGGGCGAAATCCTCGATCCGCCGCAGCCTGCGCGAGGAAGACCGCGCCCGGCTGATCCGGCTGGGCAGCGAGTTGGCGCGGATCAGTTTTGAACATCATGGGCGGCGGGCGACCGACAAGGCGCTGCGGACCGCCGCCGCCAAGCTGGCGCTGCCCGACGCCGATGAGCTGCTGGCCCGGATCGGCTGCGCGGAGCTTTCCGCGCAAGAGGTGCTGACGACGCTTTATCCCGAGCTTGAGACCAGTCAGGAAACCGTCGATCCCAAGCGCCCCATCGCCGGGCTCGAGGCCGACCAGACGCTGGCGCGTGCGCCCTGCTGCCAACCGCTGCCGGGCGAACGGATCGTCGGCATCACCTATCGCGGGCGCGGCGTCATAGTTCATTCGATCGACTGCCCGGTGCTGGCGCAGCTTGACAGCGACGAGGATCTGAAACGCTGGGTCGATCTGCGCTGGCGCGACGGGCGCCACCCCGCCGCCTATCCGGTCACGATCTCGGTCACCATCCGCCATGATGCGGGGGTGCTGGGGCGGATCTGCACGCTGATCGGGTTGCAGGGGGCGAATATCTCGGACCTGATCTTTGTCGACCGCAAGCCCGATTTCTATCGCCTGCAGATCGAGGTCGAGCTGCATGGCGCCGACCATCTGCACGCGCTGCTGACGGCCCTTGAAGCCGAATCGGACGTGGCGCAGGTGACGCGGCTGCTGCGACCTGAACTCGCGCCTTAAACCCCGGCCAAGCCCGCAGCCGGGACCGGCGCTTGACCATGCGGCTTGACCATTCCTAAAGTTTTGCCCCGTATAAGGCCAAGACAAGGGCCCCGTTCTGGCCATCCGCCGATCCATCTCGCCCGACAGTCGAAGAAATATGTTCAAACGCCGCAAGCCCCGCAGCTATTCCCAGATCGCGACCGAACTTCTCTATCCCCGCGGCGGATGGGTTCGGGCGTCGCAATATGTGCTGCATCGCGTGCGCCGCCTGCCCGACCAGCCGCACCGGATCGGGCGCGGGGTCGCGGCCGGGGTCTTCATCTCGTTCACGCCGCTGCACGGGTTTCATTTTCTCGCCGCCGCCGGCATCGCCTGGGTGATGGGCGGCAATATCCTGGCGGCGCTGCTGGCCACCTTTGTCGGCAACCCGATCACCTTCCCCTTCATCGCCTATGCCTCGACCACGCTGGGGCGCAAGATCCTGGGCAGCAGCGGCAGCCTGTCGCCCAAGTCGATCCTGCTGGAATTCGCGGACGCCTCGGCGCAGCTCTGGCGCAATCTGGGGGCGCTGTTCGGCCCGCGCGAGGCGCATTGGGACCGGCTGTCCTCGTTCTTCAACGACATCTTTTTGCCGTATCTGGTCGGGGGAATCATCCTGGGAATTCTGGCCGGGGTGGTGGCGCATTACCTGACCGTGCCGGTGATCCGCGCCTATCACCGCCGCCGGGCGCGCAAGCTTGCCCTGCGGGTCGAGAAGCTGCGCGCCGCCGCCAGCGCCGGCAAGGCCGCCCCGCGGGCCGAGGCGATGGGGCCGCCGCCGCCGGTCCGACCGCCCGACAGATCGCAACGGTGAAATAGGGCTTTTCATCGTGGCCCGCCGGGCTATAGTCGCGCCATGACCCGGATGCGACATATCGCCACCACCCGCAACGCGCAGATCGGCGCGCGCTTTGCCGTGAACCTCCGCGGTCTGCTGCTTCTTACGCTGCGCTGAGCGGGTTCCGCCGGGCCGCCGCTCAGTCTGGTCACGCGCCCGGCGCCTGTCCGACCAACGTATCAGCGAAAGAGCATCCCATGTCCGACCCGAACCGCGTCTATATCTTCGACACCACCCTGCGCGACGGCGAACAGTCGCCCGGCGCGACCATGTCCCACGCCGAAAAGCTGGAAATCGCCGCGATGCTGGACGAGATGGGCGTCGACATCATCGAAGCCGGCTTTCCCATCGCGTCCGAGGGCGACTTCGCCGCCGTCTCGGCCATCGCAAAGCAGGCGCAGAACAGCGTGATCTGCGGTCTGGCGCGGGCGCAACTGCCCGATATCGACCGCTGCTGGGAGGCCGTGCGCCATGCCAAGCGGCCGCGCATCCACACCTTCATCGGCACCTCGCCGCTGCACCGCGCGATCCCCAATCTGGACATGGACCAGATGGCCGAGCGGATCGAGCAGACCGTCACCCATGCCCGCAACCTGTGCGACAACGTCCAGTGGTCGCCCATGGACGCGACCCGGACCGAGCATGACTATCTGTGCCGGGTGGTGGAGATCGCCATCAAGGCCGGGGCGACGACGATCAACATCCCCGATACCGTGGGCTATACCGCGCCCCGCGAATCGGCGGCGCTGATCCGCATGCTGCTGGAACGTGTGCCGGGCGCCGACAATGTCATCTTCGCCACCCATTGCCACAATGATCTGGGCATGGCGACCGCCAACAGCCTGGCCGCGGTCGAGGCGGGCGCCCGCCAGATCGAATGCACCATCAACGGCTTGGGCGAGCGCGCCGGCAACACCGCGCTGGAAGAGGTCGTGATGGCCCTGCGCGTTCGGCACGACATCATGCCCTATACCACCGGCATCGACACCACCGGCATCATCGGCATCTCGCGCCGGGTGGCGCAGGTGTCGGGGTTTCCGGTGCAGTTCAACAAGGCCATCGTGGGCAAGAACGCCTTTCTGCATGAAAGCGGCATCCATCAGGACGGGGTGCTGAAGAATGTCGAGACGTTCGAGATCATGCGCCCTGCCGATATCGGCCTAAATGAAACCAACATCGCCATGGGCAAGCATTCGGGCCGCGCCGCGCTGCGCGCCAAGCTGAAGGATCTGGGCTTCGAGGTGGGCGACAACCAGCTCAAGGACGTGTTCGTCCGCTTCAAAGCGCTGGCCGACCGCAAGAAAGAGGTCTTCGACGAGGATATCGTCGCCCTGATGCAGGACAGCGCCGCCAACACGGACGAAGATTACCTGCAGGTCCGGCATCTGCGCGTCGTCTGCGGCAGCGACGGCCAGCAGGCCAGCCTGACCATGACCGTCGACGGGGTCGAGAAAAGCGCCGAGACCGAGGGCGACGGCCCGGTCGACGCCGTTTTCCGCGCGGTCACGCAGATCTATCCGCATGACGCGCAGTTGCAGCTTTACCAGGTCCATGCCGTGACCGAGGGCACCGACGCGCAGGCCACCGTCTCGGTCCGCATGGAAGAAGACGGCCGCATCGCCACCGGGCAGGCCAGCGACACCGACACCATCCTCGCCAGCGTCAAGGCCTATGTCGGCGCGCTGAACCGGCTGCGGGTGCGGCGCGGACAGGTCGGCGAAGGCGGCGACGCCAAACAGGTCAGCATGTATTCGCACTGACCCCCGGCCGATCCCCCTGCCCTGTGCCGGGGCGGGGTTTCCGGCGCGGCAAACTCCGGCGAAAGCCCGCCGCTTGCTGCATGACAGGGCTTTCGGGATGCCGCGCCCGGGTTTATACGAGGCGCGCGGCGTGCTGCGGACCGAGGCGACTCGGTCGGCGGGGGCAGGATTCTCACAAGCCGGCGAAAGTCCGGCATCGAAGGGTAGAGCAGATGGCGTTCTTCGGGCTGTTTTCGACAGATATCGCAATCGATCTGGGAACAGCGAACACGCTGGTCTATGTGAAGGGCAAGGGGGTCATCCTGAATGAACCCTCGGTCGTGGCCTACCACGTCAAGGACGGCAAGAAGCAGGTTCTCGCGGTGGGCGAGGACGCCAAGCTGATGCTGGGCCGCACCCCGGGCAGCATCGAGGCCATTCGCCCGATGCGCGAAGGCGTCATCGCCGATTTCGACAGCGCCGAAGAGATGATCAAGCACTTCATCAAGAAGGTCTTCCGGCGCACCAGCTTTGCCAAGCCCAAGGTCATCGTCTGCGTCCCGCATGGCGCCACCCCGGTCGAAAAGCGCGCGATCCGGCAATCGGTGATCTCGGCCGGCTGCCGCAAGGCGGGGCTGATCGCCGAACCCATTGCGGCGGCCATCGGGGCCGGGATGCCGATCACCGAACCGACCGGCAGCATGGTCGTCGATATCGGCGGCGGCACGACCGAGGTCGCGGTGCTGTCCCTCGGCGACGTGGTCTATGCACGCTCGGTCCGGGTCGGCGGCGACCGCATGGACGAGGCGATCATCAACTATTTGCGCCGCAATCATAACCTGCTGATCGGCGACCAGACCGCCGAGCGGGTCAAGACCTCGATCGGGACCGCGCGCATGCCCGATGACGGGCGCGGCGCGACCCTGCCGGTGCGTGGCCGCGACCTCATGAACGGCGTCCCGCGCGAGCTTGAGATCACGCAGGCCATGGTCGCCGAGGCGCTGGCCGAGCCGGTCCAGCAGATCTGCGAGGCGGTGATGGTCGCGCTTGAGGCGACGCCCCCCGATCTGGGCGCCGACATCGTCGATCGCGGCGTCATGCTGACCGGCGGCGGGGCGATGCTGGGCGAGCTGGACCTTGCGCTGCGCGAACAGACCGGGCTGTCGATCTCGATCGCGGATCAGCCGATGAACTGCGTGGCGCTTGGCACCGGCAAGGCGCTCGAATTCGAAAAGCAGCTGCGCCACGTCATCGACTACGACAGCTAGGCCGGGAAGGGCGCCATGGCGCGCAAGGGTTACGATTTTGCCACCCCTGTTCGCCGCATCCTGATCGGGCTGCTGGCCCTGCTGCTGGTGTCGCTATTCCTGTTCTGGCGCGTCGACAGCCCGCGCGCCGAGGCGATGCGGGCCGAGTTCGTGGACCGCTTCGTGCCCGGTTTCGAATGGGCGATGACGCCGCTGACGCAGGTGACGCGGATGGTGTCCAGCCTGCAAAGCTATTCCCGCATCTATGCCCAGAACCAGGAACTTCGCCGCGAGCTGCAGAAGATGCAGGCGTGGAAAGAGGCCGCCGTCCAGCTGGAGCAGGACAACGCCAAGCTGCTGGCGCAGAACAACGTCCGGCTCGACCCCTCGCTGACTTCGATCACCGGGCAGGTGCTGACCGATTCCGGCAGCGCCTTTCGGCAGTCGGTGCTGCTGAATGTCGGCCGCCGCGATGGCGTGGTCGATGGCTGGGCGGTGATGGACGGGCTGGGGCTGGTGGGGCGGATCTCCGGCGTCGGCAACCAGACCAGCCGGGTGATCCTGCTGACCGATCCCTCCTCGCGCATTCCGGTCAAGATCCAGCCGTCGGGGCAGAACGCGCTGCTGACCGGAGACAATTCGATCCTGCCGACGCTGGATTTCATCGAGCGGCCGGAAAACGTCCGCCCCGGCGACCGCGTGGTCAGTTCCGGCGATGGCGGGGTGTTTCCGCCCGATATCCTGGTCGGTCAGGTGGCGCAGCGCAGCGACGGGCGGCTGCGTCTGCGGATGGCGGCCGATTACGGACGGCTCGAATTCCTGCGCGTGCTGCGCAGCCACCCGGCCGAGCGGCTGGAGGATGGCGGCGCGCTGATCCTGCCGCCCGAGGCCGCCCCCATCGGCCCCCAGCTTCCGCCCGCCCCCGCCGCGCGTCCGCAGGCCAGCGCCCCCGCTGCGGGCGCGGTCTTGCGCGCCGGCGACGCGGCCCCGGCCGAGACGCCCTGATCCCGCCATGCCCCTGCTGATCCGCCACCGTCTTGTCGGCACCGCCATGTTCGTCGGGATCGGGCTGGCCATCCTGTTCTTCCGGCTGATGCCGCTGGCCCCCGGCGCCACCGCCCTGCCGGGCCCCGAGGTGATGTTATGCGTCACCTTGGCCTGGGTGTTGCGCCGTCCCGACCACCTGCCCGCGATCATCATCGTGGCCATGACGCTGATCGGTGATATCATGCTGGGGCGGCCGTTCGGGCTGTTCAGCCTGTTCGTGCTGACAGCGACCGAGCTGCTGCGGTCGTGGGCGCTGCGGTGGGGGGACCAGCCCTTTGTCTTCGAATGGCTGCGGATCGCTGTGCTTGTCGGCCTGTTGCTGTTGGGGTATCGGATCGTGATGCTGCTGTTCATGCTGCCGGTGCCCGCGCTGGGGCCGGTCATGCTGCAATGGCTGGCGACGACCGCCGCTTATCCCGCGGTGGTCGTGCTGCTGCGACTGGCCGGGGTGCGCCGACCGACCGCCGCCGAACTGGAAATGATGGGAAGCTGATGCGGAAATCGCCCAAGGACGTGCTGGACAGCGTTCGCGCCGTGACACGGCGCGGCATCCTGCTGGGCGCGATTCAGGCGGCGGTGATCGGGACGCTGGCGTGGCGGCTGCGCTCGATGCAGATCGAACATGCGGATGAATACCGGATGCTGTCGGACGGCAACTCGATCAAGTTCCGGCTGCTGCCGCCGGTGCGCGGGCTGATCCATGACCGCAACGGCATCGTCATCGCCGGGAACGAGCAGAACTACCGCGCCACCATCACCCGCGAACTGGCCGGCGAGATCGAGCCGGTGGTCGAGCGTCTGCGGCATCTGGTGCCGATGAACGACGCCCAAGCCGCCGAGCTGATCGCCAATATCGAAAAACGCAGCGCCATCACCCCGGTCAGCATCGGCGAGCATCTGAGCTGGTCCGAGTTCTCCTCCATCGCCGTCAACGCGCCCGCCCTGCCCGGCGTGCAGCCCGAATCCGTGCTGTCGCGCGTCTATCCCCGGCAGGGCGATTTCGCGCATGTGCTGGGCTATGTCGGGCGGGTGTCGGATTACGACCTGTCCAAGATGGAAAACCCCGACCCGGTCCTGATGCTGCCAGAGTTCCAGTTCGGCAAGGTCGGCGCGGAAAGCAAGCTGGAACCGATCCTGCGCGGCAAGGCCGGCATCCGCAAGGTCGAGGTCAACGCCGCCGGCCGCGAGATGCGCGAGCTGTCGCGGCAAGAGGGGCAGCAGGGCGCGACCGTCCAGATGACGCTGGATGCGGGGCTGCAGAACTATGCGACCCAGCGTCTGGGCGAGGAATCCGCCGCCGCCGTGGTCATTGACGTGACCAATGGCGACATCATGGCCATCGCCTCGAACCCGGTCTTTGACCCGAACCTGTTCGTGCGCGGCATCTCGAGCGCCGATTACCGCGCGCTGATGGAACATGACCACCGGCCCTTGGCCGACAAGACGGTGCAGGGGCTTTATCCGCCGGGTTCGACGTTCAAGATGGTCTCGCTGCTGGCCGGGCTGGAAGCCGGCATCATCAACGAAGGCACCAGCTTTTTCTGCAATGGCGGGCTCGAGGTCAGCGGCCGCCGCTTTCACTGCTGGAGCCGGGGCGGCCACGGCCATGTCAGCGCGGTGGCAAGCCTGCAGAAATCCTGCGACGTCTATTACTACGAGGTCGCCCGCGCCGTCGGCATCGACCGCATCGCGGAAATGGCGCGGCGGCTGGGGATCGGGGTCGAACATGACCTGCCGATGTCGGCCATCGCCAGCGGCATCGCGCCGGACCGGGCGTGGAAGCAGGACCGCTATGGCCAGCCTTGGGTGGTGGGCGATTCGCTGAACGCCGCCATCGGGCAAGGCTTCGTGCTGGCCTCGCCCCTGCAGCTTGCGGTGATGTGCGCCCGCGTGGCCACCGGGCGTCAGGTCGTGCCCCGGCTGGTCCGCGCCATTGACGGCATCCCGCAGGCGGTGCCCGAATTCGCCGATCTGGGCCTGTCCGAACGCAACCTGCAGATCACCCGGCGCGGCATGGATGCGGTGGTCAACAGCGCCGCCGGATCGGGCGCTCGGTCGCGGATCATGAATGACGACTGGCGGATGGCCGGCAAGACCGGCACCAGCCAGGTCCGCAACATCACCGCCGCCGAGCGGGCGCGGGGCGTGACCCGCAACGACCAACTGCCGTGGAACCGCCGCGATCACGCGCTGTTCGTCTGCTATGCGCCCTATCAGGCGC
The DNA here is from genome assembly GCF_002865605.1 of Paracoccus jeotgali. Taxonomy (NCBI): domain Bacteria; kingdom Pseudomonadati; phylum Pseudomonadota; class Alphaproteobacteria; order Rhodobacterales; family Paracoccaceae; genus Paracoccus; species Paracoccus jeotgali. The sequence goes on from NZ_CP025583.1 coordinate 1,820,776, forward strand.
CGCGCTATGCGGTCTCGGTCGTGGTCGAGCATGGCAGCGGCGGCTCGACCGTGGCCGCCCCCATCGCGCGCGACATCATGCTGTATGCGTTGGCCGGCGGGCTGCCGCCGCTGACCGCCTATCCCGACAGTCAGCGCCGCCAGATCGAAGAGATGCACCGCAACATGCGCCTGTTCGCCCCCGTCGCCACCTCGGGGCAGGAGCGGACGCGGGCATGAGCTATCTCGACTATAAGGTCGCCGAGACGCCGCGCGGGATGCGCAAGCTGCTCAGCCTGAACTGGCCGCTGGTGTTTCTGCTGGCGGCGGTCGGCTCGGCCGGGTTCCTGATGCTCTATTCCGTCGCCGGGGGCGATATCGACCGCTGGGCGCGTCCGCAGATGGAGCGGTTCGGCATCGGGATGGTGCTGATGATCGCGCTGGCCTTCGTGCCGATCTGGTTCTGGCGCGGCATCTCGGTCTTTGCCTATATCGTCTGCGTGCTGCTGCTGGTGGCGGTCGACGTGGTGGGCGAGGTCGGTATGGGCGCGCAGCGCTGGCTGGATATCGGCCCGATCCGGCTGCAACCCTCTGAGATGATGAAGATCTCGCTCGTCCTGATGCTGGCCGCCTATTACAGCTGGCTCGATCTGGGGCGGGTGTCGCGGCCGCTTTGGGTGCTGGTGCCGGTGATCCTGATCCTGGTCCCGACCGCGCTGGTGCTGCAACAGCCCGATCTGGGGACGGCGGTGCTGCTGCTGACCGGCGGGGCGATCGTCATGTTCGCGGCCGGGGTCAGCCTGTGGTATTTCGCCGTCGTCGCGGGCGCGGCCATCGGGCTGGTCTGGACGGTGCTGGAAAGCCGGGGGACGCCGTGGCAGTTGCTGCATGACTACCAGTTCCGGCGCATCGACACCTTTCTGGACCCGACGCAGGACCCGCAAGGTGCGGGCTATAACATCATTCAGGCGCAGATCGCGCTGGGGTCGGGCGGCTGGTCGGGGCGCGGCTTCATGGAAGGCACGCAGTCGCGGCTGAACTTCCTGCCGGAAAAGCACACCGACTTCATCTTTACCACGCTCGCCGAGGAGTTCGGCTTTGTCGGTGCCGGATCGCTGCTGCTGCTTTACGCGCTGATCCTGGGCTTTTGCCTGCATTCGGCGCTGACCAACCGGGACCGCTTTGCCAGCCTGCTGACCATCGGCATCGCCGGCACATTTTTCCTTTTCTTTTCAATCAACATGGCAATGGTCATGGGGCTGCTTCCCGTGGTGGGCGTGCCCCTGCCCCTGGTAAGTTACGGAGGAACCGCGATGATGATTCTGCTGATGGCGTTCGGGATGGTGCAATCGGCCCACGTCCACAGGCCGCGCTGATGCGGGTTCTGTTCGCCGCCGATGGGTGGGAAAAATGGGCCCCCGCCATCTCTGCCGCCTGCCCCGAGGCCGAGTTGCTGCAGACCGCGCCGCCCGACAGCGTCGATGCGATCATCTATGCGCCGAACGGGCCGGGCTGCGACTTCGCGGCCTATCCGTCGGCCAAGCTGGTGCAGGGGCTGTGGGCCGGGGTCGATCAGATCGTGCCGGACAGCAGCCTGACGCAGCCCCTGGCGCGCATGGTCGAGCCGGGGCTGGAACGCGGCATGGTGGAATACTGCACCGGCTGGGCGCTGCGGCTGCATCTGGGCATGGACCGTTTCGCGCAGGACGGGGTGTGGCGCAACGACATGGCCCCGCCTTTGGCCACACGCCGCAAGGTGACGGTGCTGGGCGCGGGTGCGCTGGGTCAGGCGGTGGCGCGAGCGCTGGCGGCGCTGGATTTCGACGTCGCCACCTGGTCGCGTTCCGGCGAGGGCGCGCCGGGCATCCCGGCCTTTTCGGGGCCAGAAATGGAACAGGCGCTATCGCGGGCCGAGATCCTGATCGCGCTGCTGCCCGACACGCCCGAGACGCGGAACATCCTGAACGCCGAGCGGCTGGCCCTGCTGCCGCGCGGCGCGTCGATCATCAACCCCGGTCGCGGGACGCTGATCGACGACGCGGCCCTGCTGTCGGCGCTGAACAGTCGCTATCTGCGCCACGCCGTGCTGGACGTCTTCCGCACCGAGCCCCTGCCCCCCTTCGACCCGTATTGGAGCCACCCGGGCGTTACCGTGACCCCGCATATCGCCTCGGAAACGCGGGTCGAGACGGCGGCGCTGGTGGTGGCAGAGAACCTGCGCCGGGTGATGCGGGGCGAGACGCCGCTGCATCTCGTGGACCGCAGCAAGGGCTATTAGAAGCGCAGGATCGGCGGCTTGTCGGGGTCGCTGCCGGGTGCGCGCGGGGTCTTGCGCGGCTCCGGCTGCGGCGCGGGCGCTTGCGGGCGCAGCACCACCGCCTCGGGCGGCAGTTTCAGATCGAATGCCACGTCGCAGCGGTCGGGCAAGGGCGGCAGAAAGGCCAGCATCTCGGCCAGCGCCTTGGCGATGCGGGGCTGCTGATCCGCGGGGGCGCCCAGCACGACCAGCAGATGCCCCCGCTCGCCCGGCCCGGACCCGGCTTGGCCCCAATCCGCACCAACGATCCCCAGCCCCTCGACCAGACCGGCCATATCGGCCAGCCGCGCGGCCAGCGGATCGGCCAGCGCCGCCACCACCGGCAGCGCCGGGGCCGACAGCCGGGCCTGCGCGGCCTCGGTCGCTTCGGGCTGCGCCGACAGCGCCTGCGACAGCCAGCCCAGCATCCCGGCATCCAGCAGCATCTGCGACGGCGCACCGGGATTGACCATCAGCGCGGCGCCCTCGGCCGCCAGCATGGCGGCCAGCACCCGGCCCGGAAGCTCGGCATGGGCGGTGGGGGCGGACAGGAAATCGGCCAGCCGCTCGGGCTGATCGGCCGCAAGCGCGGTCCGCGCCTCGTCCGCGCCCAGCATCAGCAGCCGCGCGCGGTCGCCCTGCGGGTCATCGGCCAGGGCGACGAACAGCGTCGTATCGGCCAGCCGGTTCAGCACCCGCGCGCGGTCGGCATCGGGCAATTCGTGGAACGGCGCGGGGCAGAGCGCGTCAAGCGGGGTCATTCAGCACCTCTCGGATCCGGTCGCGCAGCACCGGCAGCAACTCGTCGCCGAACCAGCCGTTGCGCTTGAGCCAACCGGTATTGCGCCAGGACGGGTGAGGCAAGGGAAAGACCCGGGGCGCATGGTCGCGCCATCCCGCGACGGTGGCGCTGACCCCCGTTCGGCTGCCCAGATGCCAGCGCTGCGCGTGCCCGCCGACCAGCAGGATCAGCCTCGGGTCCAGCGCCGTCAGCAGCCTCTGGCGCCAGGTCGCCGCACAGACCTTCGGTGGCGGCAGGTCCGATCCGGTGCTGTCATAGCCGGGAAAGCACATCGCCATCGGCAGGAACGCGATGCGGTCGCGGTCATAGAAGGTCGCCTCATCGACGCCCATCCAGTCCCGCAGCCGCGCGCCCGAGGCATCGTCAAAGGGCCGCCCGCGCTCGTGCACCCGCACCCCCGGCGCCTGGCCCGCGATCAAGATCCGCGCGCCGGGCCGCATCCAGACGACGGGGCGCGGCGCATGGGCCGTGGCCGTCCCGGCAAAGCGGTCGGCGCAAAGCCGGCAGGCGGACACCTGCGCTAGAAGCTGCGTGAAATCAACCATGCGGGCCTAACTAGGCATCGGGCGGCGCGGCGAAAAGCCCTTGCGGGCGCGTCAACACTTCATCAACCAGGAGTGCAGGGATTCATGGACTTTCGGCGCCATGCCGCCTATTTTCGGCCGGGTCGGATGGGAAAGCCCGCGAATGATCGAGTTTGATAATGTTTCCAAGTCGTTCTGGACCGGAACGCAGCGCAAGGTGATCCTCGATCAGGCGTCGTTCCGGGTCGAGCTGGGCCGGTCATTGGGCATCCTCGCCCCCAACGGCACCGGCAAGACCACGATCATCAACATGATGTGCGGGCTGGAAAAGCCTGATGAGGGCGTGATCCGGCGCAGTTCGCGGATCTCGTTTCCGCTGGGTTTCATGGGCGGGGTCGTCGGCAAGCACAGCGCGAATGAAAACGCCCGCTTCATCGCGCGGATCTATGGGCTCGATCCCGACTACGTCGCCGCCTTCACCCGCTGGCTGACCGATATCGATGAATATTTCGACATGCCGGTGGGCACCTATTCCTCGGGGATGCGGCAGAGATTCGTGTTCTCGCTGCTGTTGTCGCTGGAATTCGACGTCTACCTGATAGATGAGGGCATGCCGAGCGCCACGGATGTGGAATTCAACCGCAAGGCCGGGCAGGTCCTGAACGAACGGCTGAAGAATTCGACCGTGGTCATCGTCTCGCACCAGCCCGAGGTGCTGGAAAACTTCTGCCGCGAGGCAGCGGTGCTGCGCGACGGCAAGCTCTACATGTTCGAAACGCTGGACGAGGCAAGGCAATATTATGACTACACCGCCTAAGGTTCGGGTCTTCCACAGCCGCCGCAGCGATTCGGGACTGGGCGAACAGCAGGCCGCCGGACGCAAGGCCGCCGCCGCCACCGCCAAGGCGGCAGAGGTGGCGCAGCAAAGCGCCGAGGCCGCGAACAGCCAGCCCGCGCCCGATCTGGAACAGCGCATCGCCGCGGTCCGCGCGGAAAGCCTGACCGGGCGGCAGTTGCGGCTGGCGCGGCGGATCGCGGCCATGCACGGCATCGACGCCAACAGCGATGAAGAAGCCGTGGTCCTGCTGCGCGACCGCAATATCGACCCGTTCCACCGCTCGTCCTTGGCGCAGCTTGTGGCCAGCGCCGGTATGGCCGCCTCGCCGCAAACGCCGCCCACCGGCAGCGAGTTGGCGCTGCGGCCCAAGACCCCGCTGCCCGGCCCCGCGGGTCAGGTCAACCTCGCCCCGCCCGGCCCCCGCCCCGACCTGCCGCCCCGCGAGCAGTTGACGGAGGAAAAGCGCGCAGCCGAGATCTATCGCATCCAGCGCGACATTGCCCGCCGCCGCCGCATCCGCATGGGCTGGCTGATCGTCCGGCTGTCGCTGCTGGTGGTGCTGCCGACGATCATCGCGGGCTGGTATTACTTCAAGGTCGCGACGCCGCTTTACGAAAGCAAGTCGCAATTCCTGATCCAGCAGGCCGATACGGCGATGGTCGCCAGCGGCAACTCGATCCTCAGCGGGCTCCAACTGAACCCTGATTCGGTCGCGGTGCAAAGCTATCTGACCTCGAAAAACGCCATGCTGCGGCTGGATGAAGAGGTCGGTTTCAAACAGGCGTTTCAGGATCCCGCGCTTGATCCGCTGCTGCGCCTGCCGCCCGATGCCACCGATGACGACGCCTTCAAGACCTACAAGAACATGGTCAAGGTCGGCTACGACCCGACCGAGGGCGTGCTGAACCTGACCGTGATCGCACCGGAACCGGCGCTGAGTTCGGAATATTCGCACGCTCTGATCCGCTATGCCGAGGGCATGGTCGACGACATGACCGCGCGTGTGCGCGCCGATCAGATGTCGGGCGCGCAGGCGAATTACGAGGCCGCCGAGGCGCGGGTGCGCGACGCCCAGCAGGCGGCGCTGACGCTGCAACAGCAGCTCGGGGTGCTGGACCCGGCCACGGAAAGCGGCCTGGTGATGAGCCAGATCGGGCAGATGCAGTCCGAGGTGACGAAGAAGGAACTGGAACTGGCGCAGCTGCTCGCCAACCCGCAGCCCAATGCCAGCCGGGTCGCTGGCGTGCGCGGCGATATTGCGCGGCTTGAAGAGCTGATCGCCAGCCGCCGCAGCGAGTTGACCGAGGATTCCAGCGACCGCGGTTCGCTGGCCCAGATCACCGGTCAGCTTCGCATCGCCGAGGCCGATCTCGTGACCCGTCAGGGCCTGCTCGCCGCCGCCGCCGAACAGCTTGAAATCGCTCGGGTCGAGGCGAACAAGCAGGTCCGCTACCTGTCGCTGTCGGTGGCCCCGGTGCCGCCGCAGAACGCGACCTATCCCAAGGCGCTGTCGAACACCGTGGTGGCCTTCCTGATCTTCATGGGGATATATCTGATGCTCTCGCTGACGGTCTCCATTCTTCGCGAACAGGTCTCGACATGAAACACGTCCAAATCGGCAAACTGACCTGCGGGAACGATCTGCCGCTGACGGTGATCGCGGGGCCGTGCCAGCTGGAAACGCTGGACCACGCGCTGATGATCGCCGAGGCGATGGCAGAGGCCTGCGAAAAGGCGGGTGCGGGCTATGTGTTCAAGGCCAGCTATGACAAGGCTAACCGGACCTCGCTATCGGGCAAGCGCGGCATCGGGATGCAGGACGGGGTGCGCATGCTGGAAACCGTGCGCGACCGCATCGGCTGCCCGGTCCTGACCGATATCCACGACCCAGAACAGGCGCGAACCGCCGGGGCGGTGGTCGACGTGATCCAGGTGCCGGCGTTCCTGTCGCGGCAAACCGACCTGCTGCTGGCGGCGGGCGAAAGCGGGGCGGTGGTCAATATCAAGAAGGGCCAGTTTCTGGCGCCCTGGGACATGGACAATGTTGCCGACAAGGTCGCCTCGACCGGCAATTCGCGGATCATGCTGACCGAACGCGGGGTCAGCTTCGGCTACAACACGCTGGTCGCCGACATGCGGGCGCTGCCGATCATGGCCCGCACCGGCTGGCCGGTGATCATGGACGCGACCCACTCCGTCCAGCAGCCCGGCGGGCAAGGCGGCTCGTCCGGCGGGCAGCGCGAATTCGCGCCGGTCATGGCACGGGCAGCGGTGTCGATCGGTGTCGCGGGCGTGTTCATCGAGACGCATGAGGACCCCGACCGCGCGCCGTCGGACGGGCCGAACATGATCCCGCTGGCGCAGATGCCAGAGTTGATCGCCAGCCTGATGCGGTTCGACGCGCTGGCGAAATCCGATCCGCTGCGGGTCTGAGGCGTTATCGGCCGACGCGGGCCGCTAGAGCACCTCGTCCAGAACCGAGATCGGCCGCACCAGCCGGGTGCCCTTGGGACCGCTGACGATGGGGCGGTTCAGCAGAATCGGATGCGCCTCGAGCGCGTCCAGCAGCGCCTCGTCATCCAGCCCCTCATCGCCCAGACCCAGCGCGTCATAGGGTGTGTTCTTTTGCCGCAGCAACCCGCGCACCCCCAGACCGCTGTCTTGCGCCAGCATCCGCAACTGCGCGCGCGTGGGCGGGTCGGTCAGATAGGCGACGATGGCAGGCTCGATCCCGCATTCGCGGATCTCGGCCAGCACCTTGCAAGAGGTCGAACAGCGGGGGTTGTGATAGATCGTGACGGTCATCGCTCGGCTTTCCTGGGCGGGCGGGGCTGGAAGCGTCCCGCCATGTCGCCTATATGCAATGCGACAGCACGGGAAGGAAACCATGACCGACAATCTGAACGAAGGCGAGCCGTTGATCCGCCCCTCGACCACGGAACATCCGCTTTACGATCAGGTGGTCGAGGCCTGCCGCACGGTGTACGACCCCGAAATCCCCGTCAACATCTATGACCTCGGCCTGATCTACACCGTCGATATCGACGCCGAGGGCAAGGTCGGCATCGTCATGACCCTGACCGCCCCCGGTTGCCCCGTCGCGGGCGAGATGCCGGGCTGGGTCGCCGATGCCGTCGAAGCCGTGCCGGGCGTGCGCGAGGTCGATGTCGAGATGACCTTCCAGCCGCAATGGGGCATGGACATGATGTCCGACGAGGCGCGGCTGGAGCTTGGCTTCATCTGAGACCCCTGACCTGCAGGGCGGCCTGCCGCTAAGACCGGCCGCCCCTGTCAGACCTGACGCCTATCCCATCCGGTAATTCGGAGCTTCCCGCGTGATCTGCACGTCGTGGACGTGGCTTTCCTTCAGCCCCGCGCCGGTGATGCGGACGAAATCGCAGCCGCCGCGCATGTCCTGCACGCTGGCGCTGCCGGTATAGCCCATGGCCGCGCGCAAGCCGCCGACCATCTGGTGGATGACCGCCGTCACCGAGCCCTTGTAGGGCACCTGCCCCTCGATCCCTTCGGGCACCAGCTTGTCGCTGGCCGCGTCCTTCTGGAAATAGCGGTCGGCCGAGCCGCGCGCCATGGCGCCCAGCGAGCCCATCCCGCGATAGGATTTATAGCTGCGGCCCTGATACAGGATCACCTCGCCCGGGCTTTCATCGGTGCCGGCGATGGCGCTGCCGACCATGGCGCAGCTTGCCCCCGCCGCAATCGCCTTGGCGAAATCGCCCGAGAACTTGATCCCGCCATCGGCGATCACCGGCACATCGCCCGCGACCGAGGCCACGTCCATGATCGCGGTCAACTGCGGCACGCCGACGCCGGCCACCACCCGCGTCGTGCAGATGCTGCCCGGCCCGATACCGACCTTGACCGCATCCGCCCCCGCGTCGATCAGCGCGCGGGCCGCGTCGGCGGTCGCGATATTGCCGGCGACGATCTGGATGTCGGCGCTGAAGGCACGCAGCCGCGCCACCGCCTGCGCCACCCCTTCCGAGTGGCCATGCGCGGTGTCGATCACCACCATGTCGACGCCGGCCTCGATCAGCGCGGTGCTGCGGGCGAAGCCTTCTTCGCCCACGGTCGAGGCCGCGCCGACACGCAGGCGGCCCAGCTCGTCCTTGCAGGCAATGGGGTTCAGCACGGATTTTTCAGTGTCCTTCAGCGTCAGAAGCCCGGTCAGATGGCCGCTGGCATTGGTCACCAGCAGCTTTTCGATCCGGCGTTCCTTCATCATGTCGATGGCCTGCGCGCGGTCGGCGGGCTCTCGCAGGATCGCCAGATCCTCGGCGGTCATCATGGCCCGGACCGGGGTGCGGTCGTCGCTGGCGAAACGCATGTCACGGTTGGTCACGATGCCGACGACGCGGCCCGACTGGTCGACGACCGGAAAGCCGGTGACGTTGTAGCGCTGCGCCAGTTCCTTGGCGTCGGCGAGGGTCTGGTCGGGGGTCAGGGTGATCGGATCATAGACGATGCCGGATTCGAAACGCTTGACGCGGCGCACCTCGTCGGCCTGCTCTTCAATGGTCAGGTTGCGGTGGACGACGCCGATCCCGCCCGCCTGCGCCATGGCAATGGCCATGCGGCTTTCGGTGACCGTGTCCATGGCCGAGCTGATCAGCGGGATGTTCATGCTGATCCCGCGCGTCACGCGGGTGGTGACATCGGCGGTGGACGGCAGCACCTTCGAGGCGGCCGGAACCAGTAGAACGTCGTCGAAGGTAAGCGCCTCACGAATCTGCATCGCAGCCATCCTTTATGGGGTTCGTTTGGCAGTTCCCCTTTTCATTTCAGACCCGGTTTGTCCACCCCGCCCCGACATCTCATGCAATGGCGGCGTTCGAGCGGTGGGCCAGCGCGCCCCGCGCCCAGTCCCGCAGGCCCAGGAAGCACAGCGGCAGCACGATCAGCGTGGCAAGGATCAACGCCAGCCCCGGCAAAAGATCGCCGCCGCCGGCCTGCGCAAAGACCAGCGCGACGCTGGCCAGCGCCACCGCATAGGCGCCGTGAAACAGCCCGCGTCCCGTCTCGGCCCGAGCGGTCAGCGCGATCACCCCGACGCCCAGGGTCGCGGCGCCGACCAGCCAGATCAGCGCCTGCGGCACGCGCATGTCAGCGGCGGCAAGCGCGAGGCCCAAGCTGCACAGCGACACCAGATGCAGCGCCAGAAGCGGCCGCAGGGGTTGCGGGATGCGCGCCTGACCCAACTGCCCAAGCCCCAGCAGCAGCACCGCCGCTGCAATCACCCCGCCCGCGACCAGCAGCACCTGCCCCGGCCCCGGCCATCCCGCCATGGCCGCCACAAAGGCCGCAAGCAGCAGCGCCGAGGCCAGAAGCTGCGCGTCCGGCCCGATCATCTGCGGATGGCGCGGCGGGGTCGGCCCCTCGCGCCCGCTGGCGCGGGCGGCGATCAGCTTGGCCAGCAGCGCCTCATCCGGGACGCGGGCGGCGGGACCGGGGCCGGAAAGCGCCTCGCGCAGTTCGACGAACAGCAGCGCCAGCGTGGTGGCGATGGCAAGGACCAGCACGATTTTCGCAAGGACCGGCAGATAGGGCAGGATCACCGCCGCGAACCCGACCGAAGCCGCCATCGCCGCTGCCAGCCCGACCCGGCCGGGCAGCGCGGTCAGTTCCTCGATCACCACGGCGGGACGCAGCCACAGCTTGCGCAGGTAGCCGCCCGCCGCGAACAGAAAGAGCGCCGCCGCCGCCCCTTCCAGCAGGCCGGGCAGCCCGACCGGCAGCGCAAAGCGCCCGATCCCCGACCGCCAGGCCAGCGCCAGCAGCAGCAGCGCCAGCACCGGCACGAAGGCCATCGGCGGCATCCGCCGGAACAGCCCCTTGGGGGCCTGTTTGGGCATCGCGAATCGTAACCTGTCAGCCATCTGGCGCGTCCTTGCTGGCATGTGCGGGGCCGCGGCCTGCTGCGTCTGCGGCACCAGCCGGATCATGCCCCCGCGTCACCTTGGCGACAAGCGTTGCAGCCGCGACACGGTAGCGCAAGACCTCGGCCACGGACGCGACGTCAGGCGCCCGCGCCGATTGATTCGCCCGCAACTCGCGTTACCGTGAAGTGCAAGCGGTGGTCAGCACGCCCCGCACAGGGAGGGTAAGATGAAAAAAAAATTGACCGGCGCGGCGGCTCTGCTGATCTCGGCCAGTCCGATCTTCGCAGCCGGGATCGAGCGTTCGACCCAGTCGATCGGCATCCTGTTCGAAGAGGGCAACTACGCCGAGTTCAACGCCCAGATCACCCGGCCGAAGGTGGATGGCAACGACCTCGCGATCTATGGCGGCCGCTCGACCGGGAACGTCGCGGACAACTTCAACGTGGTCGGGCTTGGCTACAAGCACCAGTTCACCCCGCAACTGTCGGGGGCGATCATTGTCGAGCATCCTTACGGCGCTGATATCGACTATCCGCTGGGTCGGTCGGTCATGCTGGGCGGGACCAAGGCGAATGTGGAAAGCGCCCATATCTCGGGCGTTCTGCGCTACAAGTTCAACGAGGCGATGGGCGTTCACGGCGGTATTCGCGTCTCGAAAGCCTCGGGCGACATCACGCTGAATGGCGCCGCTTATGGCGGCCCGTTCCCGGACGGGGTCTCGGGCTATCGCGCACGTCTCGACAGCAGCACCAAGGCCGGCTGGCTGGCCGGCGTGTCGTGGGAGCGTCCCGAGATCGCTGCCCGCGTGGCACTGACCTACTACTCGAAGATCAAGCACGAGTTCGACACGACCGAGACGATCGGTCCGATCAGCTATGGCAGCGTGACCGAGGTCGACACCCCCAGCCAGATCGCGCTGGACTTCCAGACCGGGGTGGCCGCCGATACGCTGGTCTTCGGTCAGATCCGCCGCGTCTATTGGTCGGAATTCCGGGTCGATCCGGCACTTTTCACCAACGACCGTCCGACGGGGCCGGGCGATCCGCTTGGGCTCGGCGTGACCGACGGGCTTGTCAATCTTGAGGATTCGACCACCTTCACGCTCGGCGTCGGCCGCAAGTTCACCGATCAATGGTCGGGTTCGGCCGCGATCACCTATGAACCCAAGGGCGACGATCTCGTCTCGCCGCTGGCGCCGACCAATGGCCGCGTCGGCCTGACGCTGGCCGGGATCTATACCCAGGACAACTGGAAGATCACCACCGGCATCAACTACATGAAGCTGGGCGATGCCTCCCCCGAGACCGGCACCCCGGACACCGCGCGCGCCAACATGACCGACAACCACGCGGTCAGCCTGGGCCTGCGGATCGGCTATCAGTTCTGATCGCCGCCGGATCGTGCAAACCGAAAGCCCCGCCACCAGCGGGGCTTTTCCTTTCAGGCGGCGCTGCCTAGATTGCCCGCCTGAAGGAGACGCCATGATCCACGACAGCGGAACGGAATATCTGGCCAGCAACCGTAAGCGGGTGCTGCTGTTCGGCATGTCCGGGCTGGGCAAGACCTTTCTGTCGAACATGCTGCGCGAGGCGGGCGACTGGTTCCACTACAGCATCGATTACCGCATCGGCACCCGCTATATGGGCGAGTTGATCGCCGACAACTTCAAGCGCGAGGCGATGAAGGTGCCGTTCCTGCGCGATCTGCTGCTGTCGGACAGCGTCTATATCGGCAGCAACATCGCCTTCGACAATCTCTCGCCGCTGTCGACCTATCTGGGCAAGCCCGGCAGCCAGACCCGCGGCGGCCTGCCCTTCGACGAATATCTGATCCGGCAGGCCCAGCACCGCACGGGCGAGATCGCGGCGCTGCTCGACACGCCGCATTTCATCCGCCGCGCCGACGACATCTATCGCCTGCCGCATTTCGTCTGCGACAGCGGCGGCTCGATCTGCGAGGTGGTGGACCCGGACGATCCCGATGATCCGGTGCTGGGGACGCTGGAACAGCATCTTCTGCTGGTCTGGATCAAGGGGTCCGACGCGCATACGGCGGAACTGGTGCGCCGCTTCGACCGCGCGCCCAAGCCGATGTATTATCAGCCGCAGTTCCTGGACCATGCCTGGCGCGACTATCGCATGATCAAGGGCCTGCGCGAGGAAGAGGTCGATCCCGACGATTTCATCCGCTGGACCTATGCCCGCGCGCTGGCCCATCGCCAGCCCCGTTATGCGGCCATGGCCCGGCGCGGCGTGACCGTCACCGCCGAGGAGGTGTCCGAAATCCGCACCCCGGATCAGTTCAACAGCCTCATCGCGCGCGCCATCGACCGCCGCACGGGCTATCCCGCGCCCGCTTCCGACCCTGCCTGCCTGCACCGCAAGGACGCCTGAGCCATGCCCATCACCCTGCCCAACGACCTGCCCGCCTATGACATCCTGTCGAATGAAGGCGTCATGGTCATGTCGCCGGGGCGCGCGGCGACGCAGGATATCCGGCCGCTGCGGATCGGTCTGCTGAACCTGATGCCCAAGAAGATCCAGACCGAGAACCAGTTCGCCCGCCTGATCGGGGCCACGCCGCTGCAGATCGACTTTCAGCTGATCCGCATGTCGGACCATGACAGCCGCAACACCGCCGCCGACCACATGCAGTCCTTTTATCGCCGCTTTTGCGATGTCGAGGCGACGGGCGAGAAGTTCGACGGGCTGATCATCACCGGCGCCCCCATCGAGCAGCTTCCGTTTGAGGAGGTGACCTATTGGGACGAACTGACCCGCGTCTTTGACTGGACCCAGACCCATGTCCATTCGACCTTCGGCGTCTGCTGGGGGGCGATGGCGATGGCCTGGCACTTCCACGGCCTGCCCAAGCATGATCTGCCGGTGAAGGCGTTCGGCTGCTACCGGCACGAAAACCGGGCGCCTTCCTCGCCCTATCTGCGGGGTTTCTCCGACGATCTGCTGATCCCGGTCAGCCGCTGGACCGAGGTCCGGGCCGAGGATGTGGCCGCCATCCCGGCGCTGGAGACGCTGCTGGCGTCGGACGAGGTCGGGCCCTGCCTGCTGCAGGATAGCGGGCACCGGGCGCTGTATGTGTTCAACCACTTCGAATATGATTCGACGACGCTCAAGGAGGAATATGACCGCGACGTCGCCTCGGGCAAAGGGATCGCGCTGCCGGTCAATTACTATCCCGACGACGATCCGACCCGGATGCCGGCGAACCGCTGGCGCAGCCACGCGCATCTTCTCTATGGCAACTGGGTGAACGAGATCTATCAGACGACCGAGTTCGACATGGCCCGCATCGGAAGCTGAACGCTGAACCCTGCAAGCAAAGGAAACCGCCAGATGCAGTTGAACGAAACCTGCGCCATCGTGACCGGCGGCGCCTCGGGTCTGGGTCACGCCACGGCGCAATATCTGCGCGAACAGGGCGCGCAGGTGACGGTGCTGGACCACGATCCGCGCGGAGCCGAGGTCGCGGACAAGATAGGCGCCCATTTCGCCCGCACCGATGTCACGGACGAGGCGAGCGTCGCGGCGGCCATCGCCCATGCCGTGGACCGGATGGGCCGGATCACCGCCTGCATCAACTGCGCAGGAATCGCGACCGGGGAAAAGACCCTTGGCCGCGACGGGCCGCACGCGCTCGACAGCTTTCGCCGCACCATCGAGGTCAACCTGCTCGGCAGCTTCAACGTGCTGCGCCTCGCCGCAGCCGAGATGGCGGGCAATCCGGGGCCGGAACGCGGCGTGATCGTCAACACCGCCTCGATCGCGGCCTATGACGGGCAGGCCGGACAGGCGGCCTATGCGGCGTCCAAGGCCGGGATCGCCGGCATGACGCTGCCCATCGCCCGCGATCTGGCCCGCAACGGCATCCGCATCATGGCGATTGCGCCCGGCATCTTCGGCACGCCGATGCTGCGCGGCCTGCCGCAAGAGGTGCAGGACAGCCTGGCCTCCGAGGTCACCTTTCCCAAGCGCCTTGGCCTGCCCGAGGAATTCGCCCGGCTGGTCGGAACCATCCTGCAATCGGAATATCTGAACGGCGAGGTCTTCCGCATCGACGGCGCCCTGCGGATGCGCTGAGGCCGCCCCTGATCGCGCTTGCCTGACCGGTTTCGCCCGGCTAGCGTCAGGATCATGTTTCCTGAACCGAAAGGCCACGCCTGATGACCTTGCTGCGCTCGACCGCGACCCATGCCGCGCTTGCTGCCCTGACCCTTCCCGCCCTGACCGCCGGGGCTTGGGCCGCCGACCCTGAACTGACGGTCTTCGACTGGGCCGGATTCGAAGAACCGGTGATCTATCAGGGCTATATCGACAAGCACGGCGAAGGCCCGACCTTTGCCTTTTACGGCGATGATGACGAGGCGTTTCAAAAGGTCGCCTCTGGCTTCAAGGCCGATGTCGTCCATCCCTGCAGCCAGATGGTGTCGAAATACCGCGACGCCGGGCTGATCGAGCCCTGGGACGTCTCGCGCATCCCCGCCTATGCCGATATGGACCCCGAGCTGAACAATTCCGAGGTGTTCCACGACGACGAGGGCGTCTGGTACATCCCGACCGATTGGGGTGCGACGGCGATTGCCTATAACACCGAAACCGTCCCGGCCGAGGATGTGGCCTCGCTGGATGTGTTCATCGACCCCGATTATGCCGGCCGCATCTCGCTGCCCGACAGCTCGGACGATGTCTGGGCGCTGGCCTATCTGGCGACCGGCGTCACCGACTGGACCGACGTCACGGACGAGCAGTTCAAGGCCGCCGCCGACTGGCTGCGCAAGGCGCATGAAAACGTCGCCGCCTATTGGTCCGACCCGTCGGAGCAGGCGCAGCTGATGGCGTCCGGGCAGGTCGATGTGGCGTGGTCGTGGAATGATGGCGTGGTCTATCTGCAGGCTGATGATTATCCGGTGGGCTTTCAGCGCGCGCCCAAGGAAGGCTCGTCCAAGTTCATCTGCGGCTTCGTCAATCTGAAGGACGGCCCCGGCAACGAGGACAAGGTCTATGACTTCATCAACGCCTGGTTGGCCCCGGAATCGGCCAAGGGGTTGCTGGACACCATCGGCTATGGCGCCACCACCACCACCGGGATGGAGACGGTGAAGGATGAAGAGGCGGTGAAGACCGGCCTTGGCCCCATCGACGCGCCGATCCTGAACCAGACCCCGAACGACCCCCAGCAGCGCAACGAACAACTGGCCGAGTTCGAGAAGATCAAGGCCGGTTTCTGACCCGGCTCGCGCCGCGACATCTTGTCCGGCAGCGCTGGCGGCCCCCGCAAGGGGCCGCCTTTTCGCTTGTAATCCCGCGCGTCCGGGGCAGATTCGGGCCGGCCGCGCAACCGAACGGACCTCTGCGATGAAACCCAAGCTGATCACCACGCTGAAATCCTATGACGCGGCCACCTTCCGCGCCGATCTTCTGGCCGGGCTGACGGTGGCGATGGTGGCCCTGCCGCTCAGCCTTGCCATCGCCATCGCCTCGGGCGCGCCGCCGGAGACGGGGATCGTGACAGCGGTGGCGGGCGGGTTCCTGATCTCGCTGCTCGGGGGCAGCCGGGTGCAGATCGGCGGGCCGACGGGGGCGTTCATCGTCGTCGTCTATGGGGTGATCGCCGCGCATGGCATGTCGGGGCTGGTGCTGGCCACGCTGATGGCGGGGATCATCCTGATCGTGGGGGCGCTGCTGCGCGCCGGCAACCTGATCCGGCTGGTGCCAGAGCCGGTCATCAACGGCTTTACCATCGGCATCGCCATCATCATCGCGACCAGCCAGCTGGAGGATTTATTCGGCCTGCAAACGGGCGAGGTGCCGGCCGATTTCATCCCCAAGATCGAGACGCTGTGGACGGCGCGCGACAGCCTGTCGCCGACCGCGCTTGGCATCGGGCTGGTGACGATGGTGCTGATCCTTGTGCTGCGGCGCATGGCACCGCGCTTTCCGGGGCTGATCGTGGCCATCGGCATCACCTCGGCCGTGGCGGCCATCGGGCATCTGCCGGTCGAGACCATCGCCAGCCGCTTTGGCGCCCTGCCCCGCGGCCTGCCGATGCCGGGCCTGCCGCCCATCAGCCTGACGCTGATCGGTGAACTGCTGCCCTCGGCGCTGATCATCGCCTTCCTGGCCGGGATCGAATCGCTGCTGTCGGCGATGGTGTCGGACCGGATGATCGGCGGCAGTCACCGGCCCAATGCCGAGATCATGGCCGAAGGCGCGGCGAATATCGGCTCGGCACTGTTCGGCGGGTTGCCGGCGACGGGGGCGATTGCGCGGACCGCGACGAATGTGCGGGCCGGGGGGCAGACGCCGGTGGCGGGGCTGGTCCATGCGGCGGCGATCCTGCTGATCATGCTGGTCGCAGCGCCGGTGGCCGGGATGCTCGCCCTGCCGGCGCTGGCCGGGCTGCTGATGCTGACGGCGTGGAACATGGCCGAGTTGCATCGCTGGCGCATCTGGCTGGCGCAGCCGCGCGGCGATCTGTTCCTGATGGCGCTGACGATGATCCTGACCGTTGTCGCGGACCTGACCATCGCCATCGGCACCGGCATCGCCATCGGGCTGGCCATGCGGCTGCAGCGCCGCAACGCGCCGCCGCCGCCCTGGCATCCGCCCGAGCGCTAGCCCGGGCCCTGCGGCTTACTGACGCACCGCGCCGGTCTTGGGGTCAAGCCGCACCTCGACCTCGCGGCCGTCAGTGGTGCGGTATTCGACCTCGTAATAGCCGTCATCGTCCCAATCGACCTCGTCGATATAGGCCAGATCGGCGCCGGTATCGGTCTCGAACTTGGCGAGGATCTCGGACAGCTTCATCGCATCTGCGGGCGGGGCGGTGTCGGCCAGCACTGGCAGCGCCAGCATGGGCGTGGCGATCAGCGCGGCGGTGAACATCTTGAAACGGGTCATGGTGGGTCCTTTCTGCAGGTGTCCGGGGCAGGAACGGCCCGGCGCGGGCATCGTTCCATCGGCAGACCCGCCCATGACCCTTGCAGGACCGCATTGGCCGCCCTATATTCGAACTGTTCGGGTTCGCCCGGACTATAGGTATAAACGCGCTCGTAATAAGCGGATCGGACCCGGGGGCGGTACCCGGCGGCTCCACCATCATTCGCCTTCGTTGGGGGGATCTGGGGCCGAAACAGGATCGACGAACGTCTAAAGGGGTTTGCTTTACCTCGGTGAGCTACCACCGTTATCGGTGCGAATTGTACAGTTGCCAACGACAACCGTGCTCCGGTCGCTCTGGCTGCGTAAGCAGCTCGGGTAACCGAAACCTAACTCCTTGCGCTTAGCAGCGTAAGGCGGGGCCGGCAGGAGCCTTGCAACAGAATCCTGCCACTTTTCCCTTTTTTCAGTCGAAGCCGCTGCGTCAGCGTCCACCCCGGCCGCTGCCGGATTCGCGCTTTTCATCGTCCGCCGATTGCCTATGCTGGCGGTCAGAGCGGAAAAGGGGACGCGCGATGGTTGGGGCGATCGATTACGGCGGAATGATGCATCGGGCCATGCAGGGCCTGATCGCAGAGGTTCTGTCCCGCGTGGCCGAACATGGCCTGCCCGGCGATCATCATTTCTTCATCACCTTCGACACGCGCGAGGACGGCGTCGAGATCGCAGACTGGCTGCGCGAACGCTATCCGGCGGAAATGACCATCGTCATCCAGCATTGGTACGAGGATCTGCGCGTCACCGGCGACGGGTTCGAGGTGACGCTGAACTTCGGCAACGCGCCCGAACGCCTGATCGTGCCCTTCGACTCGCTGCGGACCTTCGTCGATCCCTCGGTCGAGTTCGGGCTGCGGTTCGAAACGCAAGAGGGTGACGAGCAGGAGCCCGACGCGCCCTCTTCGGCCCAGATCGACCTGCGGCCCGAACCGTCCGACGACGACACCTCGCCCGACGGACCCAAATCGGGGGCCGAGGTGGTCAGCCTGGACAAGTGGCGCAAATAGCCGGTTCCGGTATGCGACCGCATACCGATTGCGGTTTCCGGCGCCGAGGGCTAGAATTTCGCCAAACCGCGAGGGGAGCCCATCATGACGAAGACCCGCACCGAAACCGACAGCTTCGGCCCGCTTGACGTTCCTGCCGACAAATACTGGGGCGCGCAGACGCAGCGCTCGATTCGCAACTTCCCCATCGGGTGGGAGCGTCAGCCGGTGGCGATCATCCGCGCCCTTGGTGCGATCAAGCTGGCCGCCGCCCGCGTCAACCACGCCAATGGCAAGCTGGGCGACGACATCGCGCCGGCCATCGAGCAGGCCGCGACCGAGGTATTCGAGGGCAAGTTCGACGACAACTTCCCCCTCGTCGTCTGGCAGACCGGGTCCGGCACGCAGTCGAACATGAACGCCAACGAGGTCATCTCGAACCGCGCGATCGAGATCATGGGCGGCGAGATGGGCAGCAAGAAGCCCGTTCACCCCAACGATCACTGCAATATGGGCCAGTCGTCCAACGACACCTTCCCCACCGCGATGCACGTCGCCATCGGCATGATGGCCCGCGACACGCTGCTGCCGGGGCTGGAAAAGCTGGCCAAGGCGCTCGAGGACAAGTCCGAAGAGTTCAAGGACATCATCAAGATCGGCCGCACCCACACCCAGGACGCCACGCCGCTGACGCTGGGTCAGGAGTTCGGCGGCTATGCCCATCAGGTCCGCATGGGGATCAAGCGGGTCCAGATGTGCCTGCCACAGATTTATGAACTCGCGCAGGGCGGCACCGCTGTCGGCACCGGGCTGAACACCAAAAAGGGCTGGGACACGGCCATCGCGGCCGAGATCGCCAAGATCACCGACCTGCCCTTTGTCACCGCGCCCAACAAGTTCGAGGCGCTGGCCGCGCATGACGCGATGGTGTTCTTTTCCGGCGCGCTGAAAACCGTCGCGGCAAGCCTGTTCAAGATCGCCAACGACCTGCGGCTGCTGGGTTCCGGCCCGCGGTCCGGCCTGGGTGAGCTGATCCTGCCGGAAAACGAGCCCGGCAGCTCGATCATGCCCGGCAAGGTCAACCCGACCCAGGCCGAGGCGCTGACCATGGTCTGCTGTCAGGTGATGGGCAATGACGCCGCCGTAGGCTTTGCCGGGTCGCAGGGGCATTTCGAACTGAACGTCTATAACCCGATGATGTCCTATAATGTGTTGCAATCCCTGCAGCTTCTGGGCGACGCGGCGGGCAGCTTTACCGACAACATGGTCGTCGGCACGCAGGCCAACATCCCGCGCATCGACAAGCTGATGAAGGAATCGCTGATGCTGGTGACGGCGCTGGCGCCCACCATCGGCTATGACAACGCAACCAAGGTCGCCAAGACTGCGCACAAGAACGGCACCACCCTGCGCGAAGAGGCCGTGGCCCTGGGCTTTGTGACCGAGGATGAGTTCGACCGCATCGTGCGACCCGAACTGATGATCGGCCCCGAGGACTGATCGCACCACCCGCATCCCATCAGGCCCGCCGATCCGGCGGGCCTTTTGCGTCCCGCGGCGAGGCGCTACCATGCCGCCAGCAGACCCGCACAGCGTTTCACAGGCAGGCTTTCATGGCGCAGCCGACCGTCTTCAATCTGAACAAGGCCCGCAAGCAAAAGGCGCGCGCCGCCGCGCGCAGCCAGGCCGACGCCAATGCCGCCAAGCATGGGCGGACCAAGGCCGAGAAACGGGCCGAAAGGGCCGAGGCAGAGCGGATTCGCGCGCAGCTTGACGGGTTGAAGCGTGACGATTGACCTGCCGCCGATGGATGCGCCGGCGAAACGCTCGGTCAGCATCGACGGGCATCGCACCTCGGTCAGTCTCGAAAACGCCTTCTGGCGCGGGCTGGACCGCGCCGCCCGCGCACGCAGCACCACCCGCGCCGCGCTGATCGCCGCCATCGACCACGCCCGCCCGCCCGAGGTGGGTCTAGCCACCGCCTGCCGCCTCTTCGTGCTGGCAGAACAGCGCCGCGACCGCTAAACCCCGGGCAACATTAGGAGGCCTTGATGATCCCGCGCTATTCCCGCCCCGAAATGACCGCCATCTGGTCGCCCGAGACCCGATTCCGGATCTGGTACGAGATCGAGGCCCATGCCTGCGACGCCCAGGCCGATCTGGGTGTGATCCCGCGCGAGAATGCCGAGGCGGTGTGGAAGGCCAGGGACGTCGAGTTCGACGTCGCCCGCATCGATGAGATCGAGGCCGTGACCAAGCATGACGTCATTGCCTTCCTGACCCATCTGGCTGAGCATATCGGCAATGACGAGGCGCGCTTCGTCCATCAGGGTATGACCTCGTCCGACGTGCTAGACACCGCGCTGAACGTCCAGCTTGTGCGCGCCGCCGACATCCTGCTGGCCGATATGGACAAGGTGCTGGACGCGCTGAAACGCCGCGCCTTTGAGCACAAGGACACCGTCCGCATCGGCCGCAGCCACGGCATCCACGCCGAACCGACAACGATGGGCCTGACCTTCGCCCGCTTCTACGCCGAGATGCAGCGTGGCAAGCGCCGGCTTGAACTGGCCCGTGACGAGGTCGCGACCGGCGCGATCTCCGGCGCGGTCGGCACCTTCGCCAATATCGACCCGGCGGTCGAGGCGCATGTCTGCGCGCAGATGGGCCTGCGCCCGGAACCGATCAGCACCCAGATCATCCCGCGCGACCGTCACGCCATGTTCTTCGCCACGCTCGGCGTCATCGCCAGCAGCATCGAGAATATCGCCATCGAAATCAGGCACATGCAGCGGACCGAGGTGCTCGAGGCCGAGGAGTTCTTCAGCCCCGGTCAAAAGGGCTCGTCGGCCATGCCGCACAAGCGCAACCCGGTGCTGACCGAGAACCTGACCGGGCTGGCGCGGCTGGTCCGCATGGCGGTAATCCCGGCGATGGAAAATGTGGCGCTGTGGCATGAACGCGACATCTCGCATTCCTCGGTCGAACGCGGCATCGCGCCGGACGCGACCATCACCCTCGATTTCGCGCTGAACCGGCTGGCTGGCGTGGTCGACAAGCTGGTGATCTATCCCGAGAATATGCTGAGGAACATGAACAAGTTCAAGGGCCTGGTGATGAGCCAGCGGGTCCTGCTGGCGCTGACGCAAGCCGGCGTGTCGCGCGAGGACGCCTATCGTCTGGTGCAGCGCAACGCCATGAAGGTCTGGGAAGAAGGCAAGGATTTCAAGACCGAACTGCTCTCCGACGCCGAGGTCACCGCCGCCCTCTCGCCCGCCGAGATCGAGGAGAAGTTCGATCTGGGCTATCACACCAAGCATGTCGACACGATCTTCGACCGGGTTTTCGGTCAGGCGCGATAACCGGGGCTTAAACCTTTCCTGACATGGTCGGTCCTGCGAATCATGCGGGGATGACAAGACATGCTGGAACCCGGGCTGACCCCGCGGCAAAAGGCTGCGGTGATCGTGCGGCTGCTGCTGGCGAATGGCGAGACGCTGTCGCTGGAACAGCTCGACCCGACCTCGCAGGCCGCATTGGCGCAGGAAATGGCGCTGATGGGGATGGTCGACCGGCACACGCGCGATCAGGTGGTGGCCGAGTTCTGCGATTCGCTGGAACAGGTCGGGCTGACCTTTCCGGGCGGGATCGAGGACACGCTCGACATGCTGGGCGATTCGCTCTCGCGCGACATCACCGACCGGCTGCGGCGCCGGGCCGCCATGACCGGCCAATCCGACCCGTGGGAGCGGATCGCCGCGCTACCGCCGGCGCAACTGGCCGACCTTGCGCTTGGCGAGGCGACCGAGATTGCGGCGGTCATGTTCTCGCGCCTGCCGGTGCCCAAGGCGGCGCAGACGCTGGGACTGATGCCGCCGCTGCGCGCCCGCCAGATCGCCTATGCCATGTCGATGACCGGCGGAATCGAGGCCCCGGCCCTGCGCCGGATCGGTGTCGCGCTGCTGCAGGCGGCCGAATCTCTGGCCGCACCGGCGCTGGACGGCGGACCTGTGGAACGTGTCGGCGCGATCCTGAACTTCACACCGGCCAACACCCGTGACGAGGTTCTGACCGGGCTGGATCAGGACGACGCCGATTTCGCCAATGAGGTCCGCAAGACGATCTTCACCTGGGCCAACATCCCGCAGCGCATCGACCCGCGCGACGTGCCCCGGATCGTGCGCGAGGGCGATCAGGCCTCGCTGCTGCGCGCGCTGGCCGGGGCCAAGGGCAAGAACGCCGCCTCGGCCGAGTTCATCCTGGCCAGCCTGTCCTCGCGCATGGCCGAATCACTGCGCGAGGAGATGGCCGAGTTGACGCGGCTAACGGATGCCGAGGCCGAGGACGCGATGGCCGCCATGGTATCCACGATCCGGCGGATGGAGGAAGCGGGCGATCTGTTCCTGATCGCCGGCGAGGCCAGCGACGACGGCGCCGGCGTCACCATCAAGACCGCCGATCCGGGATGATGGGCACGCGAGGCAGGGCCGGCTGCGGCGCGGGCGATCAGTCCCAATCCGACTGCCGGGCCTTTTCCAGATTGCCGAAGCGGGTAAAGCGGCCCTCGAAGGACAGCTCGACCGTGCCGATGGGGCCGTGGCGCTGCTTGCCGATGATCACCTCGGCCTTGCCATGAACGGCGTTCATCACCTCTTGCCACTTGGCCAGCTTGTCCAGCTCGTGATCTGCGGGTTTTTCGCGCTCACGGTAATATTCCTCGCGGAAGACGAACATGACGATGTCGGCGTCCTGCTCGATCGAGCCCGATTCGCGCAGGTCGGACAGCTGCGGGCGCTTGTCCTCGCGATTCTCGACCTGCCGCGACAGCTGCGACAGCGCGATCACCGGGATGTTCAGCTCCTTGGCGATGGCCTTCAGCCCCTGGGTGATCTCGGACACCTCGTTCACCCGGCTGTCCCGGGCCGAGGCTGCCTTGAGCAGCTGCAGATAGTCGACGATCAGCAGGTCCAGCCCCTGCGTCCGCTTCAGCTTGCGGGCGCGCGCCGCCAGCTGGTTGATCGGCAGGGCCGGCGTGTCGTCGATGTAAAGCGGGCAGGATTGCAGGTCGTTGGCGGCCTGCACAAAGCGGCGGAATTCCTCTTCGGTCATGTCGCCCGAGCGGATCTGGTGGCTGCCCACCTCGGCGGCCTCGGACAGGATCCGCGCCGCCAGCTGCTCCGCCGACATTTCCAGCGAGAAGAAGCCGACCACCCCGCCCTCGACCGCGCCGGTGGTGCCGTCGGCCCGCTGACCGGGGCGATAGGCCTTGGCCACGTTGAAGGCGATGTTGGTCGCGAGCGAGGTTTTCCCCATGGACGGCCGCCCGGCCAGGATAATCAGGTCGGAATTGTTCAGCCCGCCCATCTTGCGGTCCAGATCGACCAGCGCGGTCGGGATGCCCGACATCTGCCCGTCGCGCTGAAATGCCGCCGCGGCGGCATCGACCGCCCCCGTCACCGCCTTCAGGAACGACTGGAAGCCGCGCTCGGCAGTGCCTTGCTCGCCAAGCTTGTACAGCGTCTGCTCGGCCGCCTTGATCTGTTCTTCGGCGTCATCCTCGACCCGCACCGAGGCCGCGCGGGCCGAGATGTCGCGCCCCAACGCGATCAGGTCGCGGCGCAGCGCGAATTCGCGGATCATCTGCGCATAGTCCCGCGCCGCATAGGCCGAGATCGCCGCCCCGGCCAGCCGCGCCAGATAGGCGGGCCCGCCCAGATCCTTCAACCCGGCATCGTTTTCCAGAAACGCCTTGAGCGTCACCGGGCTGGCCAGCGCGTTCTTGCGGATGCGCTCGGCCGCGATGTCATAGATCCGGGAATGCACCGGCTCGTAGAAATGTTCGGATTTCAGCACCTGGCTGATCCGGTCGAAGACCTCGTTATTGGTCAGCAACGCACCCAGCAATTGCTGCTCGGCCTCGATCGAAAAGGGAACGGTCTGCTCGTCCGCCGGCGCCGGAAGGCCGGTCGGATGCAATGCGCGTATCTCGGTCATCGCTGTCTCTGTCTATGGCTTGAGCAGGCTTATGCCACAGTTGCCGGCAATACCAAACCGGCCTCTGGAAGATTCAGGTGGGTAAAGCTGTGGACAAGTCGGGGACGGGTTCGGGACAACCTGCCGCCCCGTCACGGTTCACGGATTGCGCTGCTGCCAGGCGCGGGGATCGTGCAGAAACGCCTCGACCTCGGAGAGCGTCGCCTCGTCAAAGGCGGCCTGGGTGCGGGCCTCGTCCAGCACGTCCCACCAGCTGCACAGATGATGCAGGCGCACGCCGTGATCGGCCAGCCGCTGCGTCGTCTCGGGGAAGATGCCATAGTAAAAGATCACCGCCGTATGCCCGCAAGAGGCGCCGCTGTCGCGGATCGCGTCCACGAAGCTCAGCTTCGAGCCGCCATCGGTGGTCAGATCCTCGACCAGCAGCACCCGATCGCTTTCGTCCATCCGCCCCTCGATCCGGGCGCCGCGACCATAGCCCTTGGGCTTCTTGCGCACATAGCTCATCGGCAGGCCCAGCCGTTCGGCGACAAGCGCGCCAAAGGGAATCCCCGCCGTCTCGCCGCCCGCGACATTGGTGAACTGCTCGAACCCCGCGTCGCGCAGCACCGTCGCGGTCATGAAATCCATAAGCGTACTGCGCACCCGAGGATAGGAAATGATGCGCCGGCAATCGACATAGGTCGGCCCCTTCAGCCCCGAGGCATAGGTGAAGGGCTGGCGCGCGTTGAAATCCACCGCGCCGATTTCCAGCAGGGCGCGGGCGGTCAGCCGGGCGAT
The DNA here is from genome assembly GCF_002865605.1 of Paracoccus jeotgali. NCBI lineage: Bacteria > Pseudomonadati > Pseudomonadota > Alphaproteobacteria > Rhodobacterales > Paracoccaceae > Paracoccus > Paracoccus jeotgali. The sequence continues at coordinate 1,845,824 of NZ_CP025583.1, forward strand.
GTCAGAGGGCGGGGTGAAGGACAGGCTCATGCGGGCTCCGTGTGCCAGAACAGGGGGAAACCGGGGTCGAAGACGGTGACGGTCTCGTCGCCCGCTGCGATCTCTTGCGGGAAGGTGACGGGGGTCTGATGGCGCGACAGGCGGATGCGATCCTCGTTCGGCGGCAGGCGGTAAAAGGCGGGGCCGTTCAGCGAGGTGAAGGCTTCGAGCTGGTCAAGCGCGCCGTCCTGCTCAAAGACCTGCGCGAGGATCGAGACGGTGTTGGGCGCGGTAAAGCAGCCGGCGCAGCCGCAGGGTTGCAGCTTGGCACGGTCGGGGTGCGGCGCGGAATCGGTGCCCAGAAAGAACGGGCCCTGCCCCGAGGTCGCGGCCGTGCGCAGCGCCAGCCGGTGCCGCTCGCGCTTGGCGACGGGCAGGCAATAGTAATGCGGCCTGATCCCGCCGGCGAGGATGGCGTTGCGGTTGATGACCAGATGATGCGTGGTGATGGTGCCGCCCATCGCGCCGCCAGCGGCATGGTCGCGGACATAATCGACGCCCTCGGCGGTGGTGATATGCTCCATCACCACGCGCAGCCCCAGCGTCGCGCGGCGGATCGGGTCGAGCACGCGGTCGATGAACACCGCCTCGCGGTCGAAGATGTCGACCTCTGGGTCGGTCACCTCGCCATGGACGCAAAGGGGGACGCCGGCCTCGGCCATGGCCTCGAAAACCGGGCGGACGCGGTCGAAATCGGTCACGCCGCTGGCGGAGTTGGTCGTCGCGCCGGCCGGATACAGCTTGACCGCCGCGATGATGCCGTCACGATGCGCGGCCACGACATCCGCCGGATCGGTGGTTTCCGTCAGATACAGCGTCATCAGCGGCTGAAGCGCGGCACCCTCGGGCAGCGCGGCCAGAATCCGCTCGCGATAGGCGCGGGCCTGTTCGCTGGTCACCACCGGCGGCACCAGGTTGGGCATGATGATCGCGCGGCCGAATGCGGCGGAATGGGGGGCCACGGTCTGCAGCATCTCGCCGTCGCGCAGATGCAGGTGCCAGTCGTCGGGGCGGCGAAGCGTCAGGGTCTTGTACATGACAGCGGCAATATACCGAGGCAGCCGGCGAGGGAAGCCGCCAATACCACCGACCCCTTGTCCGGGCGGTGTTTCGTTACCAACTTGAATTCGTCATGCTGCAAGTGCAGCATGGGCGAACCCAGCGACAGGATAGAATTTCATGGGATTTCTCCCGAAAGGAATGGCCGACGCCACAAGGCTTTGGTCGCAAGTGGTTCAGATTTCGTTTGAATCCCAGATGGTCATCGCGATGCGCGCGGCCGGAATGGTGGGTCTGCTGCCCCAACATCGCAACGAATCATCGCGGATGGTGCGCGAAAAGGTCGAAGCCGCGCAGGAAGCCGGCGATGCGGTCATGAAGGCCGTGACCAATGGCGCGCCGGCCGATCAGGTCATGTCGGCGGCACTGACCCCGTACGGGCGCCGCACCCGCGCCAATGCGCGGCGGCTGACCAAGACCTCGAATCTGCGCAAGCGCAAATGAAAACGGCCCCGCGAGGGGCCGTTTCAGTCTGGGAACCGGGGGCGCGGATCAGATCAGCTTGCCCATGGCGACGGCGGTGTCGCTCATCCGGTTCGAGAAGCCCCACTCATTGTCATACCAGGTCAGAATGCGGCACAGCCGGCCAGCCATGACCTTGGTCTGGTCGAGTGCAAAGATCGACGAGTGCGGGTCGTGGTTGAAGTCGATCGAGACGTTGGGCTGGTCGGTATAGGCCAGCACGTTCTTGAGCCGGCCATCGGCGGCGGCGCGGATCGCCTGATTGATCTCGTCCACGGTGGTGTCGCGGGTCGCGGTGAAGACCAGATCGACCACCGAGACGTTCGGCGTCGGCACGCGGATCGACACGCCGTCCAGCTTGCCGTTCAGCTCGGGCAGGACCAGCCCCACGGCCTTGGCCGCCCCGGTCGAGGTCGGGATCATCGACAGCGCCGCGGCGCGGGCGCGATACAGGTCCTTGTGCATCGTGTCCAGCGTCGGCTGGTCGCCGGTATAGGCGTGGACGGTGGTCATGAAGCCGTTGACGATGCCCACCGCGTCGTTCAGCACCTGCGCCACCGGCGACAGGCAGTTGGTGGTGCAACTCGCATTCGAGACGATCTTGTGCTCGGCCGTCAGCACGTCATCGTTGACGCCGTAAACGATGGTCGCATCCGCGCCGTTCGACGGCGCCGAGACGAGCACGCGCTTGGACCCGTTGTCGAGGTGTTGGCGGGCCTTGTCGGCATCGGTGAAGATGCCGGTGCATTCCATCGCCACATCGACATCGCCCCAGGGCAGATCGGCCGGGTTGCGGATCGCGGTGACCTTGATCGGGCCGCGGCCGACATCGATGCTGTCGCCATCGACCTTGACCTCGCCCGGGAAGCGGCCATGCACGCTGTCAAAGCGGATCAGATGGGCGTTCGTCTCGACCGGACCCAGATCGTTGATCGCGACGACCTCGATATCGGTGCGCCCCGACTCGATGATCGCGCGCAGCACGTTGCGCCCGATCCGGCCAAACCCGTTGATTGCCACCTTCACAGCCATGATGAACCTCCGCAGACTGATTTCGCACCGCTTATAGGCGTTTCGCTGGGCATTGAAACCCCGCCGCACGCCTCTATCGCCAGAAGCTGAGATATTCCACGAAACCGACGAATTGCCGCCCGACGAAGGTCGGCAACTGGCCCTGGAAAAACACGCGATCCGCCGCGAAAAGCAACAGGATCAGCACAAACAGCGTCACGGCGTTACGGGTCGTCAATGGCCGCTCCTCGGGCGCGCGGGATGGGCCGATTCATAGCCACAGCCGCCGGCCGCGACAAGTGACCGCATCCGGGTTCCCCGCCATCGCCTGTCACACACGCATTAGGCGAAAATCTGCCGACGCTGGCGGGTTTCTGCCAGTTCCGGGCCGCGCCGCGGCAAGAGGCTTGCAACGGACCACTGTGTCCTGTTTACGACAGTTACAGTTTTTCGCCCTTGGCCCGGTGTCTGATCGGGAACCACAAGACAGGTGCGTAATCAATCACTTGACTGGGGATGGCTGCCTTGCTCCACCGTCTGAACTCTGCCCTTGGGCGCATACTTCCAGAGCGCCGCCTGCATCTGAAGACCGACTCCGCGACCCGTATCCTGCATCTCAAGCCGATGACCCAGCTGGGTCTGATGGGCGGGACCGCGATCCTGATGGGATGGACGATCCTGTCGGGCGCGCTGCTGGTTCAGGACCGGATCGGCGCCAGCGGGACCGGGCATGCCGTGCAGGCGCAGTCGACCTATGAGAGCCGGCTGGCCGCCCTCGCCGATGAGCGGGACGCCCGGGCCGAGGAAGCCCGCGAGGCGCAGATGCGCTTTGCCGTCGCCCTCGATCAGGTGGCGCGCTATCAGTCCGACCTGCTGAATGTGCAGAAACAGAACCACGAACTGGAAGCCGGGCTGGATGCGATCCAGCAAAAGCTGGGCAGCGCAGTGTCGGCCCACGCCAACGAGGCCCCGGCGGGAGAGGTCGATCTGGCCCTGAACGCGCTGAACGAACAGCTTCGCGCCACCGCCGAGGCCCGCGACGAGGCCACCGCCACCGCCCGTCTGGCGCAGGCAGAGGCCGCACTGGCCCGCGCCGAGCAGGAACAGGTGATGGCCCGCAATCAAGAGCTTTTCGCCCAGATCGAGGATGCCGCCACCGCCGCCGCCCTGCCCTATCGCGACATGTTCGCGCAGCTGGGCCTGAACACCGATGCGCTGCTGTCGGCGGTCGATGCGGATTACGCCGGCGTCGGCGGGCCGCTGACCCCGGCCACCGTCTCGACCAGCGGCAATGCCGCGATCACCCAGTCCGAAGCGCGGGCGAAGGAAATCATCGTCAGCCTCGACCAGGTGAACCGCTATCGGATCGCCGCCGACAAGCTGCCGCTCGACATGCCGGTGAAATCGGCGTTCCGTTATACTTCGGGCTTCGGTCAACGCTGGGGCCGCGCCCATCAGGGCGTCGATCTGGCCGCGCCGGTGGGCACCCCCATCGTCGCGCCGGGTGAAGGCGTCGTCACCTTCGCCGGCTGGCAGCGCGGCTATGGCAACCTGATCAAGATCGAGCACGCCCTGGGGACCGAGACCCGCTATGGCCATCTCAGCAAGATCCGGGTCAAGGTCGGCCAGAAGGTATCGCGCGGGGCGCTGATCGGTGATATGGGCAACACCGGACGGTCGACCGGCCCGCATCTTCACTATGAGGTTCGGGTGAACGGCGCGGCCGTAAACCCTATGAAGTTCATCAAGGCGGCACAGAATGTTTTCTAAGTCTCGTGTGACCGAAACCCCAAACCAGCCCAAGACCCTGCCCCCCGAATCAGAGCCGATGCGCAGCGACCCGCAGGCAGAACCGTTGGCCGCGTCCACGGCGCCGCGTCCGCGCACCGCGCCGTCGGTCCTGTCCTCGGACCTGACCATCAAGGGCGATCTTCAGACGGCGGGTGATGTTCAGATCGAAGGCACCATCGAAGGCGACATCCGCGCCCGTCAGCTGACCATCGGCGAAACCGCCACCGTGCGCGGCGAAGTGCTGGCCGACGAGGTGATCGTCAATGGCCGCGTCATCGGCCGCTTGCGCGGGCTGAAGGTGCGTCTGTCCTCGACCGCGCGGGTCGAGGGCGACATCATCCACAAGACCATCGCCATCGAGTCCGGCGCCCATTTCGAAGGCTCGGTGCAGCGTCAGGACGATCCGCTGGCGCAGGGCAGCACGAAAAAGCTGGCTCCGCCGACCACCGATTTCAGCAAGACCGGCGAATAACGCCGGCAGAACCGAGTTATCGGGACAGTGAGCGGGGGCCTTTCGGGGCCCCCGTTTTCTTTGCGTCAGGCTGCCAGCCCTCAGTCCTCTGGCATCAGTTGCCGATACATGTGCCAGCTGGCATGGCCCAGCACCGGCAGGGCGATGAACAGGCCCAGAAACACCGGCAGGATGCCCGCGAACAGCACCACCGCGATGATCGCCGCCCAGACCGCCATCACCGCCGGGTTCAGCAGCACCGCCCGGACCGAGGCGATGATCGCGCTGATGAAGTCGATCTCTCGTTCCATCAGCAGGGGCAGGCCGACGACGGTAAAGCTGAACAGCACCGCGGCGAAGCCCGCGCCGATCAGCGTGCCGATGGCGAGCATGGTGATGCCACGCCCCTGCAACAGCACCTCGGGCGAGGAGGTGATGTTGGTCAGCGACGACACGCCCATGAACAGCGCGAAGGTCGTATGGGCGACGAAGACCCAGAACATGAACATCAGCAGGATGACCATCGCCATCGAGGGCAGTTGCCGGTCCTTTTGCGCGAACACCGTGCCCAGCACCTCGCGCCAGATCAGCGGCAGGCCGGTCTCGATCCGGCGGCTGACCTCGTACAGGCCCACGGCGGCGAAAGGCGCGATCAGCGGAAAGCCCACGATGAAGGGCATCAGCCACCATTCCTGCCCCGAGGCGGCGGCGACGGCGGTCAGCACCAGCCCGCCCGCGACATAAAAGGCCGAGAAGAACAGCCCATAGCCCGGCGCGCGCATGAAGTCGCGCCAGCCGGCCCGCAGGCTATCGGCAATCGCGCCCATGGCGATCACCTCGGGTTCGGGGATCTCGTCCGGGCTGCGGTCGGGCAGGCCAAGATCGGGTCGGGTATTCACCATGCTCACCTCTGCTATGCGCAGAAAGGCTAGGCCGGCAGCGCCCTTGCGATCAACTGAATTTCAGTCCTGGGCGGGAAAACGGTTCCGCAGCGCATCGTTTACCGCAGGCGTCACGAATTTCGACACATCACCGCCCAGCCGCGCGATTTCCTTGACCAGCTTGGACGCAATCGCCTGCCGGCGCGCATCGGCCATCAGGAACACGGTCTCGATGGTCGAATCCAGCGCGCGGTTCATGCCGACCATCTGGAATTCATATTCGTAATCGGCCACCGCCCGCAGCCCGCGCACAATGATGCCCGCGCCGACATCGCGGGCGCAGTCGATCAGCAGGTTGTCGAAGGGATGGACGACGATCTCGCCGCCGGTCTGCCGGGTCAGGGCGCGGGTCTCGCTTTCGACCATCGCCACCCGTTCCTCGAGCGAAAACAGCGGCCCCTTGTCGCGGTTGATCGCGACGCCGATGACCAGCCGGTCGACCAGCGCCATCGCCCGCTGGATGATGTCCACATGGCCGAGCGTGATCGGATCGAAGGTGCCGGGATACAGGCCGATGCGCATGGCGGTTCCTTTCGCTGTCACCGCAACCCACCCCAAGCGCGGCGCGGAATCAAGCCCCGATTGCCGCGCGGGCGCGTTCAGCTGCCCATTATCATCCCGGTCAGCGCCTCTTTTTCCGCGCTGAGTTCCTTGAGCCGGGCCGACACCGCGTCCCCGATCGACACCAGCCCCAGCATGTGGCCCTCGGCATCGACGACCGGCAGGTGACGGAAACGCCCCTCGGTCATGCGTTCCAGCACCGTCATGGCGTCGTCGCCGGTGACGCAGGTGGCGACCTTGCGGGTCATCAACGCGCTGATCGGCTGCGCCAGCGCATCCGTCCCCTGCTTGCCCAGTTCGCGCACAATGTCTCGTTCCGACAGGATGCCTTCGGGCGTGCGGCCGTCGCTGCTGACCACCAGGGCGCCGATGCGTTTCTCGGCCAGCAACCTCGCGGCATCGGCAACCCGCTGTTCGGGTTTGATCGTGACGACCGAATTGCCGGCGTCCTTCATGGAAAGAATCTGCCTGACCAGCATGGTGCCCTCCGAGGTTGTGTGGGACCAGTCTGCCGCATGGCGGGGGAAGGTCAAGCCTTGGCAATGGTCGGGGCGGCAGTTTCCAGCCGCGCGACCTCGGCCCGCAGCCGGTGGGCCAGATCGTCCGCCAGCCGGTTCAGGCGTTCGGACCGGCGATCATCGGCGTGGCGGATCAACCAGAAGCTGCGGGTCAGGCTGAACTCATCGGTCAGCACCCGGCCCACATCGGGGGTGAAGGGCAGCGCGAAGTCATGCACGATCCCAATCCCCGCCCGCCCCCGGATCGCCTGCATCTGGACCGAGACCGAGTTCGAGGTCAGCCGCGCCCCACCTGCCCCGCTGCCCTTCAGCAGCGGCGCGAGATAGTCGAGTTCCGGGTCAAAGATCATGTCGGGAATATAGCCGATCAGTTGGTGCCGGCGCAGATCGGCCAGCGACTCCAGCGGCGGCGCGTCTGCCAGATAGTCGCCATGGGCGGCAAGGTGCAGGTGATAGTCGCACAGCCTTTGCACCACCAGCCGCCCGCTTTGCGGCGGGCTGACGGCGACGGCGAAATCGGCCTCGCGCTTCGACAGGTTGAAGACGCGCGGCAGGGCGACGATCTGGATCTCCAGCCCGGCATGGGCGTCGCACATCGCCGCCGCGACCTGCGGCAGCAGATAGTTTGCACAGCCGTCCGGCGCGCCGATCCGCAGCTGCCCCGACAGATCGCCGGGATGGCCAAGCGCGTCGGCGGCGCCGGACAGCGCGCGCTCGGCCGCTTCGGCATGGGGGATCAGACGTGTGCCCTCGGGCGTGGGCGCATAGCCCTGCGGCGATTTGACGAACAGCACCCGGCCAAGCGCCGTTTCCAGCCGCGCGATCCGCCGCCCCACGGTCGAGGCGTCCAGCCCCAGCCGCTTGCCCGCCCGCGACAGGCTGTCATCGCGCGCCACCGCCAGAAACACCCGCAGATCGTCCCAGTCCATCCCGGCCCCTTTGCGATTACGCAAAACGCTTTTGCTGCATTCTCGCTTCCCTGCCGCATTTTCGCAAGATAGGTTGTCCGGGAAACAAGCATATTGGGAGTCACGCCATGAAAGAGATCGGCCACTGGATCGACGGCAAGAATGTCGCGGGCACATCGGGACGCTTTGCCGATGTGTATAACCCGGCCACGGGCGAAGTGCAGGCGCGCGTCGCGCTGGCATCCGAGGCAGAGATCACCGCCGCCATCGACAGCGCCGCCGAGGCGCAGGTCGCTTGGGGTGCCACCAACCCGCAGCGCCGGGCGCGGGTGATGATGGAAATGGTCCGCCTGCTGAACCGCGACATGGACAAGCTGGCCGAGGTTCTGTCCGCCGAACACGGCAAGACCTTCCCCGACGCCAAGGGCGATGTGCAGCGCGGGCTGGAAGTGATCGAGTTCTGCGTCGGCGCCCCGCATCTGCTGAAGGGCGAATTCACCGACGGCGCCGGCCCCGGCATCGACATGTACAGCATGCGCCAGCCCTTGGGCGTCGTCGCCGCGATCACGCCGTTCAACTTTCCGGCCATGATCCCGCTGTGGAAGATGGGCCCTGCCCTTGCCGCCGGCAACGCGATGATCCTCAAGCCGTCGGAACGCGACCCCAGCGTGCCGCTGATGCTGGCCGCGCTGTGGCAAGAGGCCGGGCTGCCCGACGGCGTGCTGCAGGTCATCAATGGCGACAAGGCCGCCGTCGATGCGCTGCTGCAAAGCGAGACGATCCAGGCCGTGGGCTTTGTCGGCTCGACCCCGATCGCGCAGTATATCTATGAAGAGGCCGCCCGGACCGGCAAGCGCGCCCAGTGCTTCGGCGGGGCCAAGAACCACATGATCATCATGCCCGACGCCGATCTGGATCAGGCGGCGGACGCGCTTGTCGGGGCCGGTTACGGCGCGGCGGGCGAACGCTGCATGGCGATCTCGGTCGCGGTGCCGGTGGGCGAGGAAACCGCCGACAAGCTGATCGAAAAGCTGGTGCCGCGCATCGAAAAGCTGAAGGTCGGCCCCTATACCGCCGGCGACGATGTCGATTACGGCCCGGTCATCACCAAGGCCGCCAAGGAAAACATCCTGCGTCTGGTCCAGACCGGCATCGATCAGGGTGCGGAACTGGTGGTCGATGGCCGCGATTTCAGCCTGCAGGGATACGAGGACGGCTTCTTCGTCGGCCCGCATCTGTTCGACCGGGTGACGCCGGACATGGACATCTACAAGACCGAGATCTTCGGCCCGGTCCTGTCCACCGTCCGCGTCGACACCTATGAAGAGGCGCTGAAGCTGGCGATGGACCATGAATACGGCAACGGCACCGCGCTTTACACCCGCGACGGCGACACGGCCCGCAACTTTGCCAGCCGCGTCAATGTCGGCATGATCGGCATCAACCTCCCGATCCCGGTTCCGCTGGCCTATCACACCTTTGGCGGCTGGAAGAAATCGGGCTTCGGCGATTTGAACCAGCACGGGCCGGATGCGTTCCGCTTTTACACGCGGACCAAGACCGTGACCGCCCGCTGGCCCTCGGGCATCCGCGAGGGTGGTGAGTTCAACTTCAAGGCCATGGACTAGGCCCAACGCGCCTGCCGCCCCCGCGGCAGGCGCAACCCGGTCCGGGCCGCACGCGCAAGGAGCAGGACGTGACCGAAGCCCCCGCCTTCAGCCTTGGGATCGAGGAAGAATATCTTCTGGTGGACCCCGACACCGGCAATCTGCGCCCCGCCCCGCAAGGGCTGCTGGACGACTGCCGCAGCGTGCTGGGCGACCGGGTGACGCCGGAATATCTGCAAAGCCAGATCGAGGTCGGCACCAGCGTCTGCACCAACATCGCCCAGGCCCGGACCGAGCTGACCGAGCTGCGTCAGGTGGTCGCGGACAAGGCGCGCGCGCTTGGGGTGACCCCGATCTCGGCCTCGTGCCACCCCTTTGCCGACTGGCGCAGCCAGCACCACACCAGCAAGGAACGCTACGACCAGCAGCGCGAGGACATGGCCGCAGTCGCCCGCCGCATGGTGGTCTGCGGGATGCATGTCCATATCGGGATCGAGGACCGCGAGCAGCGCATCGACCTGATGAACCAGTTCACCTATTTCCTGCCGCATCTGCTGGCGCTCTCGGCCTCGAGCCCGTTCTGGCGCGGCGAGGACACCGGCCTTGCCAGCTATCGGCTGACAGTCTTCGGCAACATGCCCCGCACCGGCTTTCCGCCCCGCTTCGACAGTTTCGACGATTTCGAACGGAACGTGGCGCGGCTGCAGCAGCTCGACCTTCTGGAAGACGCCAGCAAGATCTGGTGGGATCTGCGCCCCTCGGCTCATTTCCCCACCATCGAGACGCGGATCTGCGACGCCAGCCCCCGGCTGGAACAGACCCTGACGCTGGCGGCGTTGTGCCAGTCCACGCTGCGGATGCTGTGGCGGCTGGGACGGCAGAACCAGCAATGGCGGCTGTATGACAACTTCCTGCTGGGCGAGAACCGCTGGCGCGCGATCCGGCATGGCGTGACCGGCGGGCTGATCGACTTTGCCCAAGGCACCATCCGCCCGATGCCGGAACTGCTGGACGAGTGGATCGAGCTGATCGCCGAGGATGCCGACGCGCTTGGCTGTCTGGCCGAGATCACCGCCGCGCGGTCGATGCTGGATCAGGGCAACGCCGCCGAGGCGCAGCGCGCCACCGATGCCCGCGCCCGCGCCAAGGGGCAGGACAATCATCAGGCGCTGCGGACGGTGGTGGCCGAACTCGCCGCCGCCTTCGATCCCGACCCGGCAGAGGCGGGCTGAAACACTCTGGAAAGATTTGTCGATTACACCATCACGCGACCACCGGAAAAACGGCAGCAACAGCGACGAGGAACGACATGGATTTCGCCCTCAGCGAGGAACAACTGGCGATCTTTGACATGGCCCGCGATTTCGGCGCCACGCATATCGCCCCCCATGCCGACGCGTGGGAGCAAGAGGGGACGATCCCCCGCGCGCTGTGGCCCAAGGTGGCCGAACTGGGTCTGGGCGGCATCTTCGTGGACGAGGATTACGGCGGCTCGGGCCTGTCGAGGCTGGACGGGACGCTGGTCTTCGAGGCGCTGGCCATGTCCTGCCCCTCGGTCGCGAGCTTTCTGTCGATCCACAACATGTGCGGCGGCATGATCCAGAAATTCGGTTCTGACGCGACGAAGGAACGCTTCCTGCCCGGCCTGTGCCGGATGGATCAGGTCTGGTCCTATTGCCTGACCGAACCGGGATCGGGCTCGGACGCCGCCGCGCTGCGCACCCGCGCCGTCCGCCGCGACGATGATTACGTGCTGAACGGCACCAAGGCCTTCATCTCGGGCGGCGGCTATTCGGATTGCTACCTGACCATGGTCCGCACCGGGCAGGACGGCCCCAAGGGCATCTCGGCGCTGGTGGTGCAGGACGCCACGCCGGGCCTCAGCTTTGGCGCGAACGAGCGCAAGATGGGCTGGCGCGCGCAGCCGACGGCGCAGGTCCAGTTCGACGATTGCGCCGTGCCGGCCGAGAACCTGATCGGCGACGAGGGGCGCGGCTTTGCCTATGCCATGGCGGGTCTGGATGGCGGGCGGCTGAACATCGCGGCCGCAGCCTTGGGCGGCGCGCAGGCGGCGCTGGACAAGACGCTTGGCTACATGTCCGAACGCCGCGCCTTCGGGCAGACGCTCGATCAGTTCCAGGCGCTGCAGTTCAAGCTGGCCGAGCTGGAAACCGCGCTGCAATCCTCGCGCATCCTGCTGCGGCAGGCGGCGTGGAAGCTGGATCAGCGCGCGCCCGACGCGACCAAGTTCTGCGCCATGGCCAAGCTGCACGTCACCGACCGCGCCTTCGAGGTCGCGAACGCTTGCCTGCAACTGCATGGCGGGTATGGATATCTGGCCGATTACGGGATCGAGAAGATCGTGCGCGACCTGCGCGTGCATCAGATCCTGGAAGGGACGAATGAAATCATGCGGCTGATCATCAGCCGCGCACTGCTGACGGAGCATGCACGATGACCGAGTTGCTGATCCGCAAGGACCGCCGGGCCGGGCGGATGACCTTCAACCGCCCGCAGGCGCTGAACGCGCTCTCGCACGAGATGGCCCGCACCATCCACCGCACCCTTGACGAATGGCGCGACGATGACGGCGTCGAGCTGGTCATCATCGACGCCGAGGGCGACCGGGCGTTCTGCGCGGGCGGCGACATCGCTGCCGTCTATGCCTCGGGCAAGGCCGGCGATCACGCGCTTGGCAAGCGGTTCTTCTTTGACGAATACCGCATGAACGCCGCCATTGCGGATTATCCGAAACCCATCGTCGCCTTCATGCAGGGCTTCGTCATGGGCGGCGGCGTGGGCGTCGGCGGGCATGCCAGCCACCGCATCGTCGGCGACACCACCCGCGTGGCCATGCCCGAATCGGGCATCGGCCTGATCCCCGATGTGGGCGGAAGCTGGCTGCTCTCGCGCGCGCCGGGCCGCATCGGCGAATATCTGATGATGACCGCCGACCGCATGGGTCCGGGCGACGCGATCCATGCCGGCTTTGCCGATACCTATCTGCCCGAGGCCAAGTGGCCGGCCCTGATCGACAAGCTGGCCGAAAGCGGCGAGGTCTCGGCCATCTCGGGCCGGACACCCCCCGCCGCGCCCCTGGCCGATGCCGATCTGTCGGCCTTCGGGGCGGCGACCGTGGCGGGGATTGAAAAGCGGCTGGCCGAGCAGGGGCAGGACGACATCCTCAAGACCATGCGCCGGAACTCGCCGCTGTCCATGGCCGCCGGGCTGCGGCTGGTGCGCGAGGCGCGCGCCGACCGGCAGATTCAGGACAGTCTGGCGCGGGAATACCGCTTCACCAATCGCGCCACCGAGCATAGCGATTTCATCGAGGGCGTGCGCGCCCAGATCATCGACAAGGATCGCCGCCCCAATTGGACCGCGGACGCCTCGCCCCAGGCGGTGGACGCGATGCTGGCCCCGCTGGGGGACGAGGAACTGCATTTCGACAGGGAAGAGGCTTTGCAATGAAGATCGGGTTCATCGGGTTGGGAAATATGGGGCTGCCGATGGCGCTGAATCTGGCCCGGGCAGGCCACGAGGTCAGCGGCTTTGACGTGGTGAACCGGCCCGAGCCGCCGCTGCGCGCGGCAGGCTCCGCCGCGGACGCCGTCGCGGATGCCGAGGTGGTCATCACCATGCTGCCCAACGGCCAGATCCTGCAGGACGTCGCGGCCGAGATCATCGACCACATGGCCCCCGGCGCGGTGCTGTGCGACTGCTCGACCGTCGATGTGGAAAGCGCGCGACTGGTCGCGGAAAAGGCGCTTGCGGCCGGGCTTGGCGCGCTGGACGCGCCGGTGTCGGGCGGCGTGACCGGGGCCGACAAGGGCACGCTGACCTTCATGGTCGGCGGCAGCGACGATGCCTTTGCCAAGGTTCAGCCGCTGTTCCAGATCATGGGCCAGAAGGCGGTCCATTGCGGCGATTCCGGCACCGGACAGGCGGCGAAGATCTGCAACAACATGATCCTCGGCGTGACCATGATCGCCACCTGCGAGGCTTTTGCGCTTGCCGACCGGCTGGGGCTGGATCGGCAGAGCCTGTTCGACGTCGTCTCGACCTCGTCCGGGTCAAGCTGGTCGGTCAACGCCTATTGTCCGGCGCCCGGCGTCGGCCCGCAATCGCCCGCGGATAACGGCTACAAGCCGGGCTTTGCGTCGGAATTGATGCTGAAGGATCTGCGCCTGTCCCAGATGGCGGCCGAGGCGGCCGAGGCCGACACGCCGATGGGCCAGCTTGCCGCGCAGCTTTACGCGCAGTTCGTGGAGGGCGAGGACGGCCGGGGCCGCGATTTCTCGGCCATGTTGCCGCGGTTCGAGCAGCGCAAGCGGGGATCGGCGAACGGTTAATTCGATCGTAAACAATTTGTGCAAAAATATTTGAAAAGTTCTGGAACCTGTCGGCAGGTTCCGCGTTTTCGGGTGACGCAGTGCAACAAGTTGACTTGATCGTGCCACGCAAGATTCTTCCGGCTTTCGTCGCAATCGCGGCGCTCTCGGCTGCTTTGGTCGGGGCTGGAAGCCTGCGCGGTGATGAAACGGCAGTGATCGAACCGGCGGTGCAGGTCGGCGACACGGTGCCCCCGGCGCGGCTGCACATCGTCACCTATCCCGGACTTTATGGACTGGGGCCGGACCTGCCCGGCAGCAAATATGCGGTGGTCGACGGCTACCTGCTGCGCGTCGATCCCGAAAGCCGCAAGGTGCAGTCGGTTATCCGCCGCGTCGATGCGATCCGCGATTAGCTGCGGGATCGCCGTCCAGTTCTCCGCATAAGAACCAAGCTGTTGGCTTAGCGGCCTCGTCCGCCTCACCCCGACGCGATCAGCGACCGCGCCGCCTCTCGCGCCACATCGGTGATCTGCTCTCCCGACAGCATCCGCGCGATCTCGTCCACCCGCGCCTGATCGTCCAGCGCCTGCACCTCGCTGGTGGTCATCCCGTCCCGGACATGCTTCGCGACCCGGAAATGTGTGGCACCCAGCGCCGCGACTTGCGGCGAATGCGTCACCACCAGCACCTGCGCATCATGGGCCAGACGCGCCAGCCGGCGCCCCACCGCATCGGCGGTGGCACCGCCCACCCCGCGGTCGATCTCGTCAAAGATCATCGTCAGCGCATCGTTCCCGCGGGCGAGGCTGACCTTCAGCGCCAGCAGAAAGCGCGACAACTCACCACCCGAGGCGATCTTGTCCAGCGCCCCCGCCGGGGCGCCGGGGTTCGTCGCCACGGTGAACGCCACGCTGTCGCGGCCCTCCGGCCCATCCTCGGCCGGGGAGACGCGGGTCTCGAAGACCGCGCGCTCCATCTTCAGCGGCGCCAATTCATGCGCCATCGCCGCATCCAATTGCTGCGCGGCCTCTTGCCGGGACGCCGTCAACGCCTGCGCCAGCGCGTCATAGTCCCGCGCCAGCCGCTTTGCCTGCTCTTGCAGATCATCCAGCCGCGCATCGGAATCGCCCAAGGCCGCCGCGCGTTCGCGCAGCTCATCCGCGAGGCCGGCCAGATCGTCCGGCAGCACGTCATGCTTACGGGCCAGCGCGCGCAGGGCGAACAGCCGCTCTTCGGTGCGGTCAAGCTCGGCGGGGTCGAATTCCATCGCTTCGACGGCGGCCTCGACCCCGGAATAGGCCTCTCCCAGCTCGATCAGCGCGCGCGACAGGGCCTGCAGCGGGGCGTTCAGCCGGTCCTCGGCCTGTTCGGCCGCGCCTTCCAGCCAGCGCGAGGCGTCGAGCATCGCGCCTTCCGCCCCGTCTGGACCAAGCGCGGCCAGCGCGCGCGCCACATCGCCGCGAATCCGCTCGGCCCCCTGCATGGCACGACGGGCGGCGTCGAGTGCGGCGTCTTCCTCGGGCTGCGGGTCGAGCTGATCAAGCTCCTGCAGGGCATGGGCCAGAAACTCGGCCTCGGTCCGGCGGGCGTCGCTTTCCCGGCGCAGCGTCTCGATCTCGGCCTCGACCTGTCGCCAGTCGCGCCACGCCTTGCGGATCGGGCCGAGGTCGAGCCCGGCAAAGGCATCCAGCAGCAGCCGGTGCCCGCGCGGGTTCAGCAGGCCGCGATCGTCATGCTGGCCATGCAGCTCGACCAGCCGTTCCGACAGGGCGCGCAGCACCTCGCCACTGGCGCGGCGGTCGTTGATCCAGGCGGATTTGCGGCCATCGGCGGTGTTGACGCGGCGCAGGATCAATTCGGCGCCGGCCTCGATCCCGGCCTCGGTCAGCACCTCGCGGGCGGGATGACCGGCCGGCAGGTCGAACACCGCCGTCACCTCGCCCTGATCGGCGCCGCTGCGGACCAGTTCCGCCCGGCCGCGCCAGCCCAGCACAAAGCCGAGGCAGTCGAGCAGGATCGACTTGCCGGCCCCGGTCTCGCCGGTCAGCACGTTCAGGCCGGGGCCGAAGGCCAGTTCCAGCCGGTCGATCAGCAGGATATCGCGGATATGCAGCTCTCGCAGCATGGTCAGACCCCGGACGGGCCGGTTACAGCCATTTGCCCTGAATGACCTGACGATAGACGCGGGTCAGCCAGTTGTCGCCCTGCGGGGTCGCGGTCAGGCCGCGGCCGCGAAGCTGCGCGAAGGCGTCCTTGTAGAAGGGCGAGGACTGGAAGTTGTGACCCAGGATCGCGCCGGCGGTCTGCGCCTCGTCCGTGAGGCCAAGCGCCAGATAGGCCTCGACCAGCCGCATCAGCGCCTCGGGCGTGTGGGTGGTGGTCTGGAACTCCTCGACCACGACGCGGAAGCGGTTGACGGCGGCGGCGTGGTGGCCGCGCTTGAGGTAGTAGCGCCCGATCTCCATCTCTTTGCCGGCGAGATGGTCGAAGGACAGGTCGAACTTCAGGATCGAGCTGCGGGCGTATTCGCTGTCGGGATATTCCTCGATCACCTCGCGCAGCGATTGCAGCGCCTGGAAGGTCAGGCCCTGGTCGCGGCCGACATCGTCGATCTGGTCGTAATAGGACAGCGCCAGCAGGTATTTCGCATAGGCCGCGTCGTCGTCGCCCGGATAGGTGTCGATGAAACGCTGCGCCGCGCCGCGCGCGTCTTCGTATTTGCGGGCCTTGTGATAGCCATAGGCCTGCATGATCAGCGCCCGCTTGGCCCATTCCGAATAGGGATACAGCCGCTCGATTTCCGAGAAATAATACACCGCCGCATCGGGCTTGCTGTTGTTTTCCAGCTCGTATTCGCCGCGCTTGTAGATTTCCTCGGCGGTGAAATTGTCGACCGGCAGCTTCTGTCCCGCCCCGTCCCCGCCACCGCAACCTGCCAGAACAGCAGCGCACAGAATGACGGCAACCAGAGTTTTGGAAGAAACGGTGCGGACCATCGGAACCTGCCTGTCAGATACAAAACACCGGGCGACGAGTCAGCCCCGCGGGTCCGGACGTCCTAGCATAGAACATCAGGGGGCGCAAAATGGCAATGTGGTGAATTTACTTGGGCTTGCGCGGGTGCCGCGGCGGTCAGGCCACGGCGATCAGCGAGGGCGCCTGCACCGGGCCATAGGCGGCAACGCCGGCGCCCGGCAGCCGGCATTCCAGATCAGTCCCGCAGGTCACCCACTCCCACGCGTCGCGCTGCGCAAACAGCGCGCGCAGCAGCTTGTTGGTCAGCGCGTGACCGGCGCGGTTGCCGGTATAGCGCGCCAGCAGCGGCGCCCCGGCAAGCGCCAGATCGCCCATCGCGTCCAGCATCTTATGGCGCACGGCCTCGTCCTCGTGGCGCAGACCGCCCGGCGACAACACCTTGTCGCCATCGACCACGACCGCGTTCAGATAGGTGCCGCCAAGCGCGAGGCCGCCCTTGCGCATCGCCTCGACATCCGACTGGCGGCAAAAGGTCCGGCTGTCCATCAGCTCGCGCAGGAAGGCGCCGTTGGCCATGTCCAGCGTCTTTTCCTGCCGCCCGATGGCGGCGTCGTCGAACTCGATATGAAAGTCGATTTCCAGGTGATCGGCGGGCTCCAGACGGGCGACGGCGCGCCCATCGCGGACCTCGATCGGGCGGGTCAGGCGGATCGCGCGCAGCGTCGCCTCTTGCATGACGATGCCGGCTTCCAGAATGCCCGCGACGAATTCGGCCGAGGAACCGTCAAGGATCGGCACTTCGGGCCCATCCAGACGGATAAGCACATTGTGCAGGCCGGTGCCGGCGATGGCCGCCATGATGTGTTCGATGGTGGACACTTGGGCGCCGTCGTCATTGGCGATCAGCGTGCACAGGCGCGAGGACACCACGCGGTCCCACAGCGCGGGAATCCGGTTGCCACCGGCGGGCAGATCGGCGCGTTCGAAGACGATGCCGTGACCTGCGGGCGCGGGCAGCAGGGACATCCGAACGGCCACGCCGGAATGCAGCCCGACGCCGTTGAAATGTGCTGGTTTTGCCAAAGTCGCCTGCATGGTCCTGTCCGTTCTTATCAACCCGACGATAAAGCTTCGCCGGCTGACCTTAGTTAGGCACAGGCGCCAAAAGCCTCAATTAACGTTTTGTGACTCCTTGTAACAATGACAGGGGGATAGGCGCCTTGGGCCAGCCTTGCTGATGTGGACGGCGCGGCAAATGTGATCGCTGCGCGAAGGCGTCACCGGCCGTTGCGCATGAAAAAGGGCCGCTCGATGGCGGCCCTTCCGGTTCGGTGATGTGGTCGGATCAGTTGGCCTGACGGCGCAGGAAGGCCGGGATCTCGGCGTTGGTCGAGGGTTGGTCGTCGGCCAGATCGTCGAAATCGGCGTCCAGATTGCCCTGACGGCGCGCGGCGAGACGTTCGCTGACCCGGTCCGCGATCGAGGCCGAGGACGGCTTGTCGGCGGCCTGCCCGCCCGCCATCCGTTCGATCATGCGGCCCAGACCGGCCATGCGGCTTTCGCCACGGCTCGGCTGCTCGGGCGCGGCGGGACGCGGCGCGGCGGCCGGCGTCCGGGCCGAGGCACCGGGCTGCGCCGAGGCGGCGCGGCGCATCCGCTCGAGCACTTCGGCGGGCGGAGTGCCACGCGCGGCGCCGGCGCTGCGCGGGGCGACGAAATCGCCGGCGTTGTCGCTGATCGGGTCGGCATGGGGCGCACGGGCCTGCTCGCGCGGCTGATAGGCCGGGGCGGGCATGTCATCCTGGCTGGGCTGCGGCGCGGCCAGATCGACGCGGGCCGAGGCCGGGGGCGTGGCCCGGCGCGGCGGCAGCTCGTCCTGGGTGGCGCGGGCGACGGGCGCCTCGGCGCGGATGTCGACGCGGGGGGCCGGTGCCGGGGTGGCGGGCGCGGCGGCGGTCTCGACCCGGCGCGGCGGCGCGGGCGGTGCGGCCTCGGCGGCGACGGTGTCGATGCCGGTCGCGACGACCGACACGCGGATTGTGCCCTCCATCGCCGGATCGAGGGTCGAGCCGACGATGATGTTGGCGTCGCCATCAACCTTGTCGCGGATGATGTTCGCGGCCTCGTCAAGCTCGAACAGCGTCAGATCGGTGCCGCCGGTGATGTTGATCAGCACGCCCTTGGCGCCGTTCAGGCTGATTTCGTCCAGCAGCGGGTTGGCGATGGCCTTTTCGGCGGCCTGCACGGCGCGGTTTTCGCCCGTGGCCTCGCCCGTGCCCATCATCGCCTTGCCCATCTCGTCCATGACGGCGCGGACGTCGGCGAAGTCGAGGTTGATCAGGCCCGGCCGCACCATCAGGTCGGTGACGCCCTTGACGCCCTGATACAGCACGTCATCGGCCAGGGCGAAAGCCTCGGTGAAGGTGGTCTTTTCGTTGGCCAGCCGGAACAGGTTCTGGTTGGGGATGATGATCAGCGTATCGACGTGCTTTTGCAGCTCGGTCACGCCCTCATCGGCCTGACGCATCCGCTTGGTGCCTTCGAACTGGAACGGCTTGGTCACCACGCCGACGGTCAGGATGCCCATCTGGCGGGCGGCCTGCGCGATGATCGGGGCCGCGCCGGTGCCGGTGCCGCCGCCCATGCCGGCGGTGATAAAGCACATATGCGCGCCCTGCAGGTGATCGACGATATCCTCGATCGTTTCCTCGGCCGCGCGGGCGCCGACATCGGGCTTGGCGCCGGCACCAAGCCCTTCGGTCACTTTCGGACCCAGCTGGATGCGGCTGTCCGATTTCGACTGCTTCAACGCCTGCGCGTCGGTGTTGGCGACAACGAAAACGCAGCCCTCAAGCTGCTGATCGATCATGTTGTTGACCGCGTTCCCACCTGCCCCGCCGACACCGAAAACGGTGATGCGCGGGCTGAGATCGTCGTCGTCGTTCATCGTCAGATTGAGGTTCATGGTTTCCGCCTGTTGTTATATCCCGCCCGGCCTCGCGCGGGCGGTCGAATCCGCCGTATCCCCTGTCAGTTTAACGAATGGGGGCCTTAACGTCACCCATAAATCTGGGAAAATACGCAAAATCTTGTGGGCAAACAGGCCCATTCCGGCGGTATCTTGCCGATACCGCTGCATATAGCGGAAACGCGTTGCGCACCCACCATTAATCATTTCAGCGGCCTGTCACCAGTTGTTGCGAAACCAGCGATAGGCCCGTCGCAGCGAGCGCGACGGATAGGTTTCGGCGGGCATTTCAAAGTCCCACCATTCGTCCTGCGGATGGGCCGCGAACAGCGCCAGCCCCACGGCCGAGGCAAAGCCTGGCCCGGTCAGTTGATGCGGCAGCCCGTGGATGCGCAGCGGCCGCCCGATTCGCACGTTCCGCCCCAGCATCCGCGCCGCCAGCCCGTCCAGACCGGGGATCTGGCTGCCGCCGCCGGTCAGCACGACCTGCTGGCTGGGCATGTGGTCGAAGCCGGCGGCATCCAGCGTCGCTGCGACCTCTTCCAGGATCTCCTCGACACGCGGGCGCATGATGCCGATCAGATCGGCGCGGCTGACGGTGCGGCGGTCGGTCTCCCAGTCGCCGGTCTCGCCGCCCAGCTCGATCAGTTCGCGGTCGTCGCGGCCGGTCGCCTCGACCCCGCCATGCAGGGTCTTCAGCCGCTCGGCCACGCTCATGGGGACGCGCAGCCCTTGCGCGATGTCCTGCGTCACCAGATCGCCGCCCATCGGCACGGCATCGGCAAAGATCATGTGCTTGCGCACGAAGATCGAGCACCCGGTGACGCCGCCGCCCATGTCGATGCAGGCCGCGCCCAGTTCCTGCTCATCCTCGACCAGCGAGGACAGCGCCGACATATACGACCCCGATGCCACCCCGGCGAGTTCCATGTCGCAGCGCCGGATCACATGGATCAGGTTGTCGATCGCGTCGCCATCCACAGTCAGCACATGCATGTCGACGCCAAGGCTGGTCCCGGCATGTTCGCGCGGGTCCATCAGGCCCGACCGCCCGTCGACCAGGAAATTCACTGGCTGCGCGTGCAACACCTGCCGCCCGCGCCCGAAATCGGGGACGTCGCAGGCGCCCAGCACCTGCGCGATGTCGCCCTGCCCGACGCTGCCATTCTTCAGCGCGATCTCGCCCGCCAGCCCGTAAGAGGATGGCCGCGCGCCCGAGATGCAGGCAATGGCGTGATCGACGCGCACCCCAGCCAGCTTCTGCGCGGCCTGAACGGCGGTGCGGATCGCACGCTCGGTCTCGGCCATGGCCTCGATCTCGCCCATCCGCACCCCGCGAGAGCGGGTGGTCGCCGCGCCGATCACGCGGAAGCTGGTCTGGCCCGCCATCGGGCCCACGCCATCGGCCTCGCGATAGGTGCCGGGGCCGTCGAATTGCAGCACAAAGCAGGCGACCTTGGAGCTGCCGATATCCAGCACCGCCACCACGCCGCGTTGCAGCGCCGCCTGCCGCATGTTCCGCATTGCGCGCTGCTGCTGGTAAAGGTCTTTCATCGCTTGCCCCCTGTCATCGCCCGCCCTCTAGCCCTTCTTCTTATCGGTCTTGATCTCGCGCCCATCCGGCCCCAGCGGGTTCTGCCCCCGCTCGGCGCGGATGCGGTTCTGCGCGTCGAGGCCGATGCGCGCCAAGGGCCGCGTGCCGTCGCGCAGATCGACCAGCGAGATGTCGCGCGCCAGCATGTCGCCCGCCTGATCCAGCGCGATCAGCCGCTCGAGCGCGGCGACCGGCGCCTCTTCGGGCAGCAGGATGCGCTGGCCGCGATCCAGCACCACGTCCCAACGCCGCTCGCCCACCCGCTGCAACCCGCGCACGCGCGGCAGCAGCGGGCCGGCGGCCGCAAACAGTTGCAGCGCCTGATTGGCGTGGCGGTCCGCGCCCTCGCCCGCGATCAGCGGCAGGTCGGCCCGGACCGAGCGTTCGGAAACAGAGGCCACGCGATGCCCGGTCTCGTCCAGTTGCTCGATCCCGCGGGCGTGACGCCACAGCAGCGCCGGCTTGCGCTCGACCACGCGGGCCGCCAGCACGCCGTCGGGGCGGATGCGCAGCTCCACCTCGCGCACGGCGTCCAGCATCAGGATGTCGCGGCGCAGCTGATCCAGGTCGATATCGAAGCTGGAGGCCGGCAGATCGACCGGCAGCATCATCCGCAAGGCCCGATCGACCGGACCCGAAGCGCCGTTGATGGTCATCACCTTGACCATGAACTGTTCGCGGTTCTGGACCTTTTCGACCAGCCCGGTCAGCCCGCCCGACAGGCTGGCGCGGCGGTCGTCATCCGACAGCCAGAGCAGCGCGACAAAGGCGATCAGAAAGGCAGGCAGCCCGACGCGGGTCAGGCGGCGAAAGGCCGGCGTCAGCCACATCCGATGCAGCCGATAGGCCAGCCGCGAGGGCGCGGGGTCGCGCCGGGGCCGCTGCGCCTGCGCCTGTGGCCGGTCCCAGCTTTTGCGGGGCGGCGTCGGGCGCGGCGAGAAGCCGGCGCGCTGGTCGTGGTCTATGCCCTGCACAGCGCGTCCTCGATCAGCCAGGCGCAGAGCGCGGGAAAGTCGAGCCCGACCGAGGCCGCCTGCTCGGGCGCAAGCGAGGTCGGCGTCATGCCGGGCTGGGTGTTGGTCTCCAGCAGATACAGCCCGCGCAGGCCCTGCGCGTCGTTCCACCGGAAATCCGTCCGGCTGAGGCCCCGGCAACCCAGCGCGCGATGGGCGCGCAGCGCGTAATCGCGGCAGGCGACGGTGATGTCGTCGGGCACCTCGGCCGGGATGACGTGGCGCGACCCGCCGGTGCTGTATTTCGCGTCGTAATCATACCAGCCCGAGGTCAGGATCTCGGTCACGCCCAGCACCCGGTCGCCCATGACCGACACGGTCAGTTCGCGGCCCGGAATATAGGCCTCGACCATGACCGAGGGCGGCATCTGGTCGCCGATCCGCGCCGGTTCGGTCGCGCCTTCGGGCACGATATAGATGCCGACGCTGGAGCCTTCGGCATTGGGCTTGACGACATAGGGCGGCGGCATGGGGTGGGTCTTGCGGGCGATCTCGGTCGGGACGATGACGCTGTCGACGACCGGCAGCCCGGCCTCGCGATAGACCTGCTTGGTCCGCGTCTTGTCCATCGCCAGCGCCGAGGCCAGCACGCCGGAGTGGGTATAGGGGATCTGCAACCATTCCAGCAGGCCCTGGACGCAGCCATCCTCGCCCCAGCGGCCATGCAATGCGTTGAAGACGACATCGGGCGCGGCCTCGGTCAGCCGCGCGGGCAGATCCTGCCCCGCGTCAATCTCGGTCACCCGATAGCCCGCTTGCCGCAGCGCCTTGGCGCATTCTGCACCCGATGACAGCGACACCTCGCGTTCTGCCGAGGGGCCGCCCATCAGGACGACGACATGCGGGGCTGTCCTGCTCGACTCGCCCGCCATCTTGCCTTTCCGCCCGGTTGCAATCCGGGTCTGGTTCGCTGCCCGGTTGGTCCGGGTCATGACTGAAAACGAGTCTAGCGAAGTCGGGCGAATCAGGGAAGAGCCTATCTGCCCCGCGACGCAATTCCCGCCTGCGCCGCGATGTCGCGCAGCGTGGCCTGCAACCGGTCGATCCCGCCCCCGCGCCAGCCCCGTGCCGCCAGCCGATCCGTCCGCATGACGCGAAAGCCGGACGGGTCGGCGCGTTCGGGCAAGGTGCCGCCCGCCCCGGTGATCCGCGCCCACATCGCCAGCAGGTCGCGCCGGTCCAGCAGCAGGTCCGAGACGTTGTAGACACCGCGCAGCCCGTCCAGCCCCAGCCGCACGGCGGCCGCCAGATCGTCGCCATGCACCTCGCTGCCGATGCGCGGCGCGATGGGCTGGCCGGCGGCGAAATCATCGAAAAGATCCGCCCATTTGTGCCGCTGCCCCGGCCCCGGCGCGCCATAGACGCCGGTCGCGCGCAGCACCAGCGCGGGCTGGCCGCTGCCCATCAGCGCCTGTTCCGCCGCCAGCTTGGCCTGCCCGTAAAGCGTGTCGGGGCGGCAGCTCATGCCCTCGTCCAGCGGCCCGTCCTGCGGCCCATAGACCGCGCGCGAGGACAGGAACACCACCGGCACACCCGCTCGCGCCGCCTGATCGAACAGCCGGCGCGAACCGTCGAGGTTGCGGGCCAGAAACCCCGCCGGATCGTCGCCCTCGCCGCCGCGATAGCGGCCGGGCAGGTGATCGAAGGCGGCGTGAACAAGGGCGTCGAAGCCGCTGAGATCAGGTGGTTCTGCGTTGAGGTCATAGGCCAGATGCGCCACCTCGCCCGCGAAAAACCCCGGCACCGGGACGCTGCGGATCAGCACCGTCACCCGGTCGCCCGCGCGCAGCGCCTCGTTCACGATGAAGCGGCCGACCAGCCCGGTCCCGCCTGTGACAGCCAGCCGCATCAGCCCGGTCCGGGCAGGCTGGCCGGGTCCAGACGCGGCCCCTGGCCCGCATAGCCGCGCCACAACTCGATCAGCGGGCGCAGCCGATCGGCCTTGTCGTGATCCTGCCACGGCTTTTCATACTGGTAATGCAGGATCGAGATCTGCTGCCACGACCACAGCTCGGGCAGGTTCAGCCAGACATATTGCAGCATGTTGAAAAACACCGGCAGCCCGTGCCAGTCGGGAAAGAATTCCTGCAGGAAGGTCTGGTCGGTGCGCCGCCAGAACACGCCGGGCCGGTCCAGCCGGTCGAGCATCTGTTCAAAGCGCGCCTCGGACGGGCGGGCGGTGAAGACGCCGGAGTTGAGCCGGTGAAAATCCGTCAGGCTTTCATAGACATTCGGCGCCGCGCAGAACTCGGGATAGTCGAACAGCCGGTCGCAGTTTCGCAGCATGATCGCGTCGGCGTCGATGAAGACCACGGCGCGATATTCCGTCAACTGCCACAGCCGCAGCTTGACGAAATTGTCCAGCGGGGTGTGAAAGGGCGGCTTGTTGCCCTTGGTGAAGGCCGCGCGGGCGTGCAGCGCGTCGCGGGCATGGGTGGCGTTGAACCCGTCCGAGGTCGGCAGCAGATCGGTCGCGATCAGCCGCGCCCCCGCCTGCCGCAGCCGCGCCAGCGCGTCATCGGGAACGGCGGTATGCAGCACCACGCAATCGGCATCCGTCCCCGTCGCGCGGATCGAGTTGACCAGCGCCAGCGCGCCCAGCGCATAATCGTCATTCGTCGCCAGCGTGACATAGGCACGCGGACTGCCGGGCGGGGTTTCGGGGCGCAGACCTTGGGACATGGGACGCTTTCAGGGGGAACAGGCGACAGAAGACCGGTCAGGCGGGATCGCCGATGCGGATGACCTCCCATTGCAGGTCATGGCCGGACGTCTCGCGCACGCGGTCGCGGACCAGCTCGCCCAGGCCCTCCAGATCGGCGGCGGTGGCGTCCCCGACATTCAGAAGGAAATTCGGGTGCTGTTCGGACATCTGCGCGCCGCCGAGGCGATGGCCGCGCAGGCCCGCCGCCTCGATCAGCTTCCAGGCCTTCAGCTCGTGGCTGTCATCCGCGCGCCCGGTCGAGCTGAACCCGGCCGGGTTGCGAAAGGTCGACCCCGCGCTGCGGTCGCGCACCGGCTGCGTCGCGTCACGGCGGTCAAGCTGCTCCTGCATCCGGGCGTGGATCTGCTGCGGATCGCCGCGCTTGGCGCGGAACCGGGCGCGGGTGATGACACAGCCCTCTGGCAATTCGCTGTGGCGGTAAGCGAGGCGCAGATCGGCGGGCGACAGCGTGACGATGCGGCCATCGCGGGTCACGCAGTCGGCGTCGATCAGGTGGTCGGCGACGTAAGAGCCATAGCAGCCTGCATTCATCCGGACCGCGCCGCCGATGCTGCCGGGGATGGTCCGCAGGAAACCCAGATCAAGCCCCGCATCCGCCGCCTTGCGGGCAACATGGGCATCCAGCGCCGCCGCGCCTGCGGTGACGGTCTCGCGGTCGCAGGTGATGCCGTTGAAGCCGCGGCCAAGGCGGATCACCACGCCCCGGATGCCGCCATCGCGCACGATCAGGTTCGACCCGACGCCCATGGGAAAGACCGGAACCTCGGGCGGCAGGTCACGCAGGAAATCGGCAAGATCGTCCTGATCGGCGGGCTGGAACAGCCAGTCGGCGGGGCCGCCGACGCGCAGCCAGGTCAGCCCGTCCAGCGGACGCGCGGCGGTCAGCGTTCCGCGAACGGCTGGCAATTTGTGGTCCATCACGACGCTCCGTCAACGGGCCGCAAGGCGTGGCTCAGGCCGCGCGGGCCTGCAGCAGTTCCGGCAGGGCATAGGCCCAAGCCGAGATCGACCCCGCGCCGAGGCACACGACCATGTCGCCCGGCCGCGCCTGTTCGCGGACCAGCCGCGCCAGATCGTTTTCGTCCATGATCGCACGCGCGTGGCGATGGCCATGGGCGATCAGCCCGGCCACCAGATCGTCGCGGCTGGCGCCAGGGATGGGTTCTTCGCCCGCGCCATAGACCTCGACGATGCCGACGACATCCGCCTCGTTGAAGCAGGTGCAGAATTCCTCGAACAGGCTGGACAGGCGCGAATAGCGGTGCGGCTGGTGGACCGCGATGACCCGGCCCTTGGTCGATTGCCGCGCGGCCTTGAGGACGGCGGCGATTTCCACGGGATGGTGGCCGTAATCGTCGATGATGGTGACGCCCCCGACCTCGGCCACGCGGGTAAAGCGGCGGCCGACGCCAGCGAATTTCGCCAGCGCGGCGCGGATCTCGTCGCGCTTCATGCCCAGATGCCGGGCCACGGCAATCGCGGACAGTGCGTTCGAGACGTTGTGATCGCCGGGCATGGGCAGGGTGCAGTCGCGGATCATCGGCACCTCGCCGTCCTGCGGATCGGCCTCGCCCTGCAGCGCCACGTCGAAATGCGCGACGCCGTCCTGATAGTGCAGGTTCATTGCCCGCACATCGGCCTGCGCGTTGAAACCGAAGGTGACGACGCGGCGGTCATGCAGCTTGCCGACCAGAGCCTGCACCTCGGGGTGATCGGTGCAGCAGACGACCAGACCATAGAACGGCACCGACGACACGAAGTTGTAGAACCCTTCGCGCAAGCGGTCGAAATCGCCCCAATGCTCCATATGCTCGGGGTCGATATTGGTGACGATGGCGATGGTCGCGGGCAGACGGTTGAAGCTGCCGTCGGATTCGTCGGCCTCGACCACCATCCACTCGCCCTCGCCCGCCCGCGCGTTCGAGCCATAGGCGTGGATCACGCCGCCATTGATGACCGTCGGGTCGAAGCCGCCGGCATCCAGCAGCGTCGCCACCATGGTCGTCGTGGTGGTCTTGCCGTGGGTGCCGCCGATGGCGACGTTGGATTTCAGGCGCATCAGCTCGGCCAGCATCTCGGCCCGGCGCACGACGGGCAGGCCACGGCTGCGCGCCTCTTTCAGTTCCGGGTTGTCCTTGCGGATCGCGGTCGAGACCACGACCACCCCGGCCGCGCCGATATTCTCGGCCCGCTGCCCCTCGAACACGCGCGCGCCCAGCTGTTCCAGCCGGTCGGTGATCTTGGATTTCTTCGCGTCCGAGCCCTGCACGTCATAGCCCAGCGTCATCAGCACCTCGGCGATGCCAGACATGCCGATGCCGCCGATCCCGATGAAGTGGATGGGTCCGAGTTCGCCGGGAAGTTTGGTGGCGGCATTCATAAGGCAAGCTCCGTGACGAGGTCGTAAAGGCGCCGCGCCGCATCGGGCCGGCCAAGGGTGCGCGCGGCCTCGGCCATCTGGGCGGCACGGTGGGGATCGGTCAGAATGGCCGCGATGTCGCGTGTCAGGCTGGCAGCGTCAAGCACGGATTCGGGCAGAACGATGGCCGCGCCCGTATCGGCAAGAGGCCGCGCATTGGCCGACTGGTGATCGCCCGCCGCAGCCGCATAGGGGATCAGGATCGCTGGACGCCCGATGGCGGTGATATCGGCGACCGAGGACGCGCCGGCGCGGCTGATGACCAGATGGCATTCGCATAGCCGCTGCGGCACGTCGGAAAAGAAGGGCTGGACCAGGGCCTGAACGCCGGCCTCGGCATAGGCGGCGATGACGCGGTCCTGATCTTCGGCCCGCGCCTGATGGGCGATGGTCAGCCGCGCGCGCAGATCGGCGGGCAGGTCGGCCACGGCGACCGGCACGATGTCCGACAGCACGCGCGCGCCTTGGCTGCCGCCGATGACCAGCAGGTTCAGCGGCCCCTGTCCCGGCGGCTGATAGGCAGCCCCGGCGCGGTCCAGCACCGCCTGACGCACCGGATTGCCGGTAAAGGCACCCTCGACGCCGGCGGGGAGTTCCGTCGGCCAGATGCCGCAGGCGACGCGGTGGACGCGCGAGGCAAAGATCGCGTTCACCCGCCCCATCACCCCGTTCTGTTCGTGGATCATGCGCGGGATGCGCAGGGTCGAGGCCGCCGCCATCGCCGGGATCGTCGGATAGCCGCCAAACCCCACCACGACATCCGGGCGCTCGCGCCGAAAGGCCCGCCGCGCGGCCATGACGCCGGCCGCGATCCGGAAGGGGGCGGCCAGCTTGCCCGTGATCCCGCCGCGCGCCGTGGTGGCCGAGGACACGACCTCGCGCCGGACGGCGTCGGGGAAGGCGTCGGCATAGCGGGCGCCGCGATTGTCGGTGGACAGGGTGACGCGCCAACCGTGGGCCAGCAGCACCTCGGCCAGCGCCTGCGCGGGAAACATGTGCCCGCCGGTCCCGCCGGCTGCGATCAGGGCGTATCCCGGCATCAGCGGCTCCGCCGGATCACGTCGGCCATCTCGCCCTGCGCCCGGTGCCGGGTCAGCGCCAGCAGCATCCCCACCGCGATCCCCGAAGCGATCACGGACGAGCCGCCATAGCTGACAAAGGGCAGCGTCATGCCCTTGGCCGGCAGCAGCCGCACCGCCACGCCCATGTTGATCACCGCCTGAACGCCAAAGGCGCAGGCAAGACCGGTCCCGGCGATGCGGGCAAAGGCGTCGCGTTCGCGCAGCAGGCGCATCAGCGAGCGGAAGACGATGGTCGCGTAAAGCGCGATGATGACCAGCACCATCACCAGCCCGTATTCCTCGGCCGCGACGGCGATGATGAAATCGGTATGCGCGTCGGGCAGCGACCATTTGACCGTGCCCTCGCCCAGCCCGACGCCGAAGAATCCGCCCTCTTGAATGGCGTTGGTGGCATAGCCGATCTGGGTGCGGGGGTCGATCTCGCTGCTGAGGAAACCGTCGATGCGGCGGGCGAAATGCTCGGAGGCGCCATAGGAGAACAGGCCGAAGCCTACGACCAGCCCGCCCGCGCCCAGCAGCCAGAACAGCGACGCGCCGGACACGAAGAACATCACCCCCCAGGAGAACATCACCAGCGAGGCCTGCCCGAAATCGGGCTGCGCGGCCAGCACCAGCGCCACGAATACCGCGAGGACAAAGCTGAAGCTCTTGCCCTGCGGGCCGCCGACCTCTTGACTGGCGGCCATGCACCAGGCGGCGGCGGCGACGAAACAGGGCTTCAGGAACTCGGACGGCTGGACCGAGGCAAAGCCGAGGCTCAGCCAGCGGGTCGCGCCCTTGCCGAAATCGGTGCCGATGAAGGGCAGCGCCAGCACCACCAGCCCGGCGACGAAGAACCCCAGCACCCCCAGCCGGCGCACCTGCCGCGGCGTCAGCAGCGAGATGACGAACATCGCCAGCAGACCCATGCTGCCGAACACCGCCTGACGGGTGACATAGTAGAAGGGCGGCAGGTTGTTCTTTTCCGCCAGCGGGACCGACGCGGCCAGCCCCAGCACCAGCCCGAAGGCGAACAGCATCAGCACCGCGAACAGCGACCAACGGTCGATCGTGCGCCACCATTTCGGAAGAATCGGGTCGCCAGCCCGAACGGGCGTCGCGCCAAAGACCATCTCGGTCATGGGAATACCGCTTTCACTGCCTGTGCCTGTCGCCCGCTTGTGCGGATCTGTGAGGGGCAGCATAACCCGATTGTCCCGGCCGCGCTACACATGATTGCGCCGTCTGCGGCAATGCCGGCCCGACCCATGCCACACCGCTTGGCACGGCCCTGTCGGCGCCCGGTCCAATTTCCGGCAACGTGACGTCTGGACCCCGGCCCGGCCGCTCGTTACGGTGCCGCCGCGCATAACCGCAGGAACCGCCCATGAGCCAAGACCCCATCTTCATCGCGATCCTGATCGTGATGGTTGCCGTGGTGGTGATCCTTGCCGTCGGCATCTTCGGCTTTGGCGTCGGCGGCAGCTTCAACGCGCGCAACGGCAACCGCATGATGCGCTGGCGGCTGATCGGACAGGCGATCGCCGTGGCCATGATCCTGCTGTTCCTGTGGCTGCGTAGCGGCTGATGGTCGTCCTGAACCGCATATATACCCGCACCGGCGATGACGGCGAAACCGCGCTGTCGGATGGCAGCCGCACGGTCAAGCATGATCCACGGGTCGAGGCCTATGGCACGGTGGACGAGCTGAACGCGGTTTTGGGCCTCGCCCGGCTGGCGGCGGGCGAGAACCCGCAGATCGAGACCGCCCTGCAGATGATCCAGAACGAACTGTTCGACCTCGGCGCCGATCTGTCGCGGCCGGACATGGCGGGCGACGCGGACGCGCCCTATCCGGTGCTGCGGATGCAGCCCGAACAGACGCGCCGGCTGGAACAGCAGATCGACGCCATGAACACCCGGCTGGAACCGCTGCGCAGCTTCGTGCTGCCCGGCGGCAGCTTGTTGGCCACGCAGTTGCATGTCGCCCGCACCGTCGCCCGCCGGGCCGAGCGTCGCACGACCGCGCTGGCCGCGGCGACCGGCGGCGATGTGAACCCCGATGCCGCGCGCTATCTCAACCGCCTCTCGGACTGGCTGTTCGTCGCGGCGCGGATCGCCAATCTCGATTTCGGGGGCGACCTGCTGTGGCAGCCGGGCGCCGGCCGGACTGCGGAGGCGTGATGATCGTCAACGCAGCGTCATGGGCTTTTGCCCTGTTCGCGCGCATGAAGCGCGGCTATCAATTCAACCCAAATGCTTGAGGCAATGAAAGGGAGTCAGTGCCGATGAAGGTCCTTGTGCCAGTAAAGCGCGTGATCGACTATAACGTGAAAGCCCGGGTCAAGGCCGACGGCTCTGGCGTCGATCTTGCGAACGTGAAGATGTCGATGAACCCCTTCGACGAAATCGCCGTCGAAGAGGCGATCCGGCTGAAGGAAAAAGGCGTCGCCGAAGAGGTCGTCGTGGTCTCGATCGGGGTCAAGCAGGCGCAGGAAACGCTGCGCACCGCGCTGGCCATGGGCGCCGACCGCGCCATTCTGGTCATCGCCGCCGATGATGTGCATAACGACATCGAACCCCTCGCCGTCGCCAAGATCCTCAAGGCCATCATCGACGAGGAACAGCCCCGGCTGGTCATCGCCGGCAAGCAGGCCATCGACAACGACATGAACGCCACCGGCCAGATGCTGGCGGCGCTGCTGGGCTGGGGTCAGGCGACCTTTGCCAGCAAGCTGGAAATCGACGGCGACGCCGCCAAGGTGACGCGCGAGGTCGATGGCGGCCTGCAGACGATCAGCGTCAAGCTGCCGGCCATCGTCACCGCCGACCTGCGCCTGAACGAGCCGCGCTATGCCAGCCTGCCCAACATCATGAAGGCCAAGAAAAAGCCGCTGGACGAAAAGACCGCCGCCGATCTGGGCGTCGATGTCACGCCGCGGCTGGAAATCCTCTCGACCGCCGAACCGGAGGGCCGCAAGGCCGGGATCAAGGTCGAGTCGGTGGACGAACTGGTCTCGAAACTTAAAGAAGCGGGGGTTGTGTGATGGCTGTTCTGCTGCTGGGTGAAGTCACCAACGGAGAGTTGAACCGCGACTCGACCGCCAAGGCCGTGAACGCGGTCCGCACGCTGGGCGATGTGACGGTGCTGTGCGCCGGCGCCAGCGCCCGCGCCGCCGCCGAAGCCGCCGCCAAGATCGACGGCGTGGCCAAGGTTCTCGTGGCCGAAGACGCGCTGTATGGCCACCGTCTGGCCGAGCCGACGGCGGCGCTGATGGTCAGCCTCGCCGGGGATTATTCCCACATCGCCGCGCCGGCGACCACGGATGCCAAGAACGTCATGCCGCGCGTCGCCGCGCTGCTGGACGTGATGGTGATCTCGGACGTGGCCGAGGTGGTCGATGCCGACACCTTCAAGCGCCCGGTCTATGCCGGCAACGCGATCCAGACCGTGCGGTCCAAGGACGCGACCAAGGTCATGACCATCCGCACCGCCTCGTTCGACGGCGCGGGCGAGGGCGGATCGGCCCAGATCAGCGACGCCGCCACGGCCGACGATCCGGGCCTGTCGTCCTGGGTCGCGGACGAGGTCGCGGAAAGCGACCGTCCGGAACTGACCTCGGCCGGGCGCGTCGTCTCGGGCGGGCGCGGCGTCGGCTCGGAAGAGAATTTCGAGCTGATCGAAAAGCTGGCCGACAAGCTGGGCGCCGCCGTCGGCGCCTCGCGCGCGGCGGTCGATTCAGGCTTTGCCCCGAACGACTGGCAGGTCGGCCAGACCGGCAAGGTCGTCGCACCCGAACTGTATGTCGCCGTCGGCATCTCGGGTGCGATCCAGCACCTTGCCGGGATGAAGGACAGCAAGGTCATCGTGGCGATCAACAAGGACGAGGAAGCCCCGATTTTCCAAGTCGCCGATTACGGGCTGGTGGGCGATCTGTTCACCATCCTGCCGGAACTGACCGAGAAGCTGTAAGACCGGGCGGCCCTCGGCCGCCTGACCACGACAAGACAGCAAACGCCGCGATCTTTCGCGGCGTTTTCCGTTTCATGGCGCGAACCCGCCCTGCCGACAGTTGCGCATTGATCCCGACCCCCGCGCACCATATCGTCCCGGCAACGGCAAAAGGAGTTGTCATGGCTATTCAATCGGTGGGGATCGTCGGCGCGGGCCAGATGGGGAACGGGATCGCGCATGTCTTTGCGCTTGCAGGATATGACGTGCTGATGACCGATGTCAGCACCGAGGCGATGGAAAAGGCGATGAGCCTGATCGACCGCAACCTCGAACGGCAGCTTCGCGGCGACAAGATCACCCAGTCGGAAAAGGACCAGGCCTTCGGGCGGATCAAGACCACGCCGACGCTGACCGATCTGGGCCAGTGCGACCTGATCATCGAGGCCGCGACCGAGAAGGAAGCGATCAAGCACAAGATCTTTGAGGAGCTGCTGCCGCATCTGAAGCCCGAGACGATCCTGACCTCGAACACCTCCTCGATCTCGATCACCCGGCTGGCCAGCCGCACCGATCGGCCGCACCGCTTCATGGGCTTCCACTTCATGAACCCGGTGCCGGTGATGCAACTGGTCGAACTGATCCGCGGCATCGCCACCGACCAGGAAACCTATCAAACCCTGCTGCAGGTGGTCGAACAGATCGGCAAGACCTCGGCCACGGCCGAGGATTTCCCCGCCTTCATCGTCAACCGCATCCTGATCCCGATGATCAACGAGGCGGTCTATACGCTGTATGAGGGCGTCGGTTCGGTCAAATCCATCGACCAGTCGATGAAGCTGGGCGCGAACTGGCCGATGGGCCCGCTGGAACTGGGCGATTTC
The DNA here is from genome assembly GCF_002865605.1 of Paracoccus jeotgali. NCBI lineage: Bacteria > Pseudomonadati > Pseudomonadota > Alphaproteobacteria > Rhodobacterales > Paracoccaceae > Paracoccus > Paracoccus jeotgali. The sequence continues at coordinate 1,879,098 of NZ_CP025583.1, forward strand.
ATCGGTCTGGACACCTGCCTTGCGATCATGAACGTGCTGCATGACGGGCTGGCGGATACGAAATACCGTCCCTGCCCGCTGCTGGTGAAATATGTCGAGGCGGGGTGGCTGGGCCGCAAATCCGGCCGCGGCTTCTATGACTACTCCGGCGAGACGCCGGTTCCGACGCGCTGACCCTTCGGTGCGGGGCGCGCAATGCGCCCCCGCCCCCGCCCCCTCAATCGTCCGAGCGCGGCCCGCCGATGGGCCATTTCCCCGCAATCCAGGGCGAGGGCGCGAAGTCGGGCGCGATCAGGCCCAGACCGGTCAGATAGGACCGGCAGGCAAGGATCAGGCTTTCATGCGGCGAGGAGGTGGGCGCCGGCGCGTCCGGTCCGCCCATGCAGAACAGCGACACGGTGCCATGCGCCAGCGCCCAGATGTGATTGGCGACCATGCGCGGATCGGGCCGGCGCGCTTCCGGCAGCGGCGCGGACAGCACCTTGATTGCGTTGACCAGTTCCGCCAGACCCTGCTCGTTCCGCTGCCACGCGGCGGACTGCCCGTCCACCGCCAGCCCAGATTCGAACATCGCGCGATAAAAGGCGGGTTGCGCGAGGGCAAAGTCCAGATAGGCCTCACCCATCCGCGCCAGCCCCATCACCGGATGCGGCTTGCCGCCATCCCAGGCCGTCCGCATGACCTGACCGAGTTCCGAAAAACCGCGCTGCGCCACCTCGGCCAGCAATTCCTCGCGCCCCTGATAGTGGCGATAGGGCGCGGCGGCCGACACGCCCGCGCGCCGGGCGGCCTCGGCCAGGGTAAAGCCCTGCGGGCCGCATTCACCGATCAGGTCCGCCGCCGCCTCGACCAATGCCTCGCGCAGATTGCCGTGGTGATAGGAACGTCGTGCCGTCAATGATTCAGATGCCCTCGCCAAATCGGTCAGCGATCAGCGCGCTCAGCGCCCGTGCCAAGCCCTCGGCCTCGGGGCCGGCGGTCTCGATCTCGATCTCGGTTCCGCGGCTGGCGGCCAGCATCAGCAGCCCCATGATCGAATCGCCCGAGACGGTCATGCCGTCGCGGCTGACCCGCGCCTCGGCGTCGAAGCGTTCGACGATCTCGACGAACTTCGCCGATGCGCGCGCGTGCAGGCCCTTTTCGTTGACGATGGGCAGACACAGCCGGACCGGCGCCGTCACTGGGCCACCCGCCCCGGCTTTTGCACCTCGGCGCTGACCCGATAGCTGTCGATGTATTTGCGTCCCGCCTCGGCCGCCAGATCGGCGGCCTCGGTCGCCGGCAGATGCCGCAGCTTGGCCAGCTTGAGCAGCATAGGCAGGTTCGCGCCATACAGGATCACACGGTTCTGCACCGCGCAGGCCGGCAGCGACAGGTTCGAGGGCGAGCCGCCGAACAGATCCGTCACCACCACCACCCCGTCGCCGCGGTCGACATCGTCGGCGGCGTCGCGAATCTCGCGGCTTTTCGCATCGCGATCATGCCGGTCCTCGATGGTGATGGTCCGCATGCCGCTTTGCGGTCCGACGACATGTTCAACTGCCGCCATATATTCCCGTGCCAATCCGCCATGGGCGACAATGACAATCCCGATCAAATCTGCGTCCCCTGAGGCGTCGAAGCCGAAATCGCGTGATGTGCCGCGTCCGCTGCGCGGCGTTCCAGTTCCCTGTGCCGTTTTGACACCTGCCAGCCCTGCTCCGCAAGCGCTGCCGCCATCAATTCCGTCAAAGTGACGGAACGATGTTGGCCGCCCGTGCATCCGAAGCCGATGGCCACATGAGTTTTCCCCTCGGCCAGATGTGCAGGCAAAACGAAAAGAATCAAGTCCCGAACGCGGGTGAAAAACTCGTCAAAGCGCGAATCTGCGCGGATATGCGCCTGAACCGCGTCATTTCGCCCGTCCTGTGCGCGCAACTCGGGCTGCCAATGCGGATTGTCGAGGAATCGACAATCAAACATGATGTCGATGCCGCGCGGCACCCCGCGTTTGTAGGAAAAGCTTTGCACCGAGACGGTCAGCCGCTGCGTCTCGCCGGTGTCGAAGAACCGCGCCAGCTCGGTCTTCAGATCATGGGGCGACATGTCCGAGGTGTTGACCAGCACATCGGCCCGCGCCCGGATCGCGGCCAGCAGGTCCTTTTCCGCCTCGATCCCGTCCATCGGCGCGCCCGCCTCGGCCATCGGGTGACGGCGCCGCGTCTCGTTGAAGCGGCGCACCAGCGTCGAGGAGTCGCAGTCGAGATACAGAACCTCGGGCGCATAGCCGGGATGCCGGGTCAGCCGGTCGATCAGCTCGATCACCGCCGTCGCGGAAAAGTCGCGGTTGCGCACATCTAGCCCCAGCGCCAGCGGGGTCGGACGCGGCGGCCCGTCCAGCAGGCGCGGGATCAGCGAAAAGGGCAGGTTGTCGATGGCCTCATATCCCAGATCCTCGAGCACGTGGATCGCGGTCGAGCGTCCGGCCCCGGACGGGCCCGTGACCAGCACAAGCCGGGTCACGTCCTCGTCCGTATCCTCGGCGCGCGGGGTCGGGTCTGGGTCCTGATCGGGCGCCGCCATCTGCTGCATCAGCCTTTCGCCTGCGCGTGACCTTCGGGATCGACACGACCGCCGCGCAGCAACAGCCGGATCGCCATGGGAAGATGAGCGGTCAACGGCCCGAGAACAAGGGGAAGCCGCGTCGCGGCGATGGTGATGTGGCGGATCGGCGGCAGTCGCTGCGTCTCGGTCTGGCCCAGATCCACCACCAGCCGGATCGGCGCGGCGACGTGATCGGTCCGCAGCAGGCCCACCCCCCGCGCCTCGATCAGCCCGGCCAGCACTTCGGGCGCGCGCGTGATCAGCCCGTCGGGCGTGGGGTTCAATACCACCCGGTCATCCGCGACCAACACGCCGCCCAAGCCCATCAGCGACAGCGCGAGCGCGGACTTGCCGCTGCCCGACGAGCCCAGAATCAATACCCCCTGCCCGTCCAGCGACACCGCGGTGCCATGAATGGTTTGCAATGCAGCCATGCGGCTGGCACCCTTCTTACATGCCAACCACAGCAAACAGCGCCGTGGTTGCGCTATCATTCTTTGGTGTCGCTAACATCGCCGACAAGCCACTGTCCAATCGAAACCGCCGTGCTATAGGGGCCTTGACCCACACATTTCCTTCTTTTGCCCCAGCCTTCGAGGATTTCCCATGTCGCAGCCCCGCGTGAACCCCAATTTCAGACTGGAAGATCAGGGAATCGAGGGTGCCGGGGTGGTCCATTATAACCTGCTCGAGCCGGCACTGGTCGAACATGCCATCGCACGCGGCGAAGGCAAGCTGGGTCTCGGCGGGGCGTTTCTGGTCTCGACCGGCGCGCATACCGGCCGCTCGCCCAAGGACAAGTTCGTCGTCCGCACCCCCGATGTCGAGGACAGCATCTGGTGGGAAAACAATCAGCCGATGGCGCCCGAGGCGTTCGACCGGCTGTATGACGACATGATCGCCCATATGAAGGGCAAGGAATATTTCGTTCAGGATCTGTATGCCGGGGCCGACCCGCAGCAGCGGCTTGATGTGCGCGTGGTCAGCGAATTGGCATGGCACAACCTGTTCATCCGCCACCTGCTGCGCCGCCCCGAGGCGTCCGAGCTGGCCGGTTTCCAGGCCGAATACACCATCATCAACTGCCCCAGCTTCAAGGCCGACCCGGCCCGCCACGGCTGCCGCAGCGAGACGGTGATCGCGCTGAACTTCGACCGCAAGCTGATCCTGATCGGCAACACCGAATATGCGGGCGAGAACAAGAAGGGCGTCTTCTCGCTGCTGAACTACATCCTGCCGGCGCGCGGCGTCATGCCGATGCATTGCAGCGCCAACCACGCGCCGCAGGATGAAAACGACGTGGCCGTGTTCTTCGGCCTGTCGGGCACCGGCAAGACCACGCTGTCGGCGGACCCCTCGCGGGTGCTGATCGGCGATGACGAGCATGGCTGGTCGGATGACGGCGTCTTCAACTTCGAAGGCGGCTGCTACGCCAAGACCATCAACCTGTCCGCCAAGGCCGAGCCCGAGATCTTCTCGACCACCAGCCGGTTCGCCACCGTGATCGAGAACATGGTCTATGACCCCGACACGCTGGAACTGGATTTCGAAGACAGCAGCCTGACCGAGAACATGCGCTGCGCCTATCCGCTCGACTATATCTCGAACGCGTCGGAAACGGGGCGTGGCGGCGTGCCGAAAAACGTCATCATGCTGACCTGCGACGCCTTCGGCGTGCTGCCCCCGATCGCGCGGCTGACGCCCGCGCAGGCGATGTATCACTTCCTGTCCGGCTTCACCTCGAAAACGCCGGGGACCGAGGTCGGCGTGACCGAGCCGACGCCGACCTTCTCGACCTGCTTCGGCGCGCCCTTCATGCCGCGCCGGCCCGAGGTCTACGGCGAGTTGCTGCAAAAGCGGATCGCCGCGGCGGGCGCGACCTGCTGGCTGGTCAACACCGGCTGGACCGGCGGCGCCTTCGGCACCGGGGCGCGGATGCCGATCAAGGCCACCCGCGCGCTGCTGCACGCCGCGCTCGACGGTTCGCTGAACGAGGTCGAGTTCCGCCGCGACCCGAATTTCGGATTCGAGGTGCCGGTCTCGGTCGAAGGCGTGTCCGACGTGCTGCTGAACCCGCGCCAGACCTGGGCCGACCCTGCCGCCTATGACGCGCAGGCCCGCAAGCTGGTGCAGATGTTCTCGGACAATTTCGCGCAATATGTGGACAAGGTGGACGAGCAGGTGCGGCAAGCCGCCATCGGCTGACCCCGCCGCCTCTGATCCGGCCCTGCGACGTTAAATCCAGACGCCCGCCCTTTGAAAAGGCGGGCGTTTGTCGTCGCAGGACGCCTTGGCCCTTGCCGAAGCGGCGGCGCTGTCCCAAGCTGCAGCAACAGATTTCAGGGGAGAACTCGGATGCTGCGGATCCTGTCACGTCCCGCAACCCGGCTGATGGAACGCTGGTTGCCCGACGCTTTTGTCTTTGTGCTTGTGCTGACGCTGATCGTCATGCTCGCGGCCCTCGGGATCGAGCGGACGAACCCGCTCGACCTGATCCGTATGTGGGGCGACGGGTTCTGGGCGCTGCTCAGCTTCGGGATGCAGATGTTGCTGGTGCTGGTCACCGGCTTCATCCTCGCCTCGTCGCCGCCGGTCCGGCGGCTGCTGCGCAGCGTGGCGGGCCTGGCCAGCAGCGCGGGCAGCGCGATCATTCTGGTCACGCTGGTGTCGCTGGCGGCAAGCTGGATCAACTGGGGCTTCGGACTGGTGGTCGGCGCGATCTTTGCGCGCGAACTGGCGCGGCAGGTCAAGGTCGATTACCGGCTGCTGGTCGCCTCGGCCTATTCCGGGTTCCTGATCTGGCATGGTGGCATTTCCGGCTCGATCCCGCTGACGGTCGCCACGCCCGACCATTTCACGCAGGACGTCATCGGCATCATCCCGACCTCGCAGACCATCTTCGCCGGCTGGAACCTGCTGCTGGTGGCGCTGCTGGTCATCGCGCTGCCGCTGATCAACCGCATGATGATGCCCCGCCCCGAGGAAACCGTGCTGGTCGATCCGGCGGTTCTGGGTGAAGAGGCCGACCTGCCGCCCCTGCCCCCCAGCGCCACCCTGGCCGAGCGGATGGAGGCCTCGCCCATCCTGATGTATCTGGTCGGCGGTGCCGGTCTGATCTGGCTGGCGCAGTATGCAGCCTCGCTGGGCGGGCTGAACCTGAACGTGGTGAACTTCCTGTTCCTGTTCGTGGGCATCGTGCTGCATGGCAGCGCGCGCAGCCTGCTGGGGGCGCTGGACGAGGCCGTGCGCGGCGGCGCCGGCATCGTGCTGCAGTTCCCCTTCTATGCCGGGATCATGGCGATCATGACCAATTCCGGGCTGGCGGCGACCATGTCGGAATGGTTCGTCAGCATCTCGACCGCCCAGACCCTGCCGTTCTGGAGCTTCATTTCCGCCGGGATCGTCAACATCTTCGTGCCCTCGGGCGGCGGGCAGTGGGCGGTGCAGGCGCCGATCATGCTGCCGGCGGCGCAGGCGCTGAATGCCGACATGACCAAGGTGGTCATGGCCGTGGCCTGGGGCGATGCGTGGACCAACATGCTGCAGCCCTTCTGGGCGCTGCCGATGCTGGGGATCGCCGGGCTGAAGCCGCGCGACATCATGGGCTTTTGCGTGGTCGTGCTGCTGTTCAGCGGCCTGATCATCAGCGGCGTGCTGCTTTACGCCTGATTTTGGCGCGACGCCGCCAGCTGCGGCGTCGCGACCGTCAGACCAAGGCGGTCGCGGCCTGCAGCCAGTCGCGCGTCGCCGCATCGACCAGCGGCCCGATCTTTTCCATGACCTGGGCGTGATAGTCGTTCAGCCATTGCCGTTCTTCGCCCGACAGCATCTCGACCACGATCAGGCGGCGGTCGATGGGCACGAAGGTCAGCGTCTCGAACCCCAGCAGATCGCGGCCATCGGGGCTGTCGGCCTTGGTCACGGCCAGCAGGTTCTCGATCCGGATGCCAAAGGCGCCCTCGCGGTAATAGCCTGGCTCGTTGGACAGGATCATGCCCGGCTGCAGCGGCACCTCGGACGCGCGCGAGATCCGCGCCGGGCCTTCATGGACGCACAGCGCCGCCCCGACGCCGTGCCCGGTGCCGTGATCGTAATCGAGGCCCGCGACCCATAGCGGCGCCCGCGCCACCGCGTCCAGATCGCGTCCGGCCAGCCCACGCGGAAAGCGCAGGCGCGAGATGCCGATCATGCCCTGCAAGACGCGGGTGAAGCAGCGGGCGACCTCGTCCGGCATCTCGCCCACCGCCATGGTGCGGGTGATGTCGGTGGTGCCGTTCGGATATTGCCCGCCCGAATCGACCAGCAATACCTGACCCGAGGCCAAAGCTGCGTTGCTGGCTTCGGTCACGCGGTAATGGGGAAGGGCCGCGTGCGGGCCGACGCCGCAGATGGTGTCGAAGCTGATGTCCAGAATGCCCGCCTTGCGCCGGATGCGTTCCAGCTCGCCGGTGACGTCGATCTCGGTCTGATCACCGGGCGCGGTGGCATCAAGCCAGCGCAGGAAACGCGCCATCGCCGCGCCGTCTGTCAGATGGGCGGCGCGCATCCCCGCGATTTCGGCCTCGGTCTTGACCGCCTTGGCCATGATGATCGGGTCGGCGTCAAAGGCCGTCTCGATCCCGGCCTCGTCCAGCAGATCCGCGACCGCCTGCGGCACCGATGCCGGATCGAGGCGGACGGTGCCCGTCAGCGCCGTCAGCGCCGCCGGAAACGCGGCCACCGGATGCACGCTGACCGCCGGGCCGAGGGCGTCGCGGACGGTGCCGTCGAACTTGCCCGGATCGGCAAAGACCTGAACCGAGGCGTCTTGATGCAGGATCGCAAAGCCCAGCACCACCGGGTTGCAGGGCAGATCGCTGCCCCGGATGTTCAGCAGCCAGGACAGCGAATCCGCCAGCGTGATGACCAGCGCGCTCTGCCCGGCCTCGCGCAGCGTGGCGGCCAGGCTCTCTCTCTTTTCGGCCGCCGTGGCGCCGGCCACGCTGTCGTCATGCAGCCGCACCGCGCCGGCGGGCGCCGGCGGGCGGTCGGTCCAGATCGCGTCCACCGGATTCTCGACTGGCGCCAGCGTGATGCCCTGCGCCCGCAGGCGCTTGTCGAGCGCGGCGATTTCCTGATGCGTGTGCAGCCAGGGATCGAAGCCCACCTTGCCGCCATGCGGCAGCGCCTTGGCCAGCCAGTCGGCGGGGCGGGTGTCGGGAAAGGCCACCGGCGTGAAATGCCGGGTATCCACCTGTTCGCGCAGTTGGACGCGATAGCGCCCGTCGACCAGCACCGCCGCCGCGTCATGTGTCACGATCGCGATGCCCGCGCTGCCGGTAAAGCCGGTCAGCCAGCGCAGCCGCGCGTCGCAATCGGCGACATATTCGCCCTGATGTGCGTCGGCGCGCGGCACGATGAAGGCGTCCAGCCCCTGCGCGATCATCTGCTTGCGCAGCGCCGCCAGCCGGGGCGGATGACGCGCCGGGTCGGCGTCCGAGGCGAAGGTCTGGAACATGGCTGATCCCTGTTTGACGAAAGACGATGACGCCGGGCCTAGCGGCCGCGCTGCATGGCCCGCGCGCGGCGCCTTGGGTCGGATTCGAACAGCGCCGCCAGTTGCTCGGTGATCGCGCCGCCCAGTTGCTCGGCATCGGTGATGGTCACCGCGCGGCTGTAATAGCGGGTGACGTCATGGCCGATGCCGATGGCCAGCAGTTCGACCTGACGGCGCTTTTCGATCATGTCGATGACGTCGCGCAGATGCCGTTCCAGATAGTTGGCGGGGTTCACCGACAGCGTCGAATCATCGACCGGCGCCCCGTCCGAAATCACCATCAGGATGCGCCGCTGCTCGGCCCGGCGGACCAGACGACGATGCGCCCATTCCAGCGCCTCGCCGTCGATGTTTTCCTTGAGCAGACCTTCCTTCATCATCAGCCCCAGATTGGGGCGCACGCGACGCCACGGGGCATCGGCGCGCTTGTAGATGATGTGGCGCAGGTCGTTCAGGCGGCCGGGCAGCGCCGGGCGGTTGTCGCGCAGCCATTGCTCGCGGCTTTGGCCGCCCTTCCAGGCGCGGGTGGTGAAGCCGAGGATCTCGACCTTGACCTGACTGCGTTCCAGCGTCCGGGCCAGCACATCGGCGCAGATCGCCGCGATGCTGATCGGCCGCCCGCGCATCGAGCCGGAATTGTCGATCAGCAGGGTGACGACGGTGTCGCGGAACTCGGTGTCCTTCTCGACCTTGAAGGACAGCGGCGTGGTCGGGTTTGCCACCACCCGCGCCAGCCGGCCGGCGTCGAGCACGCCCTCTTCCTTGTCGAACTCCCAACTGCGGTTCTGCTGGGCCTGCAAGCGGCGCTGCAGCTTGTTGGCCAGCCGGCTGACCGCGCCCCGCAGCGGTTCGAGCTGCTTGTCCAGATAGGCCCGCAGGCGTTCCAGCTCGGCCGGTTCGGCCAGTTCCTCGGCCCCGATCTCCTCGTCGAAGGCCTGGGTATAAACCTTGTAATCCGCGCTCGCCTCGCTGACCGGGGGCGGCAGTTCCTGCGGCGCCTCGCTTTCCTCGGCCTCGGCTTCCTCGGTCATCTCGTCATCGGAGGAATCGTCCATCGAGACCTGCGCCTGACGCTCTTCCTCGGTCCGTTCCTGACTGCGCTCGGGCGAGGATTCGCTGTCCTCGCTGTCCTCATCCTCGTCCCGCGCCTGATTGTCGCCGGATTCGGGGTCCGGCTCGGCATCCTCGGTCGCGTCGTCGTCGTTCTGGGCGTCGGGATCGTCGCCCAGCTGATCGCCATAGCCGAGATCCGAGATCAACTGCCGCGCCAGCCGCGCGAAGGCCGCCTGATCGGCCAGCCGCTCGGGCGCGGTGTCGAGGATATGCCCGGCCTGCTGGGTGACGAAGGGGCGCCACAGCTCGGCCGCATGGGCGGCGGCGGGCGGCAGGTCGCGCCCGGTCATCGCCTGCCGCAGCAGATAGCCCGCGGCCACCGACAGGGGCAGATCGGCGGGCTGCTTGAGCTGCGAATAGCCGCGCTTTTCGGCCTCGGCCCCCATCTTGGCGTCGATGTTCGACAGCGCGCCCGGCATCTGCCGCGCGCCCAGCGCCTCGACCCGCGCGGTCTCGACCGCCTCGAAGATGTCGCGCGCCATCGGCCCCGAGGGGACATAGCGGGCATGGGTCGCGGGGTCGTGGTGGCGCACCCGCATCGCCAGCGCATCGGCGGTGCCGCGCGCCTGCACGATCTCGTCGCGGGTCATGCGGCGGCTGATCTGCGGCAGCCGCATGGTGTCGCCCGCCACGCCTGACGGGTCGGCGGTGAAGGTGACGTTCAGCTCGCCCTCATGCGCAAGGGCACGGGTGGCCTCGGTCAGGGCCTTCTTGAACGGATCGGCGGGGTTGTCGGTCGGTTTCATGGCAGCAACGACATCCTGTTGGCCGGGACGGCAGCGCCGGGGATCACCCTGCCCGGACGGCCGCGCTTTCGGGCAATTCCTCGTCGAAGAGACGCTGATAGAACTCGGCCACGGTCTGGCGTTCAAGCTCGTCGCATTTGTTCAGGAAGGTCAGCCGGAAGGCGTAACCGACGCTGTCGAAGATGCGCGCGTTCTGCGCCCATGTGATCACCGTGCGCGGCGACATGACGGTGGACAGATCGCCCTGCATGAAGGCGGTGCGGGTCAGATCGGCCAGCGTCACCATGCGCGAGATGATGCTGCGGCCTTTCTCGTTGTTATAGGTCGGCACTTTGGCCAGCACGATGGCGGCCTCGGCGTCATGGGACAGATAGTTCAGGGTGGCCACAAGGCTCCAGCGGTCCATCTGGCCCTGGTTGATCTGCTGGGTGCCGTGATACAGCCCCGTCGTGTCGCCCAGACCGACCGTGTTCGACGTGGCGAACAGCCGGAAATAGGGGTTCGGGGTGATCACCTCGTTCTGGTCCAGCAGCGTCAGCTTGCCGTCGGTTTCCAGCACGCGCTGAATGACGAACATCACATCGGCGCGGCCGGCGTCGTATTCGTCAAAGACGATGGCGGTCGGGTTGCGCAGCGCCCAGGGCAGGATGCCTTCGTGGAACACCGTCACCTGCTTGCCGTCGACCAGCTTGATCGCGTCCTTGCCGATCAGGTCGATCCGGCTGACATGGCTGTCGAGGTTGACGCGCACGCAAGGCCAGTTCAGCCGCGCGGCCACCTGCTCGATATGGGTCGATTTGCCGGTGCCGTGATAGCCCTGGATCATCACCCGGCGGTTATAGGCAAAGCCCGCGAGGATCGCCAAGGTCGTGTCCGGGTCGAACTTATAGGTGGTGTCGATTTCGGGCACGCGGTCGGTGCGTTCGGCGAAGGCGCGCACCTTCATGTCGCTTTCCAGGCCAAAGACCTCGCGCAGGTCGACGTCTTCGGTCGGTTTCGCGGTGGCATCCAGATCGGCCATGGTCCTGCCCTTTTTTCAGTGTTACGCGTTCGTGGTGATGCAGCATTCGCTGCCCCGGTGCAAGCACCGGCGGCGGAACCTTGTCTGACGTCAGCCATTATTCGCAGATGGAACGGTGAAAGGAACCTCATGAGCGGCTTGCTTGCGCTGCTGGACGACGTCGCCGGAATCGCCAAGGTCGCGGCCGCCTCGGTGGACGATGTGACGGGGATGGCGATGAAATCCTCGGCCAAGGCGGCGGGGGCGTTGATCGACGATGCGGCGGTGACGCCGAAATATGTCCATGGTTTCGACGCCAAGCGCGAATTGCCGATCATCTGGAAGATCGCCAAGGGCTCGATCTTCAACAAGCTGGTGATATTGCTGCCCATCGCGCTGCTTCTGTCGGTCTTTGCGCCGTGGAGCATCGCGCCGCTGTTGATGCTGGGCGGCGGCTATCTGTGTTACGAAGGCGCGGAAAAGGTCTGGCACGTCCTCTCGCCCCCCGGCGACCCCGAGGATCATTACGAGGGCGGCAAGGCCGACCCGGCGGTCGGGCTGGAAGAGCAAAAGGTCGCGGGCGCCATCAAGACCGACTTCATCCTGTCGGCCGAGATCATGACCATCGTCCTGAGCGAGGCGACCGGGCTGATCGACGCCATGCAGCTGGCCCGCCCGGCCGAACTGGCCTTCGAGGCCGCCGTGCTGGCCGTCGCCGGTCTGATGATCACGGCCGTCGTCTATGGCGCCGTCGCGCTGATCGTGAAGATGGACGATATCGGGCTGTCGATGGTGCGGCGTGACCAGCTGGCGGCCCTGGGGCGACTGATCGTCAAGGGAATGCCCGCGGTGATGAAGCTGCTGACCATCGTCGGCACCGCCGCGATGATCTGGGTCGGCGGCAATATCGTCATCCACGGCCTGCACGAACTGGGCCTGCGCCAGCCGGACGAGTGGATCATCCGGCAGGCGGAATGGGCGGCGGCGGCGGTGCCTTTCGCCCATGGCGCGGTGCGCTGGCTCGTGGTCGCGTTCTTCGACGGGATCTTTGGCCTGATTCTCGGGCTGATCCTGATCCCGACCAGTCACCACGTCCTGGGGCCGCTGGCGCGGGCCACGGTTCTGCCGCTGTGGTCGGGCGCCAAGGCGCTGTTCAGCGGAAACCGCGCCTGATTCGCGCGGTCCGGGCGGCAAAAGATGCGCGGTCTGCGGCGATTCATGCGCGAATTTGTGCGAATTTGATCAATCGGCCATCAAGGCGTTGACTGATGGCGCAATTCTGCCACATTTCGGACACCAGAACCGACATCCCGGCTGTGACAGGCCGGAACCAGTCAGGCAAAGCGTCTCAACAGGAAGGACTGTGACATGACCCGTATTTTCTCCGCATCGGCGATTGCGCTGATCGCATCGCTCGGTGCGGCCAATGCCGCCACCGACATCCAGTGGTGGCACGCCATGGGCGGCGAGCTGGGCGCGAAACTTGAAGACATCGTCAAGGGCTTCAACGAGTCGCAGGACGAGTACAAGGTCGTCCCCTCGTACAAGGGCAACTATGTCGAGACGATGACCAGCGCCATCGCCGCCTTCCGCGCCAAGCAGCAGCCCGCCATCGTGCAGGTGTTCGAGGTCGGCACCGGCACCATGATCGCGGCCGAGGGCGCGGTCTATCCGGTCTACAAGCTGATGGCCGACCACGGCAGCGACTTTGACCCCGACGCCTATCTTCCCGCCGTCGCCGGCTATTACACCGACACCGACGGCAACATGCTGTCGATGCCGTTCAACAGCTCGACCCCGATCATGTATTACAACAAGACCGTGTTCGAGAAAGCCGGCCTCGACCCCGAAAACCCGCCCAAGACCTGGGCCGAGATGGAAGAGGCTTCCAAGAAGATCATCGACTCCGGCGCGGCCAAATGCGGCTTCACCACCGGCTGGGTCAGCTGGATCCAGACCGAAAACTTCTCGGCCTGGCACAATGTCCCGATCGGGACGCTGGAAAACGGCTTTGGCGGGCTGGATGCGCGCCTGACCGTGAACGGCCCCGAGCAGGTGCGCCATTGGGGCAACCTGAAGAAATGGGCCGATGAGGGGCTGTACAAATACGCAGGCCCGCTGGGCGGCGACAACGCGCAGCCGATGTTCTATGGCCAGGAATGCGCGATGATGATGAACTCGTCGGGGTCACGCGCCTCGGTGGTGGAAAACGCCAAGGATTTCGACCTCGGCTTTGCCATGCTGCCCTATTATGACGATGTCGAGGGCGCGCCCCAGAACAGCATCATCGGCGGCGCGACGCTGTGGGTGCTGCAGGGCCGCCCGGACGAAGAATACAAGGGCGTGGCCGAGTTCTTCAAATACCTTTCGAGCCCCGAGGTGCAGGCCGACTGGCACCAGTTCAGCGGCTATCTGCCGATCACCACCGCCGCCTATGAACTGTCGCAAGAGCAGGGTTACTATGACGAGAACCCCGGCGCTGACACGGCGATCAAGCAGATCACGCTGAACACGCCGACGCCGAACTCGAAAGGTCTGCGCTTCGGCAATTACGTGCAGGTCCGCACCATCATCGACGAAGAGTTCGAGGCGATGCTGGGCGGGTCCAAGGACGCGCAAGGCGCGCTTGATGCCGTGGTCGAGCGTGGCAACAAGCTGCTGGAAGACTTCCAGGCTGCCAACCAGTAACCAGACCCTTACAGCGGCGCCCGCACACCCGATGCGGGCGCCGTTTCCTTCTGCCCGGAGCCGCCCATGAAGCGCGCCTTTTTCACCAACCGCTTCCTGCCCTGGCTGCTGCTGGCACCCCAGCTTGCGATCACGGCGATCTTTTTCCTGTGGCCCGCCGGACAGGCGATCTGGCAGAGCTTTCTGCGCGAGGATGCGTTCGGGCTGCGGTCGGAATTCATCGGTCTGGGCAATTACCGCCAGCTGCTCGCCAGCAGCGAATATCACAACAGCTTCACGGTCACGCTGATCTTCACCGTCTCGGTGACGCTGGTGACGATGATCTTTGCGCTGTTGATGGCGGTGGCCGTGGACCGGCTGATCCGGTCCGACAAGCTGTATACCACGCTGCTGATCTGGCCCTATGCCATCGCGCCGGCGGTGGCGGGCATCCTGTGGTGGTTCATCTTCAACCCCTCCATCGGCATCCTGCCCTTCGTGCTGTCGCAGCTGGGCATCGACTTCAACTGGATCTATGACCCGACCGACGCGATGATCTTTGTCGTCATCGCCAGCTCGTGGAGCCGGATCTCTTACTCCTTCCTGTTCTTCGTGGCCGGGCTGCAATCCATCCCCGCCAGCCTGCGCGAGGCTGCCGCCATCGATGGCGCCGGGCCGATCAAGCGCTTCTTTACCATCACCCTGCCCCTGCTGTCGCCGACGACCTTCTTCCTGATGGTGGTGAACCTCGTCTATGCGATGTTCGAGACCTTCGCCGTGATCGACGCGACCACGCTGGGCGGGCCGGCGCAATCGACGAACATCCTTGTCTACAAGGTCTATCAAGACGGCTTTGTCGGCCAGAACCTGGGGTCCAGCGCGGCGCAATCGGTGGTGCTGATGGTCATCGTCATCGTGCTGACGGTGATCCAGTTCCGCTTCATCGAAAAGAAGGTGGCTTACTGATGGTCGAAAATCGTCCCATCCTGAACCTGCTGGCACATCTGGTGCTGATCCTCGGCGTGGTCGTCGTGGCGTTTCCGGTCTGGATCGCGCTGGTCGCCTCGACGCGGGCCTCGACCGACTTCCTGCAGGGCGTGGTGCCGCTGTGGTTCGGCGATCAGGGGCCGCAGAACTACGCCCGGATGCTGGGGCAAGGCATCTCGACCTCTGGTATGCCGCCGGTCGGCTGGATGATGGTGAACTCGCTGATCATGGCGCTGGGCATCGCCTTCGGCAAGATCGCGATCTCGATCACCTCGGCCTTTGCCATCGTCTATTTCCGCTTTCCGCTGCGGATGCTGGCCTTCTGGATCATCTTCGCGACGCTGATGCTGCCGGTCGAGGTGCGGATCGTGCCGACCTTCAAGGTGGTGGCCGATCTGGGGATGCTGAACAGCTATCAGGGGTTGATCATCCCGCTGATCGCCTCGGCCACCGCGACCTTCCTGTTCCGCCAGGTCTTCCTGACCATGCCCGATGAGCTGACCGAGGCCGCCCGCATCGACGGCGCCGGCCCGATGAAGTTCTTTCGCGACATCCTGCTGCCGCTGTCGCGCACCAATATCGCGGCGCTGTTCGTGATCATGTTCATCTATGGCTGGAACCAGTATCTGTGGCCGCTGCTGATCACGACGGGGTCGGACATGTACACCATCGTCGCCGGGATCAAGCGCATGGCCAGCGTCGCGGACACCGATCCGCAGTGGAATTACATCATGGCGACCGCCGTTCTGGCGATGCTGCCGCCGCTGCTGGTGGTGATCTTCATGCAGCGATTGTTCGTCAAAGGCCTTGTGGAGACCGAAAAATAATGGCGCAAATTACGATCGACAGCCTTGGCAAGGTCTATACCGGCGGCACCCGCGCGGTGCAGAACGTCAGCATCGACATCGAGGATGGCGAGTTCATCGTGCTGGTCGGCCCCTCGGGCTGCGGCAAGTCCACGCTGCTGCGCATGGTCGCGGGGCTCGAAGCGATCAGCGAGGGCACCGTCACCATCGGCGACCGCGTCGTGAACGAGATCGAACCGGCCGAGCGGGACATCGCGATGGTGTTCCAGAACTATGCGCTCTACCCGCATATGACCGTGCGCCAGAATCTCGCCTATGGGCTGAAGAACCGCCGCACCCCGCGGGCCGAGATCGACCGCCGCGTGAACGAGGCGGCCGAGATCCTGCAGATCGGCGCCTTCCTGGACCGAAAGCCCCGTGCCCTGTCCGGCGGGCAGCGGCAGCGCGTCGCGATGGGCCGCGCCATCGTGCGCGAGCCGGCGGCGTTCCTGTTCGACGAGCCGCTGTCGAACCTGGACGCCAAGCTGCGCATCACCATGCGGCTCGAGATCAAATCCCTGCAAAAGCGTCTGCGCACCACCTCGATCTATGTGACGCATGACCAGCTCGAGGCGATGACGCTGGCGGACCGGCTGGTGGTCCTGAACAAGGGCCGGGTCGAGCAGATCGGATCGCCGCTCGAGGTGTATCGCCGCCCGGCTTCAGCCTTTGTCGCCGGCTTCATCGGCAGTCCGGCGATGAACCTGCTCTCGGCCCGCGCGGTTCCGCATCTGCCGGGCACCGCCCATGCCGGGCTGATTGGCATCCGCCCCGAGGACATGCACCCCGATCCGAACGGGCAGTTGCAGATGCAGGTCGATGCGGTCGAGGAGTTGGGCGCGATCCGGCTGGTTCATGGCAACATCTCGGGCGAGCCGCTGACCGCCACCCTGCCCGTCGATGTCGAGGTGCCCGAGACCCTGCGCCTGAGCGTCAGCCCCGACGACATCCACCTGTTCCACGCCGAAACCGGCGCGCGCATCAACTGACCGACCCGGTTGCGTCCCGCGGTGCTTCCGCAGGACGCAATTCTGGATACGCAGGGAAGGGCCGGGAGGCATTAGCCCCGGCCTTGAGGACGCGGCTATTCCTTGAAGACGATGCCGCAATTGCGGGCGCGGTTGGCGGCCTCGATGGCCTCGCGCTCGCCCTTCAGTCGGGCGACCTCGGCGGCCTGGCTGCCATCGCCCTTGATCATGAACAGCGCCGGCCAGAACAGGATCATGCCCACGGTCGCGGCGGCGGCGTCATTGTTGGCCTTCTTGTCTTGCGCCTGAATGGCCGAGCGGGCGCGGTCGGACACGGTCTGCGCCTCGGCCCCCAACTGGCGGCAATTCATCGTGTCATAGCGGCTCGACGAGACATAGGACGGCGCGATATCGGCGCTTTTCTCTGCGCAGCCGGCGAGAATCAGGGCGGCGGCGAGGGCGGGGGCGAGGGTGGCAGGTTTGAACACACAATTCTCCTTGGTTACAACTAAGCACCTGCCCCGGTTAGCCCGGCGCCTGCCCGTTAACCAAATGAATAGTCTAGCGATTTTTAGTCACCTTTGAACCAAAGACGCCGGCAATCGCCCCTGCCCCCGCGCCTTTCATCCACAGGAATCTTCCCCTGCGCCGGGTGTTTGACCTTTACAGTCAGACCCTTCTGAACCACCCTGATCTAGCGGTCCGGCAGGTCGAAACCACAACCTGTCGCAGGCGAACGCAACCAACAGTGGTCCCGGAACGGTTCAGGGAAACGGCATCTATGGCGCAAGCGGACAGCTATCTGCACGGCAGCGACATCCATCCGATCGACATCGTCGAGACGATCGCGGCCCATCGCGAGTGGGAGTTCGACCGCCTCGCCGACGACCAGATCGCCATGTCGGTCGAGGGTCAATGGCGCAGCTATGCGGTGACGCTGGCCTGGTCGCCGGCCGAGGAAATGCTGCGCCTGATCTGCACCTTCGACATGGACCCGCCCGCCGACAAGATGGGCAGCCTGTATCAGGTGCTGAACATGGCCAATGATCAGGTCTGGGACGGGGCGTTCACCTTCTGGCCGTCGCAGCGGCTGATGGTCTGGCGCTACGGCCTTGTTCTGGCAGGCGATTCGCTGGCCTCGCCCGAGCAGATCGACCACATGATCCGCACCGCCGTCGAGCAGGCCGAGCGGCTTTACCCCGCTTTTCAACTCGCCGTCTGGGGCGACAGCACGCCCGAGGCCGCTATGGACATCGCCATTGGCGAGGCCTACGGACGGGCCTGAAAACCGGGTGCCGGAGGGGGCCGTCCGGTGGCAGGCCAAGGGGGGAACGCCATGACAGGCAAGGATTTTTCGACCATCAATTCGCGGGGATTGGTGCTGGTCGGCTGCGGCCGCATGGGCGGCGCGATGCTAAAAAGCTGGCTGGCGCGGGGGCTGGATGCGACGGCGGTGACGGTGATCGATCCCCACGCGCCCGCCGCCCTCGCCGATCAGGGGGTGCGGCTGAACCAGACGCCGCCCGCCCGCCCCGCCGTGCTGGTGCTGGCGGTCAAGCCGCAGATGATGGGCGACGTGCTGCCGACGCTGGAAATCGGCCCCGACACGGTGCTGCTGTCGGTGGCGGCCGGTGTGACGCTGGCCGGCTACGCCCGCGCCTTTCCCGACGCCCGCATCGTTCGGGCCATGCCCAACACCCCCGCCGCCATCGGTCGCGGCATCTCGGCCTTGATCGGCAATGACCGCGCCGATGCCGAGGCGCTGGCGCTGGCGGAAACACTGATGTCCGCCGTGGGCGAGGTCGTGCGGCTGCAGGATGAGGGGCAGATCGATGCCGTGACCGGCGTCTCTGGCTCGGGCCCGGCCTATGTGTTCCACCTGATCGAGGCCCTGGCCGAGGCCGCCCGCGCCGAAGGCTTGGCCGACGACGTGGCCCTGCAACTCGCGCGTGCGACCGTCGCCGGCGCGGGCGCGCTGGCGATGGAGGACGACACCCCGCCCGCCGCGCTGCGCGAGGCGGTCACCTCGCCCAACGGCACCACGGCGGCCGGGTTGGCGGTGCTGATGGACCCGCAGACCGGTCTGCGTCCGCTGATCGCCCGCACCGTCCGGGCGGCGACGGAACGCTCGCGCGAGTTGGGCAAATGACCGCGAGCCTTGAGGATTTCGACCGCCTCGACATCCGCGTCGGCACCATCACCCACGCCGAACCCTTCCCGCAGGCCCGCAAACCGGCGCTGAAGCTGCGCGTCGATCTGGGGCCGGATCTGGGCACCCGCAACAGCTCGGCCCAGATCACCGCGCATTATGCGCCAGAGGCGCTGGTCGGTCGGCAGGTGCTGGCGGTGGTCAACTTCCCGCCGCGCCAGATCGGCCCCTTCATGTCCGAGGTGCTGGTCCTGGGCCTGCCCGATCAGGCGGGCGAGGTCGTGCTGATCGGCCCGGAAAGGCCGGTCCCCAACGGCGGAAGGATGTATTGATGAAGCTGCTCGTCACCCGCCCGATGACTGCGGCGGCGACGCGGGCCATCACCGCCCGCTTCCCCGAGACCCGGTTTCGCGAAACGAACGTCCCGATGACGCTGGATGAATGTGCGGCGGCGCTGTCCGACCACGACGCGATCATCCCCACGCTCGGCGATGCCTTTGTCGCCTCGGCCTTCAAGACCCGCCCGCTGCGGACCCGGCTGCTGGCGAATTTCGGCGCGGGGTTCAACCATATCGACCTCGACGCCGCCCGCGCCGCCGATGTCGCGGTGACGAACACGCCTGACGTGGTGACCGACGCGACCGCCGATCTGGCGGTGACGCTTTTGCTGATGACCGCCCGCCGCGCGGCCGAGGGCGAACGGCTGGCCCGCAGCGGCCAGTGGCAGGGCTGGCACCCGACCCAGATGCTGGGCAGCCCGGTCAGCGGCCGGGTGCTGGGCATCGTCGGCATGGGCCGCATCGGTCGTGCCATCGCCCGGCGGCTGCATCACGGCTTTGGCATGAGGGTGCTGTTTCACAACCGCTCGACCCTGCCGCCGCAGGATTTCCCGGCCGAGCAGGCCGGCTCGCTGATCGAACTGATGAAGCGCAGCGATTTCGTCGTCATCGCCGTGCCGGGCGGCGCGGGCACCCGGCATCTGATCGACGCGCGGGCGCTGCGGGCGCTTGGTCCGGACGGGATCATCGTCAACATCGCGCGCGGCGACGTGATCGACGAAACCGCGCTGTGCGAGGCGCTGGCGCAGAACCGCATCCGCGCCGCCGGGTTGGACGTCTATGAACACGAGCCGCTGATCTCGCCCGAGCTGCGCGAATTGGACAACGCGATCCTGCTGCCCCATCTGGGGACCGCGGTCGAGGAAACGCGCACCGAAATGGCGCTGCGCGCGCTGCAGAACGTCACCGCCTTTGCGCAGGGAAAGCCCATGCCCGACCGCGTCGCCTGAACGCTCTGGCCCCTATCCCACGGCTCTCATGCAACCCCTTCGCGCATCGGCGCGTTGGGGTGGCATACCGCAACCATGGAAAAGGAGTATGCCATGAACTGGGATATCGTCGAAGGCAAGTGGGACCAGATGAAGGGTTCGGTCAAGCAGCAGTGGGGCAAACTCACCGATGACGAGCTGACCGAGATCAACGGCAGCCGCGACAAGATGTCGGGCAAGCTGCAAGAGAAGTACGGCTGGACCAAGGAAGAAGCGGACGAAAAGCTGAACGAGTTCGCTCGCAACCAGAGCTGATCGCCGCCGACGGAGGTCAGGCAAGTGTGGCTTTGCAGGCGGATGACCGCCACATCAGCAGCGCTGAGGCAAAGTCATATTGAAAATACCTGAAACTTCCGGATACTCAAAAGCCTGACCCTCGGCAATCCGCCTTGGTAAAGGCAGCGGCGGCTGTGTCTCTCGATACAGCCGCCACACTAACAAGTATCACTCGCTACCCACGATGTGAAACTAGCAAACATTACCCGCAAAGCGGAGGTTTTTTTTGCGGTTTTCACCTGTCTTTTCGGGCAGTTTTTCGCGTTTCCCTTGGGGTTTTGGACGATTTCAACCGCTACGTGATGACCCGCGCAGGGCTTCGCGCGGACCTTCCCCTGCGTCACCTTTCGCGCGCTTCAGCAGACGCGAATCACCGATGCGTTTCGGGGCACGCAAACCGGCCCAATCTTCGCCGCATCAACATTTATCGATTGCGCTGCTGGCTTTCAGCGGCCGCTGATTCGCCTCCGACCTCGCCTCAGTTCACCCCGCAAGCCGCTGCGTCAGCGATTATTCGCCTGACAGCGCAATCCGCCGGATCAGGCGCATGCGCCCATCCGCGCCCTCTCCCATCACACTGATCGCATCCAGCACGAACGGCACCGGCAGGACCGCCAGATGCGGGACAAGCTGCGTCGTCAGCCTCGCCTGCGTCTCGGGCTCTAGCGCGTCGCTCAGCGTCATGTGAAAGCGGAACTCCTCCATCACATAGGGATAGCCGAAGCGGTGCAGCAAGGCGCGTTGGCGCTCGCTCAGCCGGTCGGGGTGGCGGCGCGCGATCTCGACCTCGGTCAGAGGTGCGCGGAAGGGTTCGAGCGCCTGCACCACCGTATCGGCCAGCGCCGACAGCGCCTGCCCCTCGCCCGCCGGCGTCAGCGCCAGAAAGCCGCCGATCGACATCAGTTGCAGGCCCGGCAGCGTCACCGGCCGCAGGGCAGGCGCCACCGCCTCGGCCATAGAGAGCAGCCCGCCCTCATCACGCCCCTCAGCCAGCCGGAACGGCGCTTTCAGCGTCGCGTGAAAGCCGTAGCGCCGCGCGCCCGCCGTCAGCGCGGCAAGGTCCAGCCCGTCCAGATCGGGCTGCGCGACCTCGCGCCCGGTCGCGGCATCCCAGCCCAGCCAACTGGCCCCGAAATCCGCGAACTCGCCCGGTGGCGGGGTGTAATAGACGGCGTATCTGCGATAGGAAGCCATGCGAAACCTGTCCGGGGTAGAAGATGCAAGACACCATACTGGCCAATGCCCATCTGATCCTGCCCGATCGCACCGTCCGGGGCCACCTTGTGCTGCGCGATGGGATGATCGCCGAGATCGGCACCGGCACCGTTCCCGCCGGGGCCATGGATTGCGAGGGCGATTTCGTCGCGCCCGGTCTGGTCGAACTGCACACCGACAATCTGGAACGGCACATCCAGCCCCGGCCCGGCGTCGACTGGCCGCTGGCGGCGGCGATCTATGCCCATGACGCGGAGCTTGCCGGTTGCGGGATCACCACGGTCTTCGATTCGATGCGCGTCGGCTCGATCCCCTCGCGCAAGGATTACGCGCCCTATGCCCGCCCGCTGGCGACCGAGCTGATCGCGCAGATCACCCGCCGCAACCTGCGCATCAGCCATTACCTGCATCTGCGGGCCGAGATCTGTTCCGAAAGCCTGCTGGACGAGCTGGCAGAGTTCGGCCCCGAGGACCGCGTGCGGCTGGTCAGCCTGATGGACCACACCCCCGGCCAGCGCCAGTTTCGCGACACCACCGGCTTTCGCACCTATCTGCACAGCAAGGTCGGGCTGGATGAAAGCCAGATCGACGATTACTTCGCCGAGCTGCGCGAGCTGTCCGAACGGAACGGCCCCGCGCATGAGGCCGGCGCCGTGGCCTTTGCCGGGCGCGTGGGCGCCAAGCTGGCCAGCCACGACGATTCGACCCGTGACGAGGTCGCGCGGTCGGCAGCCCACGGCATCCGCCTGGCCGAGTTCCCGACCACCCGCGAGGCGGCCGAGGAATGTCACCGCCACGCGATCCGCACCATCCTTGGCGCGCCGAACCTGATCCGGGGCGGCTCTCATTCCGGCAATGTCGCCGCACGCGAACTGGCCGAGGCGGGGTTGCTGGATATCGTCAGCTCGGATTACGTGCCCGCCGCGCTGTTGTCGGCGGCGGCGCTGCTGGCCGAGATCTGGGGCGACTGGTCGCGCGCCATGGCCTGCGTCACCGCGACGCCGGCGGCGGCGGCGGGGCTGTCCGACCGGGGCCGGCTGGCGCCCGGTCTGCGCGGCGATCTGATCCGCTTTCGGCTGGCGCAGGGCACGCCGCTCTTGCGCGAAACCTGGGTGCGCGGCCGCCGCATCGCCTGAGGCCGCCTAGCCCGCCAGCAGCCGCCGCGCGATCAGCGCCGCCACCCGTGCGGTCAGCCCGGCCGGGTCATGGGGCGGCGACAACTCGACGATATCCGCCAGCCGCACCTTGCCGGTGGCCAGAACGCGGTCGAGGATGGCCTCGACGACATGCAGCGGCACCCCACGCGCGGCGGGCGAACTGACCCCCGGCGCGAGCGAGGCGGGCAGCACGTCCAGATCAACCGACAGATAGATCGTATCGCAGCGCGCGGCGATGGCGTCGATGGCGGGGAAGGCCGCCTCGGCATCCCGTTGCAGCGCGTGGTCGGCGACCACCGTCACCCCCCATTCCTGCGCCCGGTCGGTCAACGCTAGGGTGTTGGCCTCTGCCGCCAGGCCCAGCACCGCATAGTTGAAGCCCTCGGGCTCGGTCTGGTGGATCTGGAAAAACGGCGTGCCGGATGACGCGCCCGCCGCGCCGATGGCGCGAATGTCGGGATGGGCGTCGATATTGACGATGCCGATGCGCGCATCGGGCAGCGCCGCCCGCAGGCCCTGCCAACTGCCCACCGCGGTTTCGTGACCGCCGCCCAGCACCAGCACGCGGGCGTGATCGCGCAGCAGCCCGGCCACCGCCAGACCCAGCGCCTGCTGGCCGGGACCGGGATCCTCGCCCGCCAGCACCACGTCGCCATGGTCGTGAAAGCCGGGCAGTCCCTCGGGCGCGGACAGGTTCGCCATCGCCTGCCGGATCGCCTGCGGCCCCTGCGCCGCGCCGGGTTGGCCCTGATTGCGGATCACCCCCGCGTCGCAGGCAAATCCGATCAGCGCCCGGTCGGCGCCGTCGCGATTGGCGATGTGGTGCAGGCGCAGGGTGCGCGCGCCATCCTCGGGGTCGGAGCGGCCCTGCCATTCGGGCGCGGGCTGGTGGGAGACAGTGTCGTTCGGGGCATCATTCATCGCGGATCATCCAAGTATGGCGGGCAGGTTCAGCCCATGCTCACGCGCACAGTCCAGCGCGATCTCATAGCCTGCATCCGCATGGCGCCAGACGCCAGAGGCCGGGTCGTTCCACAGCACCCGTTCCAGCCGCAGCGCGGCCTCGGGCGTGCCATCGGCGCAGATCACTACACCGGCATGTTGCGAGAACCCCATCCCTACCCCGCCGCCGTGGTGCAGGCTGACCCATGTCGCCCCCGAGGCGGTGTTGACCAGCGCGTTCAGCAATGGCCAGTCCGACACCGCGTCCGAGCCGTCGCGCATCGCCTCGGTCTCGCGGTTGGGCGAGGCGACCGAGCCGGCGTCGAGGTGGTCGCGCCCGATCACCACCGGCGCCTTCAGCTCGCCCGAGGCGACCATGGCGTTGAATTTCAGCCCCGCCCGGTGCCGCTCGCCCAGACCCAGCCAGCAGATCCGCGCCGGCAGGCCCTGAAAGGCGATCCGGTCGCGCGCCATGTCCAGCCAGCGATGCAGATGGGTGTTGTCGGGAAACAGCGCCTTCATGGCGCGGTCGGTCTTGTAGATATCCTCGGGGTCGCCCGACAGCGCGCACCAGCGGAACGGCCCGATCCCCTTGCAGAACAGCGGGCGGATATAGGCGGGCACGAAGCCGGGAAAGGCGAAGGCGTCCTGCAGCCCCTCGTCAAACGCGACCTGGCGGATGTTGTTGCCGTAATCCAGCACCGGGACGCCCGCCTGCCAGAATCCAACCATCGCCGCGACCTGCTCGCGGATCGAGGCACGCGCGGCTGCCGCGACCTCTTTCGGGCGGCTCTCTTGCGCCTCGCGCCAGGCGCCAAGCTGCCAGCCGCGCGGCAGATAGCCACGCAGCGGGTCATGGGCCGAGGTCTGGTCGGTCACGATGTCAGGGCGGCCATTCGGCATCGCCTCGCCCGCCTGCATCCGCCGCAGCAGTTCCGGAAACACGTCGGCGGCATTGCCGATCAGCGCCACCGATTTCGCCTGCCCGTCGCGGGTCCAGCGGTCGATCATCGCCAGCGCCTCGTCCAGCGACTGGGTCTTTTCGTCGCAATAGCCGGTGCGGATGCGGAAATCGGCGCGGGTCTCGTCACATTCGACGGCCAGACAGCAGGCGCCCGCCATCACGGCCGCCAAGGGCTGCGCGCCGCCCATCCCGCCCAGGCCCCCGGTCAGGATCCAGCGGCCGGTCAGATCGCCGCCATAATGCTGCCGCCCGGCCTCGGCAAAGGTCTCGTAGGTGCCCTGCACGATGCCTTGCGTGCCGATATAGATCCACGACCCCGCCGTCATCTGGCCATACATCGCCAGCCCCTTGCGATCGAGTTCGTTGAAATGGTCCCAAGTCGCCCAATGCGGCACCAGGTTCGAATTCGCGATCAGCACCCGCGGCGCGTCGGCATGGGTCTGGATTACCGCGACGGGCTTGCCGGACTGGACGACCAGCGTCTGGTCGTGATCCAGCTTTTTCAGCGCATCCACGATCAGGTCGAAATCGCGCCATGTCCGCGCCGCGCGCCCGATGCCGCCATAGACGACCAGCTCATGCGGGTTTTCGGCGACGTCGGGATGCAGGTTGTTCATCAGCATCCGCAGCGCGGCCTCGGTCTGCCAGCTTTTGGCGTTCAGCGTGGTGCCGGTGGGCGGGTAGATGTCGCGGCGATTGTGGCGGGGATCGGCGGTCATGGGCACTCCGTGGTCAAGGGGCGTCAAAGCGGCAGCGAGACACCGGCGGCATCGGCCAGCCGCCCGCTTTCGATCAGCGCCTGCGCGGCGGCAAGGTCGGGGGCGAGATAGCGGTCGGCCCCCATCGGGGCGATCTGCGCGCGCAGCGCGTCGATGGCGGCGCGGATCGGGGCGGAACTCGCCAGCGGCGCGCGAAAGGCGATGCCCTGGGCGGCGCAGATCGCCTCGACCCCGAGGATGCCGGACAGGTTCCCGCACATCCGGCCCAGACGCCGCGCGGCATGGGCGGCCATGCTGACGTGATCCTCTTGATTGGCTGAGGTGGGGGTCGAATCGACCGAACAGGGCGCGGCCAGATGCTTGTTCTCGCTCATCAAGGCCGCCGTCGTCACCTCGGCGATCATCAGCCCGCTGTTCAGCCCCGGTTCCGGGGTCAGGAAGGGCGGCAGCCCGAAACTGAGCGCCGGGTCCACCATCAGCGCCACCCGGCGCTGCGCGATGGCGCCGATTTCGGCCACGGCCAGCGCGATCTGATCGGCGGCAAAGGCCACCGGCTCGGCATGGAAGTTCCCGCCCGAGACGATCTTGCCGTCGGACAGCACCAGCGGGTTGTCGGTGGCGCCATTCGCCTCGGTCAGCAGGGTCGCGGCGGCGAAGCGCAGCAGGTCCATCGCCGCGCCGGTCACCTGCGGTTGGCAGCGGATGCAATAAGGGTCCTGCACGCGCAGATCGCCTTCGCGGTGGCTTTCGCGGATCTCGCTGCCCGACAGCAGCTCGCGCGCGATGGCGGCAACGGCGATCTGGCCGCGATGGCCGCGCAATTCGTGGATCTGAGGGTGCAGCGGCGCGGTCGAGCCCATGACGGCGTCGGTGGACATGGCCCCGGTCAGGATCGCGCCGCGCAGTCCGGTCCAGGCGCGGAACAGGCCGATCAGCGCCAGCGCGGTCGAAAACTGCGTGCCGTTGATCAGCGCCAGCCCCTCTTTCGCACCCAGCACGACCGGCCTCAGCCCGGCGCGTTCCAGCGCCGCACCGCCCGGCATCCGCTCGCCTTTGAAGAACGCCTCGCCATGGCCCAGCATCACCGCCGCCATATGCGCCAAGGGCGCCAGATCACCCGAGGCGCCGACGCTGCCCTGATCGGGGATCATGGGCGTGACGCCGCGCGCCAGCATCCCCTCGATCAGGGTGACGATCTGGGGCCGGACACCCGACGCGCCGCGCCCGAGGCCCAGCAGCTTCAGCGCCATCATCATCCGGGCGGCGGGGATCTCCAGCGGCTCGCCCAGCCCGCAGCAATGGGACAGGATCAGGTTCTGTTGCAGCAGCGCCGTGTCCTCGGGCGCGATCCTCACCGAGGCGAGCTTGCCGAAGCCGGTGTTGACGCCGTAAACCGCCGCGCTGCCCTGCGCCGCCGCCGCGATGGCCGCGGCCGAGGCCTGTATTCCCGGCATCGCGGACTCATGCAGCCGCACCGCCGTGCCGTCGCGCCAGATGGCTTCCAACTGCGCCAGCGTCGTCTGGCCGGGGATCAGTGTCAGCATCTTTCACCCTCGAAATAGCGCGCATGCAGCGGGTTGAAGCCGATGCGATAGGACAGCTCGGCCGGGTGGTCGATGTCCCAGACCGCCAGATCGGCGCGGTTGCCGACCGCGATCACGCCGCAATCCGTCAGCCCCAGCGCGCGGGCGGCGTTGGCGGTCACCCCGCGCAGACATTCCTCGGGCGTCAGACGGAACAGCGTGGCCCCCATGTTCATCGTCAGCAGGATCGAGGTCAGCGGCGACGTCCCCGGGTTGCAGTCACTCGCCAGCGCCATCACCGTGCCGGCCTGACGAAAGGCCGCGATGGGCGGCAGGCGGGTTTCCCGCAGCGTATAGAAGGCGCCGGGCAGCAAGGTGGCGACGGTCCCGGCCTGCGCCATGGCGGCCGCATCCCCGGAATCGGCGTATTCGAGATGATCCGCCGACAGCCCGCCCCGCTGCGCGACCAGACGGCTGCCGCCCTGATGCGACAACTGCTCGGCATGCAGCTTGACCGGCAGACCCAGCGCGGCAGCGGCATCGAACAGCCGCGCCATCTGCGCGGCGGAAAAGGCGATCTCCTCGCAAAAACCGTCCACCGCATCGACCAGCCCCTCGGCATGGGCGGCGGTCAGGCCGGGAATGGCGATCTGATCCAGATAATCATCGCTGCGGCCGGCATATTCGGGCGGCACGGCATGGGCGGCGAGCCAGCTTGTGACAATGCGAACCGGCCGCAGCCGGGCCAACCGCCGGGCCGCGCGCAGCATCTTCAACTCGTCGTCGATGGTCAGCCCATAGCCGGATTTGATCTCGACGGTGGCCACGCCCTCGGCCACCAGCGCATCAAGTCGCGGCAGCGCGGCGTCGACCAACTCATCCTCGCTGGCGGCGCGGGTCGCGGTCACGGTGGACAGGATGCCGCCGCCAGCCCGCGCGATCTCCTGATACGAGGCACCCTGCAGCCGCATCTCGAACTCGCGGGCGCGGTCGCCGGCAAAGACCAGATGGGTATGGCAGTCGATCAGCGCCGGGGTGACGACGCGCCCGCCCAGATCGGTGATTTCGGCGTCCTCGAACCCCGCCGGGATGCTGCCCATCGCCTCGATGCGCCCATCGGCCAGCACCAGCGGCCCATCGCGCAGCTGATACCCCGCCGCTCCCGGCTGACAGGTCAGCAGACGCAGATTGTCCAGAACGCGGCGAATCATCCACCCCTCCTCGCTTGCATCCATGACTAGTCAGGGCGGGTTATTATGTCTAGACATATCCGGCGAGGGATTTGAAAGGGCGGCACATGGCGCGACATGACGAGATCCGGGCCGAGATGATGCGGCGGATCAACGCTGGCGAATGGCCGGTGAACCGGGACATCCCGAGCGAGGTCGAGCTGGGGGTCGAGTTCGGCGTGGCGCGCGGCACCATCCAGCGCGCGCTGTCCTCTCTGGTCGCACAGGGCCTGATCGAGCGTCGCCGCCGCGCCGGCAGCCGCGTCGTGCCGCGCACCGCCCATGCCTCGCGCCTCAGCATCCCGCTGATCCGGGAAGAGATCGAGGATCGCGGCTTCGCCTATGGCTATCGCCTGCTGGACCGCGCGGTCGTGGGCGGACCAGTGCCGCATCTGCGCCTGTGCTGCCTGCACATCGCCGACGGCCAGCCGTTCCAGTTGGAGCGCCGGGTGATCAGCCTGACTGCCCTGCCCCAAGCCGAGGCGCAGCCGTTCGACATGTCCGGCCCGAATGAGTGGCTGGTCCGAGAGGTCCCCGCCAGCCGCGTCACCACCCGCATCAGCGCCGAGGCCGCCGATCCCGACAGCGCCGCCATGCTGGCCCTGCCGCCGGGCGCCCCGCTGCTGGTGGTTGCGCGGCAGACCTTTCTGGCCGACGCGCCCCTGACCCGCGTCCGCCTGCTGCACCCGGCCGAAAGCTATGCGGTGACGACCGAGTCATTCTAGCTACGCGCCGCAGCGCGCTGGCTGGGCGAGAGGTGTTCTTCGCTTACCGGCCTGCCTCGGCCCCACACACACCGGCTCGAACCCGCCCCACCGCAAAGCCTCACCCTCTGCCCCTACTGATCCCTCAGCCCAGCACGGCCTTCCGCCGACCCCATTTGAGGCCGGCGGAGTGTCGATCAACTCTGCGCCGCCCAGATCTTCTGCTCGCGGCTGAAGTAGCGTTGCTTGGCCGCCTCGGGCAGGTCCGAGAGGCTGACCACGCCCTCGTCGGTGCTCACCCCGGCCTTTTCCAGAAGCGGCTTGGCGCCGTCGCTATGGCCGATGGCCTTGCAATGGGCGAAGGCGTCCGAGACGAAGTCGATGGCGGGCTTGTGCTTGCACAGCTTTTCCGCCGCCGCCTCGGTCAGGACCAGCGCGATGGCGTCCACCAGCACCGAGGGCGTGCCGTCGAGCTGACCGTCGCGCAGGCCCCGGCGCGGGGCGATCAGGGCGGCGGTGCCGCCTTCGGCCTCGATGGCCGAGGTGAGCGTGTCGATCTCGTCCTGGTCGCTGTCGTCGTCGACGAGGACGCCGATCTTGCGGCCCTTCAGCGTCTCAAGCGCGTTCTTCAGGATCGACAGCGCGTCCGAGGGCTGCATCTCCACCGTCTCGCTGGCCGCGGGGGCGCGTTCGGGCAGGTCGAGGTCCAGCCCCTTGGCGACCCGCTGGGCCAGCGCCTCGTCGATATTGCGAAGCTGCGCCAGCACGTTGATGCGGACATGAGGTAGATCGACCTTGGACAGCTCGAAGGTGAAGGCAGCGGCGATGTGGTCCTGCTCGACCTCGGTCTGGCTGACATAGAACAGCCGCGCATGGCTGAAATGATCGGCGAACTTGTCGGCGCGGACGCGCAGCTTCTGGTTGGCATCCTCGCGCTGATCCATGCGGCGGATGGTCTGGAAGCCCTGATCCGAGGGACGCGGACCGGGGTCCTCGCCCGCCCGGTCGAGGCTGTTGGGTTCGTAGTTCGACCGGCCCTTGTGGATCAGCGTCTGCATCATGCCGTCGCGCTGCATGTTGGCGAAGGGGCAGCGCGGGGCGTTGATCGGGATCTGGAAGAAATTCGCCGTTCCCAGCCGCGATTTCTGCGTGTCGAGATAGCTGAACAGCCGCCCCTGCAGCAGCGGATCGTCGGTAAAGTCGATCCCCGGCGGCACGTTCTGGGGCATGAAGGCCACCTGCTCGGTCTCGGCGAAGAAGTTGTCCGGGTTGCGGTTCAACTGCAGCGTGCCGATGATCTGGACCGGCACGTCCTCTTCCGGGATCAGTTTCGTCGCGTCGAGCACGTCATAGAACTGCGAATCCGCGAACTCGGAATCGAAGACTTGGATGCCCAGATCGTATTCCGGGAACTCGCCGCGGTCGATGGCCTCCCACAGGTCGCGGCGGTTGAAGTCGGGATCGGCGCCGCTGACCTTGACGGCCTCGTCCCACAGCAGCGACTGCATCCCCAGCCGGGGCTTCCAATGGAACTTGACGAAGCTGACATCGCCGTCGGCGTTGACCATGCGGAAGGTGTGGACGCCAAACCCCTCCATCATGCGGAAGCTGCGCGGCAGGGCGCGGTCGGACATCAGCCACATGACGGTGTGCAGGGTTTCCGGCATCAGCCCGACGAAATCCCAGAAGGTGTCATGGGCCGAGGCCGCCTGCGGGAACATCCGGTCGGCCTCGGGCTTCACAGCGTGGACGAGGTCGGGGAACTTCATCGCGTCCTGAATGAAGAAGGGCGCGAAGTTGTTGGCGACCAGATCCCAGTTGCCTTCCTGCGTATAGAACTTGGTGGCAAAGCCCCGCACGTCGCGGGGCGTGTCCTTGGACCCTTTCGAGCCGGCGACGGTGGAAAACCGGGTGAAGGTCTCGCAGCTGTTGCCTTCCTCCTGAAACAGCGCCGCGCGGGTCAGTTCGGGGATGGCGCGGGTGACGGTGAAGGTGCCATGCGCGCCCGATCCCCGGGCATGGACGATGCGTTCGGGGATGCGTTCATGATCGAAATGGAAGATCTTTTCGCGCAGCACGAAATCTTCCAGCAACGCCGGCCCGCGCGGCCCGGCCTTCAGGGTGTTCTGGTTGTCGCTGATCGGCACGCCATGATCGGTGGTCATCACGCCAGAGCCGTCGCGCTGCTGCGTCTCGCCCCCGCTGCCCTGCGGCAGGTCCGAGACGCGGTTCATCGCGTCCTTGCTGGCCTTGGCGGCTGAATCCATCTTGCCGTGTTTGGCGCCCGGTGCGGGTTCTGGCGTGTTCCTGACCTGGTCGTTGCTGCGGTCGTCTCCGGCGGGGCGGTCGGTCATGGCGATCCCTCTTGATCTGGCTGGTTTGGCCCCGGCGCGATAGGGTCGGGGCGCGGCTGGCATAGGGGGCAGGCATCGGACGGGGCGGGCGGTCTGGTGGCGACCCCGCGTTTGCCGTCCGGGCGGTGCACCGTGCTGAAACCGGCGAGGGGTCGGAAAGTTCCGCTTCCCGGTGCGGGGAACGCCGCCGCGGTCGCCGGAAAGCGCCATGCGAGGCGGATCGACGCTGACAGACCCGCCGATCTGGGCTAACTGCATGCCATGTTGACCAATGCACGCCCCCGTCCCGGCCGGATCGGCTTTATCCTTCTGATGGTTCTGGTCGGTCTGAACCTGCGCCCGGCGCTGTCCTCGCTGGCCCCGCTGCTGCCCCGGATCGAGCGCGAGGGCGAGTTGTCGGTGCTGATGCTGTCCTCGCTGACGACGCTGCCGGTGGTTTGTCTGGGCCTGTTCGCGCCGCTGGCCCTGTGGCTCGCCAAGCGGCTGGGGATGGAGCGGAGCATCGCGCTTGGCCTGACCATCCTCAGCGTCGGGTTGATCCTGCGCGGTGTCGCCACGGCGCCGGCGCTGTTCGCGGGCACGCTGCTGGCGGGTGCGGCGATCGCCATTGTCGGCACGCTGCTGCCGGCGCTGGTGATGCGCGAACTGGCGGGCAGCGCCGATCTGGTCACCGGCGTCTATACCATGGCGCTGTGTCTGGGCGGGGCCCTGGGCGCAGGGCTGAGCATCCCGCTGGCCGATCTGATGGAGAGCTGGCCCGCGAGCCTGATGTCATGGGCCGGGCTGTCGCTGGCGGCACTGCTGGCGTGGTGGCTGGCGATGCCGCAATCGGCCCCGGACCGCAAGCTGCGCGTGGCCAAGGGCAACACGCTGTCCATGCTGCGTCAGCCGTTGGCGTGGCAGGTCATGGTGATGATGGGCAGCCAGTCCTCGCTGGCCTATATCGTCTTCGGCTGGCTGCCGACGCTGCTGGTGGCGCGCGGCTATAGCGAAGGCGAGGCCGGCTGGCTGATGAGCGTGTCGATCCTGACGCAGCTGGTTTCAGCCATCGGCGCGCCGTGGCTGGCGCGGATGCACAGGGACCAGCGCCCGATGCTGATGCTGGTCGTGGGGCTGGTGGCGGCAGGGCTGTGGGTGCTGCTGATCGGCCCGTCGGCGCTGCGCTGGCCGGGCAGCCTGCTGCTGGGGCTGGGTCAGGGCGGGCTGTTCAGCCTGGCGCTGACGCTGATCGTGCTGCGCAGCGGCAGCCCCGCCATCGCGGGCGAGTTGTCGGTTCTGGCGCAGGGCGGCGGCTATCTGATGGCCGCTCTGGGCCCGCTGCTGGTCGGGCTGCTGCTGCACGCCGATGCCAGCATCGCGCGGATCACCTATGCGCTGTTCGCGATCCTCAGCGTCACCGCCACCATGGCGCTGCTGGCCGGGCGCAAGCTGCGGCTGGAACTGGACGGCGATGAGGGGCTGGTGACGGTGAATCAGCGGTTCTAGCGGCTTTGCCGGGACTGATTCAGGGCTGACGCTGTCGCTGCCGCGACCGCCTGAATGAAATGTCGCTCCGAGCGTCGTTCCGCAGCCCCTACAACAGAAAGGGGCGCAAACCGCGCCCCTCCCTGTCAGCCCCACCACCAGTCACGCCGACCGCCGCGCCTCTGGCTGCACCGAGTCGCGCAGCTGCTTCGCCGCCGCCACCAAATGCGTCAGCGAGCGTTCGACCTCGGGCCAGCCGCGCGTCTTCAGCCCGCAATCGGGGTTCACCCACAACCGCTCGGGCGGGATCAGCGCCGCCGCGGCCTGCAGCAGCGCCACCATCGATGCCTCGTCCGGCACGCGCGGGCTGTGGATGTCCCAGACGCCCGGCCCGATCTGGTTCGGATAGGCGAAATCGTGGAAGGCCGACAGCAGTTCCATATCCGAACGCGAGGTCTCGATCGAGATCACATCCGCGTCCATCGCGGCAATTGCGGGCATGATGTCGTTGAACTCGGAATAGCACATATGGGTGTGGATCTGCGTCTCGTCCGAGACAGGCGAGGAAGCCAGCCGGAAACACGCCACCGCCCAATCCAGATACGCCGCCCGCTCGGCCTGGCGCAGGGGCAGCCCCTCGCGCAGCGCGGCCTCGTCGATCTGGATGATCGGCAGCCCGGCCTGTTCCAGATCCACCACTTCGTCCCGGATGGCCAGCGCGATTTGCCGACAGGTCTGGGCGCGGGGCTGGTCGTCGCGGACAAAGGACCATTGCAGGATCGTCACCGGCCCGGTCAGCATCCCCTTCATCGGGCGGTCGGTCTGCGCGGCGGCAAAGCGCGCCCAGTCCACCGTCATCGCGTCGGGCCGCGAGACATCGCCGAAGATCACCGGCGGCTTGACGCAGCGCGAGCCATAGGACTGGACCCAGCCGTTGCGGGTAAAGAAGAACCCGGCCAGACGCTCGCCGAAATATTCGACCATGTCGTTGCGCTCGAACTCGCCATGGACCAGCACGTCGAGGCCCAGTGCCTCTTGCCGCCGGATGCAGTCGCGGGTGCGGTCCTGCAGAAAGCCGTTATAGTCGGCGTCGTCCATCTCGCCCCGGCGATACGCGGCGCGGGCCTGACGGATATCGGGCGTCTGCGGGAAGGACCCGATTGTGGTCGTCGGAAAGACCGGCAGCCCCAGCCGCGCCTGCTGCCTTGCGGCGCGCTCGGCATAGGGGCTGGCGCGGCGAAGATCGGCGTCAGCCACGCGCGCCACCCGCGCCTTGACGCTGGCGTCATGGATGCGCGGCGAGGCGCGGCGCGAGGCGATGGCCGCGTCGGCGCGGTCGAATGCCTCGGCCGCCGCCGCCCGCCCCCCTGCCGCCGCTGCCGCAAGGGCTGCGACCTCGTCCAGCTTTTGTCGCGCAAAGGCCAACCAGCTTGCCTGTTCCTCATCCAGCCCGCTCTCCAGCGCCAGATCGACCGGCACATGCAGCAGCGAGCAGGACGGCGCGACCTCGACCCGGTCCGGCCCCAGCCGCTCGACCGCCCGCGTGGCCAGCGTCAAGGCCGCGCTCAGGTCGCTGCGCCAGATGTTGCGCCCGTCGATCAGACCCAGCGACAGCGTGCGCTCGCCGACGCGGTCCAGCACCGCGTCAAGCTGTGCAGGTGCGCGCACCAGATCGACATGCAGCCCCGCCACCGGCAACCCGCAGGCGAGGTCCGTATTGTCGCCCAGCGCGCCGAAATAGGTGGCGAGCAGGATGTGCGGACCGGCTTCGGCGAGGGCAGCATAGGCGCTTTGCAGCGCCGCGGCCTCGGGCTCGGTCAGGTCGCGGACCAGGATCGGTTCGTCGATCTGCACCCAATCCGCGCCCGCCGCCTTCAGCCGCGACAAAAGCTCGGCATAGACCGCGACCACCTGCGGCAGCAGCGACAGCGGGTCAAAGCCCTCGGTCTTGGATTTGCCAAGCGCGAGCCACGTCACCGGCCCCAGCAGCACCGGGCGGGTGTGGATGCCCTGCGCCTTGGCCTCGGCGAAGCGCTGGACGGGCAGGTCATGGGCGAGATGCAGGTCCAGATCCGGCGTCAGTTCCGGGACGATATAGTGGTAATTGGTGTCGAACCACTTGGTCATCTCCATCGCCGGGGCGTGGGTGGTGCCCCGCGCCATGGCGAACAGCGCGTCGAGACCCTGACGTCCCGCAAAGCGCGGCGGCACGGCGCCCAGCAGCGCCGTCATATCCAGCACGTGATCGTAGAAAGAGAAATCATTCGACGGAATGCGCGTCAGCCCCGCCTTGACCTGCGCCGCCCAGTTCTGCTGCCGCAGTTCCGCGCCGAGCGCTTCCAGCGCGTCGGCGTCGATCTCTCCTTTCCAATGGGCCTCCAGCGCCCGTTTGAATTCGCGCCGTGCGCCGATGCGCGGATAGCCCAGATTTGCCGATGCGACCATGTCACCCTCCGTCAGCTGATGTCCTGTCCGACATAGCGGGATTGGAACATGACGAGAAATGGGATTATGTCAGGGTTCAATGACACGGAGTCATGTGAGATGATCGACATCCAGCCGCTTGCCATCCTGCGCGAGATCGACCGCACCGGCAGCCTGACGCTCGCCGCCGACAAGCTGTGCCTGACGCAATCCGCCGTCAGCCACGCCATCCGCCGCTTTGAAGAGCGTCACGGGGTCAGGCTGTGGGACCGGCAGGGCCGGCGGCTGCTGCTGACGCCGTCGGGCCAGTATCTGCTGGCGCTGGCCAACCGCGTGCTGCCGCAGCTTGAACACGGGGCGACCGTGCTCGAGGATTACGCCCGCGGCCGCCGGGGCGCGATCTGGGTGGGGATGGAGTGTCACCCCTGTCAGGACTGGCTGATGCGCGTCGTCGACCCGTTTCTGGCGCAATGGCCGGATGTCGATCTGGATGTGACCTCGGCCTTTCAGTTCGGCGGGCTGGCGGCGCTGCTGGGGCACGAGATTGACGTGCTGGTGACGCCCGACCCGACCGAGCGCCCGGGCCTCGAATATCTTCCGGTCTTTGACTACGAGCTGGTGCTGGCCGTGGCGCAGGACCATCCCTTGGCCTCAAAGCCCCGCCTGACGCCCGAAGATCTGGTCCACGAGACGCTGGTCACATACCCCGTCGCGCTGGAACGCCTTGATATCTATACGCGCTTCCTGATCCCCGCCGGCGCGCTGCCGCGTCGGCACCGGACGGTCGAGACCACCGACCTGATGCTGCGCCTCGTCGCCTCGGGCCGGGTGGTCAGCGCCACCCCCGACTGGCTGCTGCGAGACACCCCCGGCATCCGCGGCCTGCGCATCGGCGAAGGCATCGCCAAAAGCATCCATCTGGGCCTGCGCAAGGGCGAGCGGCCGGAATATCTGGCGGGTTTTATCGATCTGGCGCGGCAGGTGAAGGTGTAGGGGCTGCACGCCGGATGGCGTCGCTTAGCGGCAGTTGATGATCGAGGCCGTCGCGTCGCTCACGGCTGGGCCGCCACCCAAAACCGATACAACAACCTCGCCGACCGCGAGCTTCACGCACCGTTTCACCACTGTCGAGAGATAAACCCGGATTTGCGGTGGTAGCGGAGGAGGGACTTGAACCCCCGACACGCGGATTATGATTCCGCTGCTCTAACCAGCTGAGCTACTCCGCCCCAAGCGCCCGGCTTCGGGTGGTGGGGATTTAGGTCAGGCGCTGCGGGGCGTCAAGACGATTCTGCGGGTTTTTCGCGCGGTGGTCGGCTCTGCCGGAAACCGCAGCGAAAACAGCCAGCCAGACCCGCAGGCGAGGGCGTGGCCACAGCGGCGACGCGACCGCGAACCGCTATTCCCGCGCCTTCACCACCTGCAACAGCGGCATCACATCGGCCATCTCAGGCCCGTGGGCCTGGCCGGTCAGCGCCTTTCGCAGCGGCATGAACAGCGCCTTTCCCTTGCGTCCGGTGGCCTGTTTGACCTCGGCCGTCCATTTTGCCCAGCTTTGCTCGTCATAGGGCGGGGGCGGCAGCAGGCGCATGGCCTCGGCCACGAACTCCGAATCCTCGGCGGCGATTTCGGGCGTCGCGCCGGTGCTGAAGATGTCCCACCACTCGGCCAGATCGTCCAGACGCGTGATGTTCTGGCTCGCCACGCGCCAGAAGCGCTCGGCCTGCGCGTCGGGGACGCCCAGATCGCGAATCCGCCCTTCCACGGCGGAGAACGGCAGCGACTGGTTCTGGTGGCGGGTCAGCGGCCACAGATCCTCGGGGTCGAAGCGGGTCGGCGAGGCGCCGAAATGCGACAGATCGAAGCTGTCGGCGATCTCGTCCATCGACAGCAGCTCGACCGGCTGGCTCGACCCCAGCCGCGACATCATCGACACCAGTGCCTGCGGCGCCACGCCCGCCTCGCGCAGATCGCGGATGGACAGCGCGCCGATGCGCTTGGACAGCTCTTCGCCCTGCGCGCCGGTCAGCAGGCTGTGATGCGCGAAACGCGGCAGCGTGCCGCCCATCGCCTGCATGATCTGGATCTGGGTCGCGGTGTTGGTGACATGGTCCGCGCCGCGCACGATATCGGTCACCCCCATATCCACGTCATCGACCGAGGACGCAAAGGTATACAGCACCTGCCCATCGGCGCGGATCAGCACCGGATCGGACACCGATGCGGCGTCGATCGAGATCTCGCCCAGGATGCCGTCCTGCCACTCGATCCGCTCGCGGGCGAGCAGAAAGCGCCAGTACCCCTCGCGCCCCTCGGCCCGCAGTTGCGCCTTGTCGTCCTCGCTCAGCTCCAGCCCGGCGCGGTCATAGACCGGGGGCTTGCCCATGTTCAGCTGCTTCTTGCGCTTCAGGTCCAGCTCGGTCGGGCTTTCGAACACCTCATACAGCTTGCCCGCCTCGCGCAGCCCGGCGGCGGCTTCGGTATAGCGGTCGAGGCGTTTCGACTGCTGCTCGAACCGGTCCCAGGTGATGCCCAGCCACTCCAGATCGCGGCGGATGCCGTCCATGTATTCCTGTTTCGACCGCTCGCGGTCCGTGTCGTCGAAGCGCAGGATGAAGGTCCCGCCGGCCTTGCGCGCGATCAGATAGTTGAACAGCGCGGCACGCAGATTGCCGACATGGATATGGCCCGTGGGCGAGGGCGCAAAGCGGGTGATGGTCATGGCTGGGTTCCCCTGATTGCGCTTGCTCTTTCACAGGCGGGCGATTTTGTCCATATCAGGGCGAGCCCCACCCCTCGACAGGACATGCCGAATGAGTGACTGGACCGACCGCACCGCCCCCGATGCCGCCGAGATCGAGGCCCTGGCGCAGAAGCTGATCGCCACCCTGCCCGAGGCCTTCGCCGCCCCCGCGCGCGAGGTCGTGCTGCGGGTCGAGGAATTCGCCGATGAAGAGATGCTGGACGAGCTGCAGATCGACGACCCGCTGGAGCTGACCGGCATCTATGACGGCGTGCCGATGACCGAGAAATCGGCCAGCCATCCGCAGGCCTTCCCCGACACGATCTGGCTGTTCCGCCGCGCCATTCTGGACGAATGGGCCGAACGCGGCGACGTCACGCTGTCGGATCTGGTCGGCCATGTGATGGTCCATGAACTCGCCCATCATTTCGGCTGGTCGGATGAGGATATCGCCAAGATCGACAGGTGGTGGGAATGAACCAGGCGCCGATCCTGACCGTCACGCTGAACCCGGCGCTGGACCTGTCGACCGAGGTGGACGAGGTCAAGCCCGACCTCAAGCTGCGCTGCGCCGCGCCGGTCACCGACCCCGGCGGCGGCGGCATCAATGTCAGCCGCGCCATCGCGGTCATGGACGGCGAATCCGCGGCCTTCGTGGCGCTTGGCGGGGCCACCGGGACGCGGCTGGCCGAGCTGCTGGACCGGGCCGGGATCAACCTGCACTGCATCGACGCGCCGGGCGAGACGCGCGAATCGCTGGCCGTCACCGACCGCGCCACCGGCCAGCAATACCGCTTCGTGATGCCGGGGCCAACATGGCAGGACCGCGACGCGCAGGCCGCGCTGGACGGGATCGTGCGGGCCGCGCCGCCGGGCGGGCTGGTGGTGCTGTCCGGCTCGAACCCGCCGGGCGTGCCGGATGATTTTGCCGCGCGGCTGGCGGCGCGGCTGGCGGACGAACAGGCCGGGCTGATCGTCGACACCTCTGGCCCCGCGCTGCGCCAATTGGCCCGCGGCGGGCATCGCGTGACCCTGCTGCGGATGGACCGCGCCGAGGCCGAGGAACTGGCCGGCGCGCCCCTGCCGCAGCGGGCCGACACGGCAGGCTTTGCCGCCTCGCTGGTGCTGGCCGGGGCCGCGCAGGCGGTGATCGTGGCGCGCGGCGATGACGGCAATATCGTCGCCCATGAAACCGGTCAGTGGCACGCCGAATCGCACCCGGTCGAGGTGGTCAGCAAGGTCGGCGCGGGCGACAGCTTTGTCGCCGGCTTTACCCTCGCCACCGCGCGCGGGCTGGATGTCGATCACGCGCTCGGCTGGGGGGCGGCGATGGCCTCGGCCGCCTGCATGACCCCCGCGACCGAGCTGTGCCGCGCCGAAGACGCGCACCGCCTGTTCGCCGAACGCATCGTCACGAGGCTATAGACATGCGCGCCCTGATCCAGCGCGTCACAAAGGCCAGCGTCACCGTCGCGGGCGAGGTGACCGGCCGCACCGGGCCGGGCCTGCTGGTGCTGGTCTGCGCCATGCCCGGCGACACCGATGCGACCGCCGACAAGCTGGCGCAGCGGGTGGCGAAGATGCGGATCTTCCGCGACGCCGAGGGGCGGATGAACCGCTCGCTGCTCGACACCGGTGGCGGCGCGCTGGTGGTAAGCCAGTTCACGCTGGCCGCCGACACCCGCTCGGGCAACCGCCCCGGCTTTTCCGGCGCTGCCCCGCCCGACCTCGCGCAGGACCTTTATCTGCGCTTTGCCTCTGCCCTGCGCGATCAGGGCATCGCCACCGAAACCGGCGTCTTCGGGGCGGAAATGCAGGTCGCGCTGGTCAATGACGGGCCGGTGACGATCTGGCTCGACAGCGCCGAGCGCGGCTAGAACCTTCGGCGGCAAGCGCAAGTTTTCCTTGACACGCGGCCGGAAAGCCCCCATCTGGCAACCAGTCCCGAAACTGCGTGCTGCCGCGTGTGCAGCCAGTCGCAGCCGGGCCAGTCAGGTTCCCACCGACACGCAGGGGCACCGCCGGGCCGCCGTATCATGGCCCGCACCCCTCTTGCGGCGTATGCCGCCCGGCCGTGCCCGATACGGGTGCCCGGCCCGTTTCTTATGCAAGTGACTTCAGAATGACCGAAGACTTCCGCCGCCCCCGTCGGGGCCAGAAACCGCGCCCGCAATCGGCGCGGACCCCGCGTGCCGCCGATGTGCAGGCACGCCGCACAGCCACCGTTCGCGAACCGCTGACCACCGGCCCCTTTGCCGAGATGGGCATCGACCCGCGCATCAACGCCAACCTGCCGCCGATGGGGCTGACCACGCCGACGCCGATCCAGGCGCAGGCGATCCCCCATATCGTTCAGGGCGTCGACCTGCTGGGCCTCGCCCAGACCGGGACCGGCAAGACCGCGGCGTTTTCGCTGCCGATGCTGACCCGGCTGCTGAACCACGGCCGCAAGCCCGATCCGCGCAGCTGCCGCGCCCTGATCCTCGCCCCCACGCGGGAACTGGCGACGCAGATCGCGCAGTCGGTCGAAAGCTTTGCCGAAGGCACCCCGATCCGCGCCTTCCGCGTTGTCGGCGGTGCCTCGATCAACGTCCAGATCCAGCGGATCGAACGCGGCGTCGATGTGCTGATCGCGACGCCGGGCCGGCTGATCGACCTGCTCGACCGCAAGGCGGTCGATCTCTCTCAGACCGAATATCTGGTGCTGGACGAGGCCGACCAGATGCTCGACATCGGCTTCATCCACGCGCTGCGCCGCATCGCGCGGACCCTGCCGCAAAAGCGTCAGACGCTGCTGTTTTCCGCCACCATGCCCAAGCTGATGGAGGAACTCGCCAGCACCTATCTGCGCGACCCGGTCCGCGTGCAGGCCAACCCGCCCGGCCAGGCTGCCGAAAAGATCGAACAGGGCGTCCATTTCGTCAACCAGGGCGACAAGGCCGCGCTGCTGGCCGAATATGTCTCGCGCCACCCGGGCGAGCTGGCGATCGTCTTTGGCCGCACCAAATACGGCTCGGACAAGCTGGCCAAGCTGCTGGAAAAATGGGGCTTCTCGGTCGCCGCGATCCACGGCAACAAGTCGCAGGGCCAGCGCGAGCGCGCCCTCAGCGCCTTCCGCGAGGGCAAGACCCAGGTGCTCGTGGCCACCGACGTCGCGGCCCGCGGGCTCGACATCCCGGCGGTCGCACATATCTACAATTACGACCTGCCGAACGTGCCGGAAAACTATGTCCACCGCATCGGCCGGACGGCGCGCGCCGGACGCAAGGGCCGGGCCGTGGCCTTCTGCGCCCCCAGCGAGGTCGGCGAACTGCGCGACATCGAGAAAGCCATGAAGGCCCGCATCCCGGTCATCGGCGGCGAAGCCCCGCCCGAACCGACCTCGGCGCCCCGTGGCCGCGGCCGCGCCGCGCCCGCCGGTCGCCCCGGCGGGGCCGAGATGCCGCGCAAGCGCGCGAGCAGCCGCCCCTCGCGTCGCCCCAAGGCCGAACGCCAGGGCTGACACCCTGACAAACCCGACAACACAGCCCGCGCCGACACACTCGGCGCGGGCTTCTTCTTTGCCCAAATACTCATCACCGGCACCGCCCCCGACCCCGCCGCCCGCCGGGTCGCGCCGGACAGCTTGATGCAGCCCGCGCCGGGCGCTATCTGGCGCCATGGCCAAGCTCTACTTCCATTATTCGACCATGAACGCCGGCAAAAGCACGCTGCTCTTGCAGGCGTCCTACAACTACCGCGAGCGCGGGATGAAGACGCTGCTGCTGATCGCCTCGCTCGACGACCGCGCGGGCGACGGGGTCATCGGCTCTCGCATCGGGATCAGCGCGCCGGCCACGGCTTTCGGCCCCGCCCAGGATCTCTTTGCGCTCATCGCCGCCGATCCCGGCCCGCTCTCTTGCGTGTTCGTGGACGAGGCGCAGTTTCTCTCGGCCGATCAGGTCTGGCAGCTGGCGCGGGTCGCGGATGATCTGGGCATTCCGGTCATGGCCTATGGGCTGCGCGTCGATTTCCGGGGCCAGCTGTTCCCCGGCTCGGCGGCCCTGCTCGCGCTTGCCGACGATCTGCGCGAGGTCCGCACCATCTGCCATTGCGGGCGCAAGGCGACCATGGTCGTGCGCCGCGACGCGCAAGGCCGGGTGCAGACCGCAGGCGCGCAGGTGCAGGTGGGCGGGAACGAGACCTACCTCTCGCTCTGCCGCCGTCACTGGCGCGAGGCGGTGGGCACGGCCTGACGCCCCCCCCCGCAAACGCCGCGCCCCGCGCGGATGTGATCGCTGCCGCGCGTTGCCCCAATCGCCCAGTTGCGCTAATCCTGTGGCCAAACCCGCCCGGCCCGACCGCCGGCCCATGACAGGCAGACCACCATGCGCGCAGTCCTGATTGCCCTTCTGACCCTTTTGCCCCTGCAGGCGGGCGCCTTCGACACCACCGCGCGCTCGGCCTGGGTCTATGATGTCGGCACCGGCACGGTGCTGCTGGCCAAGAACGCCGACGAGCCGCTGCCGCCGGCCTCGATGTCCAAGCTGATGACCCTCTACATGCTGTTCGAGGCACTGCATGAAGGTCGCCTGCAGATGGACACGCGGCTGCCGGTCTCGACCCAGGCGCGGCAGATGCAGGGCTCGACCATGTTCCTGAACGAACGCGACCGCCCGACCGTGGAAGAGCTGATGAAGGGCATTATCGTGCTGTCGGGCAATGACGCCTGCGTCGTCGTCGCCGAAGGGCTGGCCGGGACCGAAGAGGCCTTTGCCCGCCAGATGAACGACCGCGCGAAATCGCTGGGCATGACGCAGTCGCATTTCGTGAACTCGTCGGGCTGGCCCGCGCCCGGCCATGTCATGTCCGCGCATGATCTGGGGATTCTGGCCGAGCATCTGATCGAGGATTTTCCTGAACTCTACAAATACTTCGCGATGACCGAGTTTCCGTTCGATGACCGCGCCCCGGCCAACCGCTTCAACCGCAACCCGCTGCT
Source organism: Paracoccus jeotgali (assembly GCF_002865605.1). Lineage (NCBI taxonomy): Bacteria > Pseudomonadati > Pseudomonadota > Alphaproteobacteria > Rhodobacterales > Paracoccaceae > Paracoccus > Paracoccus jeotgali. The sequence goes on from NZ_CP025583.1 coordinate 1,921,714, forward strand.
CAAGCTGGGGATCGGCGCCGACGGGCTGAAGACCGGCCACACGCAAGAGGCCGGCTACGGCCTTGTCGGCTCGGCCGTGCAGGGGGATCGCCGGGTGATCTTCGTCGTCAGCGGGTTGGAAAGCGAAAAGGCCCGCGCCGAGGAAACCGAGCGTCTGGCGGCTTGGGCGTTTCGCGACTTCACCATGAAAGAGGTCGTGCCGCAGGGCGAGACGGTGGCCACCGCGCCGGTCTGGCTGGGGGCCTCGTCGCAGGTCGCACTGACCACGCAAAAGGGGCTGAACGTGCTGGTCCCGGTCGGCGCCGAGGCCGGCATCAAGGCCGAGGCCGTGTTCAAGGGTCCGGTCGAGGCGCCCATCGCCAAGGGCGCGCGTCTGGGCGCGCTGCAGATCGAGGTGCCCGGCGTCGGCCCCGCCACCGTGCCGCTGATCGCCGCGCAGGACGTGGCGGCGGCGGGCTTTGTCGGCCGGCTGAAGGGCGCGGCGATGCGTCTGGGCGGGCAGGCATGGACGGCGGCGCGGAACTGACCGCCCGCATGTTGATCAGCTTCGAGGGCATCGACGGCAGCGGCAAGACCACGCAGGCCCGGCTGCTGGCCGAGCATCTGCGCCGCGCAGGAACCGAGGTCGTGCTGACGCGCGAGCCCGGCGGCTCGGACGGGGCCGAGGCGATCCGCCGCCTGCTGGTCGAGGGCGGCACCGACCGCTGGTCGGCCGAGACCGAGATCCTGCTGTTCACCGCCGCCCGCCGCGACCATCTGGAACGCACCATCCGGCCCGCCCTGGCCCGGGGCGCCACCGTCATCACCGACCGCTTCGCCGATTCGACCCGCGTCTATCAGGGCGTGACCCGCGGCGATCTGGCCGCGACGGTCGAGACGCTGCACCGGCTGATGATCGGCGTCGAGCCGGACCGCAGCTTCATCATCGACATCGACCCCGCGCTTGGCCTTGCCCGCGGTGCCGCGCGGGGCGGGGCCGAGGATCGGTTCGAATCCATGGGCCTCGGCTTTCAGCAGAAGCTGCGCGCGGGCTTTGCGGCGCTGGCGCAGGACCACCCGCAGCGGGTGCGCCTGATCGACGGCCACGGCACCCCGGACGAGGTCGCGCGCCGGGTGCAGGCCGCGCTGTGACCGACGCCGCCCCCGAATCCGACCGCGTCGCCGGCAGCCCCCATCCCCGCCATGCCGATCGGGTGGTGGGCCATGACGCCGCGATTGCCGAGTTTCTGACCGCCGCCGGGGCGCAGCGGCTGCATCACGCCTGGATGCTGACCGGCCCGCGCGGCATCGGCAAGGCGACGCTCGGCTGGGCCATGGCGCGCTGGCTGCTGGCCGAGGGCCCGACCGACCGGCTGCACATCCCGCCCGACCATCCGGTGACGCGCCGCATCAACGCACTGTCCGAACCGCGCCTGCATCTGGTCCGGCGCGGGGTGGACGACAAGGGGCGACTGAAGCCGGGCATCGGAGTGGACGATATCCGCGCGTTCCGGTCCTTCTTTCAACTCAGCGCCGCCGATGGCGGGCGGCGGATCGCGATCATTGACGCCGCGGACGAAATGAACACCGCCGCCGCCAACGCCCTGCTGAAGACGTTGGAAGAACCGCCGCAGGATGCGCTGCTGCTGCTGATCGCGCATCAGCCGGGCCGGCTGCTGCCGACGATCCGCTCTCGCTGCCGAGAATTGCGGCTGTCGCCGCTGTCGCCGCAGGATATGGGCGCGGTGCTGCAGGCGCACGGCATCGACGAGGACGCGACCGCGCTGGCCGCGCTGTCGGGCGGCTCGGTCGGCGAGGCGCTGCGGCTGGCGGGTCAGGACGGGTTGCAGGTCTATCGCCAGATCGTCGATCTGTTCGCCACCCTGCCCCGTTTCGACCGCAGCAAGGCCCGAGCGCTGGCCGATGCCGCCGCCCCCCGCGCCAGTGCCGAGGGCGACGCCTTCGATCTGCGGATCACGCTGCTCGATCTGTTCCTGTCGCGGCTGGCGCGGGCCGGGCTGCTGGGCGCCCCTATCCCCGAGGCCGCACCGGGCGAGGCCGAGTTGATGGCGCGGCTGTGTCCCGACGCCGATGCGGCGCGGGTGTGGGCCGGCGCGCAGGCGGAACTGTCGGCGCGGGCGCGGGCCGGGCGGGCGGTCAACCTTGACCCCGCCGCCCTGCTGTTGGATATGCTGGTGCAACTGGCCGGGCTGGCCCCGGCGCACGCGAAAGCCTGACCGATGCCCCTGCCCCTTGCCGGCCCGGCGGTCCCTGTCGTGGACAGCCACTGCCATCTCGACTTCCCCGACTTCGACGGAGAGCGTGACGACCTGATCGCCCGCGCGCGCGCCGCCGGCGTCGGCCGCATGGTCACCATCTGCACCAAGCTTGCCGAGGAACCCCAGGTCCGCGCCATTGCCGAGGCGCATGACGGCGTCTTCTACGCCGCCGGGGTCCATCCGATGAGCGTGGCCGACCAGCCCGCGGTGACGGTGGCGGACCTCGTGGCCCTCGCCGCGCATCCGAAATTCGTCGGCATCGGCGAGACCGGGCTGGACTACCACTACACCGCCGACAGCGCCGAGGCGCAGCGCCGTTCGCTGCGGGTGCATATCGGGGCCGCGCGGCAGACCGACCTGCCGCTGATCATCCACGCTCGCGATGCCGATGACGACATGGCCCGCATCCTGACCGAGGAGCACCGCGCCGCCCCCTATCGCTGCGTGATGCACTGCTTTTCCTCGGGCGCGGGGCTGGCGCAGGCGGCGCTGGATCTGGGCTTTTACCTGTCGATGTCCGGGATCGCGACCTTCCCGCGCTCGACCGAGCTGCGCGAGATCTTCGCCGCCGCCCCCGTCGACCGCATCCTGGTCGAGACCGACGCCCCCTATCTGGCCCCGCCGCCCCATCGCGGTCGGCGCAACGAGCCCGCCTTTGTCACCCGCACCGCCGCCACCGGGGCCGAGCTGTTCGGGATGAGCTATGCCGATTTCGCGGCCCAGACCTCGGCCAATTTCGACCGGCTGTTCAGCAAGGCGGCTGCATGATCCGTGTCACCATCCTGGGCTGCGGATCGTCGGGCGGCGTGCCCCGCATCGGCGGCATCTGGGGGGCCTGCGATCCCGACGATCCGCGCAATCGCCGCCGCCGCTGCGCTATCCTGATCGACCGCATCGGCGCGGGCGGCGCGATGACGCGGGTGCTGGTCGATACCGGCCCCGATCTGGTGGCGCAGATGCTGGATACAGGCGTCAGCACGCTGGATGCGGTGATCTGGACCCACGCCCATGCCGACCATGTCCACGGCATCGATGATCTGCGCCAGATCGCCTATAACGCCCGGGCACGGATTCCCGGCTATGCCGACGCGCCGACCACGGCGGAACTGCGCGGGCGCTTCGACTATATCTTCCGCACGCCCCCCGGCTCTGGCTATCCGCCGATCTGCGACCTGCACCCGTTCGAGGGGCCGCTGGTCATCACGGGCGCGGGCGGGCCAATCTGCATCACGCCCTTTACCGTGCCGCATGGCGAGATCGTGGCCTTGGGTCTGTCCATCGCGACGGCCGGCGGCGGCATCGTCTATCTGCCCGACGTCCAGACCATCCCCGACGCCGCCTGGTCCATCATCGGCCGGCCCGAGGTGTTCATCTGCGACGCCCTGCGCCACACGCCGCATCCCAGCCACGCGCATCTGGCGCTGGCGGTGGAATGGATCAACCGCTCTCGCGCGCATCGCGGCATCCTGACCAACATGCATGTCGATCTGGACTATGCCCAGACCGACGCAGAAACGCCCGACCACATCACCCCCGCTTATGACGGGCTGACGCTGACGGCACGCGCTTGACCGGCCTGTTCAACGTCGTCCTGCCGGTCTTTCTGGTTCTGGGCTTCGGCTATGTGGTCAGTTGGCGCGGCCTCTTCGGCGAATCGGCGGTGGATGGGGTCATGCGGTTCGCGCAGAACTTCGCCGTGCCGGTGCTGCTGTTCCAGTCCATCGCCCGGCTGGATCTGTCGGCCGAGTTCAACCTGCCGATGCTGGCGGCCTTTTATGCCGGCGCCTTCGCCAGCTTTGGCGTCGGCGTCTGGGGCGCGCGCAAGCTGGGCCGCGCGCCGCAGGACGCGGTGGCGATCGGCTTTGTCTGCCTGTTCTCGAACTCGCTGCTGCTGGGCGTCCCGATCACCGAGCGCGCCTATGGGGCCGAGGCGCTGTCGGGGAACTGGGCGATCATCTCGATCCACTCGCCCATGCTCTATACCTTCGGGATCACGGTGATGGAGTTCGTGCGCGCGCGCGGCCAGAACCTGTCCGTGGGCCGGGTCGCGGGCCGCGCCCTGACCGGGGTGCTGCGGACGCCGCTGGTCCTCGGTATCCTGTCGGGGCTGGTGGTGAACCTGGGGATGCAGGCCGGTCTGGTCCTGCCCGGCGGGTTCTGGGACGCGGTGGCGATGATGGCCAAGGCCGCGCTGCCGGCGGCGCTGTTTGCGCTTGGCGGCATCCTCTATCGCTACAAGCCCGAAGGCGACAGCCGGGCGATCCTGCTCTGCTGTCTGGCCTCGCTGGTGCTGCATCCGGCGATTGCCTATGGCCTTGGCCGCGGCTTCGGGCTGGATGACAGCGCGCTGCGCTCGGCGGTGATGACGGCGGCGATGGCGCCGGGTGTCAACGCCTATCTGTTCGCCTCGATCTATGGCGTCGCCAAGCGGGTCGCGGCCTCGGCGGTGCTGGTGGCGACGGCAGCCTCGATCCTGACGATCTCGGTCTGGTTGCAGATCCTGCCCTAGCCGGGGCTCAGCCCGCGTATCCGCTCGGACCGGCGGCGCAGCAGCTCGACCGTGGTCAAGAGCGCCACCGAAAAGATCACCAGCAGCGTCGCCACGGCAAGGATCGCCGGGCTGATCTGTTCGCGGATGCCGTTCCACATCTGACGCGGGATGGTCTGCTGATCCGGCCCGGCGATGAACAGCACCGCCACCACCTCGTCGAACGAGGTGACAAAGGCGAAAAGCGCGCCCGAGATCACGCCGGGCAGGATCAGCGGCATCGTCACCCGAAAGAACGTCACCCGCGGATTGGCGCCAAGGCTGGCCGCCGCCCGGTTCAGCGACTGGTCAAAGCCGACCAGCGTCGCCGTCACGGTGATGATGACGAAGGGAATCCCCAGCGTCGCATGGGCCATGATGACGCCCAGATAGGTGTTGGCCAGACAGCCCGAACTGGACAGGAACGGCCCCAGCAGCTTGTGCGCCCACGACCCCTGCGGCACGCAGGCCGAGGAATAGAAAAAGAACAGCCCCGTCGCGGTGATGATCAGCGGCACGATCATGGGCGAGATCAGCGTCGCCATGATCAGCCGGCGGAACGGCATCTCTGGCCGGGCCAGCCCCAGGGCGGCCAGCGTCCCCAGCACCGTCGCCAGCACCGTGGACAGCACCCCGATCAGGACCGAGTTCTTGGCCGCGTTCACCCATTTCGCGTTCGACCACATGTCGGAAAACCACGCCATGTCGCGCGGCGCATCCGGCGCCAGCATCCCGAAGGTCATCAGATTGTCATACCAGCGCAGCGAATAGCCCTGCGCGTCGAAGGACAGCATCTCTCGGGTAAAGGTGAAGTAAGGCTCGGCGTTGAAGCTGAGCGGGATGATCACCAGGATCGGCGCGATCAGGAACAGGAAGATCAGCGTGCACAGCGTCAGATAGACGTAATGCCAGATCCGTTCCATCGGCGAGGCGTATGTCTGAAGCGCCATGTCCCTACCCCAGCTTGAGATTGTCAATGCCGACCAGCCGGTCATAGACCCAGTACAGGATCAGCACGCCCGCCAGCAGGATCGCCGCCAGCGCCGCGGCCATCGACCAGTTGAGCGTCCGGGTCATATGCTCGGCGATCATGTTGGAAATCAGCTGCCCCGAGGCACCCCCGACCAGCGCGGGCGTGATATAGTAGCCCACGGCGAGGATGAAGACGAGCAGCGCCCCCGCCCCCAACCCCGGCAGCGTCTGCGGGAAATAGATGCGACGGAACGCCGTCCAGCTTGTCGCGCCAAGGCTGCGGGCGGCGCGAACATAGGCCGGGTTGATCGTCCGCATCACCGAATACAGCGGCAGGATCATGAAGGGCAGCAGGATATGGGTCATGGCGATGATCGTGCCGGTCTGGTTGTACATCATCTTCAGCCGCCCATCGGCGCTGATGATCCCCAGCCAGATCAGCATGTCGTTGACCACGCCCTGTTGCTGCAGCAGCACCATCCAGCTTGTCGTTCGCACCAGCAGCGACGTCCAGAACGGCAGCAGCACCAGGATCATCAGCAGGTTCGACCGCCGCAGCGGCAGGGTGGCCAGCAGATGCGCCACCGGAAAGCCCAGCAGGAAGGTGGTGAAGGTCACCAGCGCCGACAGCCACAGCGTCCGCATGAACAGCATGATATAGACGCGGTGGTTCTCATTGACCTGCGTGATGCGGCCCTGATCGTCGCGCGTCCGGTCCAGCGAGGCCAGATAGAAGCTGTCGGTATAGGCGGTGGACGAGGTCCGCATCGCCGTCCACAGCGCCGGATCGCCCCAACCCTTGTCCAGCGCCAGCAGCGCCTCGCGATAGGGCGGCTCCAGCCCGTTCCTGACCTTGCGCCCGGTCGAGGTGAACAGCGAGCGCGTGCCCGACATCTCGTAATTGATCCGCGTGCCGACGATGCCGATGGTGCGTTCCTCGGCCGCCAGCCGCAGATCCTCGGCCAGCGCGGCAAAGGCGGCCTCGTCCGGGGCGGTGCCCGGCTCGGTCTGGGCGAACCAGGCGCCGATCTGCGGCATGTTGGCCGAAAACCCGTCATTATGGACCGAGCGGTGCAGCATCTGCCCGATCGGGATGACGAAAGTGATGACGATGAACGCGAGCAGCGGCAGGACCAGCAGAAAGGCGCGGCGCCGCGACCGGCGCGACGCCCGCGCCAGCGCCCGCTTCAGCGGCTTGCCGTCGGCGGTGGTCAGCCCGGCGGCGCGCGCGGCCTGCGCGTCACGCGCCGGGGCTTCGGGCGGCAGGCCGCCCGCCTCGGTCACGACGGCGGCATGGGGATCAAGGGGTGAGGCCATTTGGTCGGTTCCGTGTCGGCCCGGCTGCGCCCAAGACGCGGCCGGGCCAGTGGTGTCAGCCGGCGAGCCAGGCGTTGAAACGCTCGTTCAGTTCCGAATCGTGATCGACCCAGAAATCGAGGTCAGAGCCGAGCGCGTTGGTCATGTTCGCCTCGGTCGTGGGCAGATGCGGGCCCATCGGCTGGTCGCTGCCCTCGATATTGCCGACGATGGCGGCAGCGGATTTGCGCGGCGGGCCATAGCTGATGAACTCGGCCGCGCGGGCCTGGTTCTTGGGCGCGGTCGAGAAGGCGATGAACTTGATCGCCTCTTCCATATGCGGCGCGCCGCGCGGGATCACCCAGCCCTCCATCTCGTAGATCTGACCGTCCCAGACGATCTTGAAGGGCTTGTTGTCCTTCATCGCCGCATCGAAGATCCGGCCGTTGAAGGCATAGGCCATGGTGACCTCGCCATCGGCCAGCAGTTGCGGCGGCTGCGCGCCGGCTTCCCACCAGACGACATCGCCCTTGATGCTGTCGAGCTTGTCGAACGCCCGGTCGACGCCTTCCGGCGTGGCCAGCGTGTCATAGACCTCGGACGCAGGCACGCCGTCGGCCATCAGCGCGAATTCGAGGTTGAACTTGGCGCCCTTGCGCATGGTGCGCTTGCCGGGGAATTTCTCGAGATCGAAGAAATCGGCCGGGCCGGTCGGCTTGGCGTCGGCGAATTTCGAATCGTCATAGACCTGGACCATCGAATAGACGTCGGTGGCGACAAAGCAGTCGGTCACGCCGCCCTCGATATAGTCGTCGGCAGCCGCGGTGCCGTCATCGGCGGCGGTCAGCGCCTCGGCGTCCAGCGTTTCCAGCAGGCCCTCGTCACACAGGCGGACCGCATCGGCATATTCGACCGAGGCGACATCGGCGGTGACGTTGCCGGCCTCGACCATCGCCTTGATCGGCGTGGCCGGGTTGTCGGCATCGGCGATGTTGACCGGGATGCCGGTTTCGGCGGTGAAGGGCTTGGCATAGGCCTCGGCATGGGACCGGCCATAGGCGCCGCCCCAGCTGAGAAGGTTCACCTCTTGCGCCTGCACGGTCAGCCCCATGCTGCACAGCGCCGAAGTCAGGATCAGGGTCTTTTTCATCGAAATCTCCTGTTGCGGTGGATCGGCGCATTGGCCGTTATCATTGGGCCCTATGGCCAGTCGTCAGGCCGGTTCGCTGGGAACCGGATCAAGCGCGCGGGCATCCTGTGGATGCCAGCCGACGCGGATCTGATCGCCGGGGTTCAGCCGTGTCTGACCCAGGGTGTTGCGGTATTTCATCACGAAATCTTCCTGCCCCGCGACCCGCAGCCGGGCGCGCAGGATGTCGCCCATATAGATGACGTCGCGGACCACGGCGGGCAGCGTATGGGCATCGGGCGGCATCAGTTCGGGCTTGAATTCGATGCGTTCGGGGCGGATCGAGACGGTGGTCGGCTGCCCGACCTCGCGCAGGTTGACGGCGGTCGCGTCGATCATCCGCCCATCGGCCAGCCGCACCAGCGCACGGTCGCCGTCGAGGCTGTCGATGATGCCGTCCATGGCGTTGTTCTCGCCGATGAAGCCGGCGACAAAGCTGTTTTCCGGCCGCTCATACAGATCGGCGGGGGCGGCAAGCTGCTGGATGCGGCCGTCATTGAAGACTGCGATCCGGTCGGACATGGTCAGTGCCTCGCCCTGGTCATGGGTCACATAGACCACCGTCACCCCAAGTCTTTCATGCAGCGCCTTGATTTCGAACTGCATATGCTCGCGCAGCTGCTTGTCCAACGCGCCAAGCGGTTCGTCCATCAGCACCAGTTCGGGGTCGAAGACCAGCGCCCGCGCCAGCGCGATCCGCTGCTGCTGCCCGCCCGAAAGCTGCGCCGGACGGCGGCTGCCAAAGGCGCCCATCTGGACCATGTCCAGCGCCTTGCGGACCCGCTCCTCGCGCTCGCTGCGGGACATGCCGCGCACCTCCAGCGGGAAGGCGAGGTTTTCGGCCACCGTCATATGCGGGAACAGCGCGTAGTTCTGGAACACCATGCCGATGCCGCGCTTGTGCGGCGGCACGTCGTTGATGTTGCGCCCGTCCAGCAGGATCTGGCCATGCGTGGCGGTTTCGAACCCCGCCAGCATCATCAGGCACGTGGTCTTGCCCGAACCGGACGGCCCCAGCATGGTCAGGAACTCGCTCCTGCCGATGGAGAGGTTCAGGTCTTTCACGACGAGGCTCTGCCCGTCATAGCTTTTCTGCACGTGATCGAAGACGACGAAACCGCCGTCATGGGTCTTGGACGTCAAGCGGGCCCCCTGTCGTGGCATGTTCGTTTCTTGTCTTCCGCTGAGGGCAGGTTAGGCGCGGCTTGGGCAGGATTGCAACAGCCGCGTGCATCGGCGTCCGCTTTCGCGTTTTCTGCGGCTTATCGCGCAGAATCCCTCTTTTCATCCCGCGCCGAAGCCGTTATCTGCACGCCTTGTCGCGATGCGGTCGTGGCGGAATTGGTAGACGCGCAGCGTTGAGGTCGCTGTTCCTTAACCGGAGTGGAAGTTCGAGTCTTCTCGACCGCACCAGACGACACCCCTGCCGGGTCGGACTGATCCGCCAAGGCGGGACCACAATCACAGATTGCACTGGACGTCGCGTAACACGTTTGGGTAGTGTCAACCGACACAACCCGAACGGAACGCCCATGCGCCACCCCTTGATCGCCCCGGTCCTTGCCTGCGCCCTGCTGGCCGGCTGCGTCGCCAATGACACCCCGGTTACCACCCGCCCCGCCCCCTTTGTCGACCGCGACCGCGCCCTGATCCAAAGCGCGATCATCGACGACATGAAGGACCCCGGCGCGGCGCAGCTGCGCAAGCTGGTCGCCTATGACCTTAGCGAGGGGCAAGGCCGGGTGCTGTGCGGCGAAGTCAATGGCAAGAACTCCTTCGGCGCCTATGGGGGGTTTCAGCCCTTTTTCCTGCGAATCAAGGATGGCCGTGCGGTGACCAGCTATGTCGGCGCGGCAGCGTCGGACGATGTGTGGGGCCGGCTTGCCACCAAGGGCTGCACGGCGGCGGCCAGCGGTCAGATGATGGTCGCGGGCGCCAAATAGCGGCGCAGGCTTTTCTTTTCCCGCGCCTGGGCTTACCTGAGCGGCATGAATAGCGCCCTTGCCTCAACCCTGCCCGACTGGGTGATCGAGCCCGGTCTGACGCCGTATCCGCAGGCCCTCGCCACGATGGAGCAGCATGTGGCAGAGATGCTGGCCGGCCGCGCCTGCGAGCGGATCTGGCTGGTCGAGCACCCGCCGCTTTACACCGCCGGCACCTCGGCGCGGGCGGCGGATCTGCTGGATGCGCGGTTTCCGGTCCATGTCGCGGGACGCGGCGGGCAATACACCTATCACGGGCCGGGGCAGCGCGTTGTCTATCTGATGCTGGACCTGAACCGGCGCGGGCGCGATGTCCGCGCCTTTGTCCAGACCCTGGAAGCCTGGGTGATCGAGACGCTTGCCGCCTTCGGCGTGCGCGGCGAGATCCGCGAGGGCCGCGTCGGCGTCTGGGTCGCCCGGCCTGAAAAGCCGCCCCTTCCCGACGGCGCGATTCGCGAGGACAAGATCGCAGCCATCGGCATCAAGCTGCGTCGCTGGATCAGCTTTCACGGGCTGGCCATCAATGTCGAACCCGATCTGTCCCATTATGGCGGCATCGTGCCTTGCGGGATCAGCGGCCACGGCGTCACCAGCCTGGTCGATCTGGGGCTGCCGGTGACCATGCCCGATCTGGACAACGCGCTAAAGGCGAGCTTTCCGAAGGTCTTCGGCGATTGACCGCTGCGACGTCAAAGCACGAGAAACTGATCCGGAACTTATTGCCAAAGCATCCGTTTTCCATCAGCCTGAGCCCCGTCGCGGACATGATTTGACAGATGTCATGACCGTCTCGGATGGTCATTGCTAGTGCGAATTGCGATGTCGCTTTGCGACGACATGAAAGGAAGACACGATGAAAACCAGCCTGATCGCCACGTTGACCGTGCTGAGCCTGGCCGTGCCCGCGGTCGCGCAGGACGCCGCCAAAGGCGAAAAAGAATTCAACAAATGCAAAGCCTGCCACATGATTCAGGATGCCGACGGCACCGACATCATCAAGGGCGGCAAGACCGGGCCGAACCTGTACGGGATCGTCGGGCGGCACTTCGCGGCGGTCGAGGATTACAAATACGGTGACGGCATCCTGAAGCTGGCCGAGGCCTATCCCGACGCGGTCTGGGACGTCCACTCGCTGAAGGCCTATGTCACCGACCCGACCGGCTATCTGGACGAGTATTCGGGTGACCCGAAGGCCAAGTCGAAGATGACCTTCAAGCTGACCAAGAACCAGGACGATCTGGTGGCCTACCTGCTGTCCGTCTCGCCCGACGCCCCGCCTCAGCCCGAGGAAAGCGACGGCGAGCCGATGGCGCCGCCGGCCGAGTAAGCCTCGGACGCGCAGCGGTCGGGGGCGAGAGATTCGCGCCCGACACCCTGCCATCGCCGGACTGCGACATGTTGTCGCAACACCCTGCCTCACCCTCTGCGGTTTCTGCCGCAGGGGGTTTGTTTTTTGCGGGGGAAACCGTGCCACGCCGCCAACTTTCCCCCCTGAGGCGCATTGCCGCATCCCGACAACGGCGCTAATGTAAGGGCCATCTGCCGGCGCTGCCGGCTGCCTCAGGATCAACCCAGGGAGATCGCGCAATGGCCGATGCAGCCGTTCACGAATCCGGCGGACATCATGACAAGCGGGGGTTCTTCACCCGCTGGTTCATGTCCACCAACCACAAGGATATCGGTATCCTTTACCTTTTCACGGCCGGCTTCGTCGGCCTGATTTCGGTCTGCTTCACCGTCTATATGCGGATGGAGCTGCAATATCCGGGCGTGCAGTACATGTGCCTTGAAGGCGCGCGGCTGTTCCCCAGCGCCGAGGAATGCACCCCGAACGGGCATCTGTGGAACGTGATGATCACCTATCACGGCGTGCTGATGATGTTCTTCGTCGTGATTCCCGCGCTGTTCGGCGGCTTCGGCAACTATTTCATGCCGCTGCATCTGGGTGCGCCGGACATGGCCTTTCCGCGTCTGAACAACCTGTCCTATTGGATGTATGTCTGCGGCGTGGCGCTTGGCATCTCGTCGCTGCTGTCACCGGGCGGAAGCGACCAGCTCGGCTCTGGCGTCGGCTGGGTGCTCTATCCGCCGCTGTCCACGACCGAGGCCGGCTATTCGATGGATCTGGCGATCTTCGCCGTCCACGTCTCGGGCGCCTCGTCGATCCTGGGCGCGATCAACATCATCACCACCTTCCTGAACATGCGCGCGCCCGGCATGACGCTGTTCAAGGTGCCGCTGTTCGCTTGGTCGGTCTTCATCACCGCCTGGATGATCCTGCTGTCGCTGCCCGTGCTGGCCGGCGCGATCACCATGCTGCTGATGGACCGCAATTTCGGCACCAACTTCTTCAACCCCGCAGGCGGTGGCGACCCGATCCTGTATCAGCACATCCTGTGGTTCTTCGGTCACCCCGAGGTCTACATCATCATCCTGCCCGGCTTCGGCATCATCAGCCATGTCATTGCGACCTTCGCGCGCAAGCCGATCTTCGGCTATCTGCCGATGGTTCTGGCCATGGTGGCGATCGGGCTTCTGGGCTTTGTCGTCTGGGCGCACCACATGTACACTGTCGGCATGTCGCTGACCCAGCAGTCCTATTTCATGCTGGCGACCATGACCATCGCGGTGCCCACCGGCATCAAGGTGTTCAGTTGGATCGCGACGATGTGGGGCGGCTCGATCGAGTTCAAGGCGCCGATGCTTTGGGCCTTCGGCTTTCTGTTCCTGTTCACCGTCGGCGGCGTGACCGGCGTGGTGATCGCGCAGGCACCGCTGGACCGGGTGTATCATGACACCTACTATATCGTGGCGCATTTCCACTATGTGATGTCGCTGGGTGCGGTCTTTGCGATCTTTGCCGGGGTCTATTTCTGGATCGGCAAGATGTCGGGACGCCAGTACCCGGAACTGCCGGCCAAGATCCACTTCTGGATGATGTTCATCGGGTCGAACCTGATCTTCTTCCCGCAGCACTTCCTGGGCCGTCAGGGCATGCCGCGCCGTTACATCGACTATCCCGAGGCGTTCGCCTTCTGGAACAATGTCTCGTCGATCGGCGCCTACCTGTCCTTTGCCTCGTTCCTGCTGTTCATCGGCATCGTGTTCTACACGCTCTTCGCAGGCAAGCGCGTGACCCAGAACAACTACTGGAACGAATACGCCGACACGCTGGAATGGACCCTGCCCTCGCCGCCGCCCGAACATACCTTCGAGCAGCTTCCCAAGCGCGAGGATTGGGACCGCTCGCACGCCCACTAGGTGACATGCACTGAACCACGGCCCCGGAGCGATCCGGGGCCGTTTTCGTCCGGACATAGGGGAACGCAGCGACGTGCCTTATCAATGGCTGGATCAGGACGGGACAAGACTGCTGCACGCGCGGCCCCATCGCTCGCTGCCGCGCACCGGCTTTGTCTGGTTCATCGGGATCACGGCGGGGCTGCTCAGCCTGCCGCTGATCGCGCTGCTGGGAAGCGTGCTGATGTGGGCGCTGCTGCCCTTCATGCTGGCCGCCATCGCGGCGGTCTGGTGGGCCATTGAGCGCAGCTATCGCAGCGGCACCAGCTTCGAGGTGCTGCGCCTGACGCGCGACCGGATCGGCCTGACCCGGCACGATCCGGGCCAGCCCGACCGTCACTGGCAGGCCAACCCCTATTGGATCAGGGCCGAGATCCGCCCCGGCCCGGTCGAACGCTATCTTGTCCTGACCGGCGACCACAAGACCGGCCGCGAGATCGAACTCGGCGCCTTCCTGACCCCGGAAGAGCGCAGCGCGCTGCAGACCGAGTTGAACCGGGAACTGGCGCGGCTGCGCGACTAGAGCGCCCGGTCATTCGTCCTCGACATGCTCGGGCAGCCCGTCCAGATCCGTCGAGGCGAAATCTTCCAGCTCATCCTCGGACATGCTGTCATACATGTCCTTGGACGCGCCTTGCAGGTCGCTGACCTTTGTCTCGCCGCGTTTTGCGGACAGGGCCGCACCGGCGGCACGTTGCTGGGCCTTGGATTTTGCGGGCATGGCTTCCTCCGTTCATCAAAAAACAGAAACGCCCCGCGCGGCGGGGCGTTCCGATGGACGATGCGGCGGCAGCCTTGGCGTTACAGCAGGCGTTGCTTGACCGACTGCCCCACCGCGCCGAAATCCATCTGACCGGAATAGCGGGTCTTCAGTTCCGCCATGACCCGGCCCATATCGCGGACCGAGCTTGCGCCCAGCTCGGCGATGACGGCGTCGATGGCGGCCTCGCTTTCTTCGGTCGTCATCGGGCGGGGCAGAAACTCGCCCAACACCTCGATCTCGGCCAGTTCCTTCTCGGCCAGTTCCAGCCGCCCGCCCTCTTCATAGGCCTTGGCGGATTCCTGACGCTGCTTGACCATCCGCGCCAGGATCGCCAGCAGGTCGGCATCCGACAGCCCGGCAACCTCGCCCTCGCCGCTGCGCGCGGCGATCTCGCGGTCCTTGATCGCGGCCGAAATCAGGCGCAGCGTGGACAGCCGCGCGGCGTCGCGGGCGCGCATCGCGTCCTTGGTGGCGGTCTGGATTTTGGTCTTCAGATCCATGTCGGTTTCCAATCTCTGGCAGGCCGCCTCATCTATGCCGCGAAAGCCGCGCGATCAAGTCCGCGCTTGCTTGACCAGCGGGCGGCGCTTCACTAGGTTCGCTACGATTATCAGATCAGGAGCCACCGCCATGACCGCGCCTGCCGCGAAACCGACCGCCTGCCTAGCCCTAGCGGACGGCACGATCTTCATGGGGCACGGCTTTGGCGCCACGGGCGAGGTCGTGGCCGAACTGGTCTTCAACACCGCGATGACCGGCTATCAGGAGATCATGACCGATCCCTCCTATGCCAGCCAGATCGTCACCTTCACCTTCCCCCATATCGGCAATACCGGCGTGACCGAGCAGGATGACGAATCCGCCGATCCGGTCGCCAGTGGCATCGTGGTCAAATGGGACCCGACCGAGCCGTCGAACTGGCGCTCGACCGCGCGGCTGCAGGAATGGATGCAGCGCCGGGGCCGGCTGGGCATGGGCGGCGTCGACACGCGGCGCCTGACCCGCGCGATTCGCCAGCAGGGCAGCCCGCATGTGGTGCTGGCGCATGACCCCGCGGGCGAGTTCGACATCCCGGCGCTGATCGCGCGGGCCAGGGCGTGGAAGGGGCTGGTCGGCCTCGATCTGGCGCGCGAGGTCTCGACCCGGCAAAGCTATCGTTGGCAGCAGGGCATGTGGGAATGGCCGGGCGAATTCGCGCCGCTGACCGAGCCGAACCCCTTCAAGGTGGTCGCCATCGACTATGGCGCCAAGCGCAACATCCTGCGTTCGCTGGTTGCAATCGGCGCCGATGTGACCGTGCTGCCCGCCACCGCCACGACCGAGGATATCCTGGCGCATAACCCCGAGGGCGTGTTCCTGTCCAACGGCCCCGGCGATCCCGAGGCCACCGGCGAATATGCCGTGCCGATGATCCGCGACCTTCTGGACCGCGACATGCCGATCTTTGGCGTCTGTCTGGGACATCAGATGCTGGCGCTGGCCCTAGGTGCCCGGACCGTCAAGATGAGCCACGGCCATCACGGCGCCAACCATCCTGTCCGCGAAACCAAGACCGGCAAGGTCGAGATTACCTCGATGAATCACGGCTTTGCGGTCGATTCCCAGACCCTGCCCGAGGGCGTGGCCGAGACCCATGTCAGCCTGTTCGACGGCTCGAATTGCGGGCTCGCGGTGACGGGGCGGCCGGTGTTCTCGGTCCAGTATCACCCCGAGGCCAGCCCCGGCCCGCAGGATTCGAACTATCTCTTCGCGCGCTTCGCCAGCGCCATGCGCGAGCGGCGGGACGGGGTTTAACCTAACCTTAACTCCTGCCGTGTCAGTCATTGCGAAACCAACAGGGATTCGCCATGACTGCCCAGCCCGCTGCCGCAAACGCGCCGGTTCCGATCCGTCCGGGCATCCGCATCCAGGCCCCGCCTGCGGATCTCTCTGACCGCGACCTTCGCCCGCTGGGCCAGATCCTGCTCGAGGATGGGGCCGTCAGTCCCGGCGACCTGCTGAAGGCCACGGTGATGCGGCGGCGCCAGAATGTGCGTCTGGGGCAGATCCTGCTGGCCAATGGCTGGGTGACCGAGGCCGCGCTGACCCACGCGCTGACCCGGCAATGGCGCAGCTCTGCCGTCGATCCCGTCGCCATGCCCGCCGATTCGCGGCTGGTGGACGAGCTGGGGGCCGGGTTCTGCCTGAAACACGCGATCCTGCCCTGGCGGCGCGTCGGCGGCGTCAGTTTCATCGCCACCTCGCGGCCCGAGGACTTTGCCCGGACGACCGCCCTTCTGCCCGCCGGTTTCGGGCCGGTGCGGATGCTGCTGACCAGCGAAAGCGCGATCCATCAGGCGATCATCTCGATGCGGATGACCTCGCTGACGCGGCAGGCCGAAAGCAGCGTCCCGGCCGAGGAAAGCTGTCGAACGCAGCGCGCCGGGCTGATGACGCGGCTGGCGCTGGGGCTGGTAGCGCTGCTGGTGGTGGGGCTGTGGCTTGCCCCGGCGCTGGTGCTGGCGGTGCTGGCCGGATGGGCGGTGCTGACGCTGCTGGCCGGGACGGGGCTGAAGCTGATGGCCTTCGCGGCGGTTCTGCGGGGGCGGACCGAGGCGGCGGCAGACACCGCGCTGATCTCGGCCGGGCTGAAAGCCGCCCCGCCGATGGACGCGGCGCTGCCGGTGATCTCGGTCATGGTGCCGCTGTTCCACGAAAGCGATGTCGCGGGCAAGCTGGTCGGCCGGCTGGCCCGGCTGGACTACCCGCGCGAGCTGACCGACATTCTGCTGGTGGTCGAGGCCACCGACCCGATCACCCGCGGCGCGCTGCATGGCGTGACCCTGCCGCACTGGATCCGCGTCGTCGTGGTCCCGCCCGGCCCGGTCCAGACCAAGCCGCGGGCGCTGAACTACGCGCTGAACTTCTGCCGCGGCGATATCGTCGGGGTCTGGGATGCCGAGGACCGGCCCGACCCCGATCAGCTGCACAAGGTCGCGCGCCGCTTTGCCGTGGCCCCGCCGCAGGTGGTCTGCCTGCAGGGGCAGCTCGATTATTTCAACCCGCGCACCAACTGGCTGGCGCGCTGCTTCACCATCGAATACGCCTCGTGGTTCCGCGCCAACCTGCCCGGCATCGCGCGGCTGGGTCTGGTCGTGCCCCTAGGCGGGACGACGCTGTTCTTCCGCCGCAACGTGCTCGAGGAACTGGGCGGCTGGGACGCCTGGAACGTCACCGAAGACGCCGATCTGGGCGTGCGCCTGACCCGGCGCGGCTGGCAGACCGAGCTGATCGAGACGACCACCGATGAAGAGGCCAACTGCCGCGCCCTGCCCTGGGTCAAGCAGCGCTCGCGCTGGCTCAAGGGCTATGCGATGACCTGGGGCGTCCATATGCGCAACCCGCTGGCCCTGTGGCGCGAGCTGGGCGCCAAGCGGTTCCTGGCCTTCCAGATCCAGTTTCTGGGCACGATGTCGCAATATCTGCTGGCCCCGGTGCTGTGGAGCTTTTGGCTGCTGGCTCTCGGCCTGCCGCATCCGCTGCGCGAGCCGCTGTCATCGCTGGGCGGCGGTGCGGCGCTGACGGCGGTCTTCACGCTGTTCGTGGCGTCAGAGCTGATCTCGATGGCGGTCAGCCTGTGGGCGGTGCGCGGGCCGAAACATCGCCACCTGATGATCTGGGTGCCGCTGATGCATTTCTATTTCCCGCTTGGGTGCCTTGCCGGGTGGAAGGCGATCTACGAGGTCGTCACCAACCCCTTCTACTGGGACAAGACCGTGCATGGCGTCTTCGACGAAAGCGAAGAGGCTGACGCCGCGCCCGCGCCGCTGCCGCAGGGCCTGAGCCAGGTCCCGGTCTTGGGCCAGATCGGCGGCGCCGAGATGGCGCGGTCCGTCCCCGTTCAGCCCGGCGCTGCGGTTCTGGTCGTGGCAGAGCCTGCACGCCCGGTTGACCCGGCGCAGCCTGAGATGTTGGACGGCGCCGGATGGGAAGCCGAACCCGCCAACCGCGCCACGGCGTGACCGAAGCGGCCGCAGGCGGAGCCGTCCTGCCGCTGCGGCCCGTCGCCGAGGACGCGCAGGTTCACTCGCGCTCTTGCGCGCCGTCCTGCGCCGGGCCGAGCGCGCCCTCGATCACCTCTCGCGCGTTCCGCGACACCTGCGCCAGCCGCTCGGCCATCTCCTCGAGATCGTCGCAGCCCGTCTCGCGCAGCAGGAACTCCTGCCCGCCGCGCCCCAGCCGGCTCATGTCCAGCGCCTGTTCGCTGATCAACCGCCCCGCCGCATGCAGCCGCCACAGAAAGCGCTGCGCCGAGGCCAGATCCTCGCCCTCGATCCGGCCAATCAGACCGTGACGCGCCCCCGCCCGCAACTGCGCCAGCGCCGTCCGCGCCGGATCGCCGCTGCGAAGCGCGAGGGATTGGGCGAACAGCTCGACATCCTGCAGCCGGCCGGGCCCGATCTTGGCTTCCCATGCGCCATCGGGCGGCTTGGCGGCGAAGATGCGCTGTCGCATGTCGGCAAGGTCCGCCAGCACCCGGTCGTCATGCCCGCGCTCGCGCAGGATTTCGAGGCGAAGCGTCTCGATCTCGGTCGAGAGCGCCGCGGCCTCGGCCCCGCAGGCGGCGACGGGACGGGCGCGGGTCAGGGCCAGATGCTCCCATGTCCAGGCCTCGCCCAGTTGATAGTTCCGGAAGGACTGCAGCGAGGTCGCGACCGGCCCCTGCCGCCCCGAGGGCCGCAGCCGCATATCGACCTCGAACAGCCGACCCGAGGCGGTCTGCGCCGACAGCGCGGTGATCAGCGCCTGCGTCAGGCGGGCATACCAGGCCCGCGGCGCCAGCGGCTTCGGGCCCTGCGATTCGTCGACCCCTTCGGCGTCATAGATGATCAGCAGATCGAGGTCGGAAGCCGCGTTCAACTGCCGCACCCCAAGCGACCCCATCCCCAGCACGACGGCGCCACGCCCCGGCGGCGGGCCGTGGCGCACGGCCACCTGATCGGCGGCGAGCGGCAACAGCGCGATGATCGAGGCGGTCGCGATATCGGCGTATTCCTGCCCGATCTGCGCCGCATCGGCGAGACCGCGCAGGTGGTGGACACCGATGCGGAACTGCCATTCATGCGCCCAGCGCCGCGCCTCGTCCAGCGCGCGCTCATAGCCGCCGTCGCGGGCCTTCATCTGCTGGTCCAGGCGATGGGCCAGGTCGTCCTGCAGCGCCTGCGGCCCCGGCCAGGGCGCGAAGAAGGACCCGCCCAGCACGCCGTCCAGAACCTCGGGGTGGCGGCCCAGATAGGCGGCGAGGCCCGGGGCGGTGGCGCAGATATCGACCAGCAGATCGACGAGGACCGGGTTGGCCTCGAACAGCGAGAAGATCTGCACCCCGGCCGGCAGGCCCTGCAGAAACAGGTCGAAGCGGCGCAGCGCGTCCTCGGCATATTCGGCGCGCGACATCCGCGACAACAGGTCCGGCTTGATGCGGCGGAAGATCTGCTGGGCGCGCGTGCTGCGCAGCGCCGCATAGCTGTCCCAGCGGTCGATGATTTCCTGCGAGCGCTCGGAAATCTCGGGCAGGGGCGCAGCATCGCCGGGGCTGAAAAAGGCGTCGGTCAGCGTCTCGACCCGCTTCAGCCGTGCCAGCAGGCGGTCGGACCAGGTGGTGAGGTCGGGCTCGCCCATCATGCAGGCGATGTTCTGCAGCCCGGCCTCATCGCGCGGCAGATCATGGGTCTGGGCGTCGTTCACCATCTGCACCCGATGTTCGATCTCGCGGTGCTGGCGATAGTGGTCCGACAGTTCGGCCGCGATGTCGGCGGGCACCCAGCCCTGCTGGCTCAGCGCCGCAAGCGCCGGGACCGTCCCGCGCAGCCGCAGCGAGCGGTCGCGACCGCCGGCGATCAGCTGGCGGGTCTGGGTGAAGAACTCGATCTCGCGGATGCCGCCCTGCCCCAGCTTCATGTTGTGGCCGGGCAGGGTCAGCGAACCGCCCAGCGCGTTGTGATCACGAATCCGCAGGCGCATGTCATGGGCGTCCTGAATCGCCGCGAAATCCAGATGCCGCCGCCAGACGAAGGGCCGCAGATCGTCCAGAAAGCGCTGTCCCGCCGCCAGATCGCCGGCGCAGGGCCGCGCCTTGATATAGGCCGCACGCTCCCATGTGCGGCCCTCGGCCTCGTAATAGGACAGCGCGGCGCTGGCCGACAGGCAGACCGGCGTCACCGCCGCGTCGGGGCGCAGCCGCAGATCGGTGCGGAAGACATAGCCGTGCTGGGTGTTGTCCGACAGCGTCGCGGCCATGCGGCGGGTGGCGCGGATCAGCGAGGCGCGGGCCTGCTGGCGGTCACCCACCGCATAGGCTTGGTCGTCGAACAGCACGATCAGGTCGATGTCGGAGCTGTAATTCAACTCTGCCGCGCCCATCTTGCCCATCGCCATGACAAACAGCCCGCCGGCGTCGGCATCGGTGTCGGGCAGCTTGCCGCGCGCCACCTCGACCGCCAGATGGGCGCGGATGGCCAGATCCGTCGCCCGGTCGGCGAACGCGGTCAGCGCGCCGGTCACCTGCTCGAGGCGCCACGCCCCGCCAAGATCGGCCAGCCCCGCCAGCAGCGCGATCCGCCCTTTGGCCTGACGCAGCGCGACGCCCAGACTGGCCGGGTCGCAGTCCTCCAGCCCCTCGGTCTCGCGCGCGACCACGCGGTCATCGGCAGCCGCCACGGCCTGGGCCAGCCAATCAGCTTCGCGCTGCATCAGCGACCACAGATAGGGGCTGCACCCGGCTGCCCCCGACAGCAGATCGACAAGGCGCGGATCGAGGCCCGCGAAACGCGCAGCGGCCTCGGCCGCGCGCGATGTGTCGCAGGCGATAGGCAGGCGGGTGATGGCGGAGGCAAGCTGCATGTCGCTTGGTGTGCGCCATGCCGCCGGGCAGGTCAATCTGACGCAAACGGGCCGATATCTTTGCTTGGCCTTGGCGCCGTCTGTTGCTACCGTTCCGCATCAGAAGCGTCGGTTTCGGATTGACATGACGGCAGGCACTCGCGCCACGACAAGCGTGCCAGGGGCGCGGGGTGACGGATGGGATCGGCCATGCGCCATACGGTAAATCACGCGCCGCAATTCTATGTCACGGCGCCGCAACCCTGCCCCTATCTGCACGGTCGGGCAGAGCGGAAGCTGTTCACCTCGCTGCATGCCGGCAACGCGCAAGAGCTGAACAACGCGCTGTCGCGGCAGGGCTTCCGCCGCTCGCAGAATGTGCTGTACCGGCCCAGCTGCGAAAGCTGCGTGGCCTGCATGTCGGCGCGCATCCGGGTCGCGGATTTCGTGCCGCGCCGGTCGCAGCGCCGGGTCGCCGCGCGCAATGCCGACCTGATCCGCGTCGCGACCAGCGCCTGGGCGACCGAGGATCAGTTCGATCTGTTCCGCCGCTATCTGGACGGCCGCCACGCCGATGGCGGCATGGCCGATATGGATATCTTCGAATTCGCCGCCATGATCGAGGAAACGCCGGTCCGCACCCGCATCATCGAATATCGCGGCCGCAACCTGACCGAGGGTGACAGCGACGAGGATCTGGCCGCCGTCTGCCTGACCGATGTGCTGGATGACGGGCTGTCGCTGGTCTACAGTTTCTTCGATCCGCGCCTGACCGCGCGCAGCCTCGGGACGCATATCATCCTTGACCACATCGCCCTCGCCCGCGAGGCGGGGCTACCCTATGTCTATCTGGGCTATTGGGTGCCGGGCAGCCGCAAGATGGATTACAAGGCCCGCTTCAGCGCGCTCGAGATCTACAAGGGCGGGGTCTGGCAGGATATCGGCAACCCGCAGGACCACTCGGACGAGGCGCATCCGCTGTCCGTCGCGCCGATTGTCGAACAGGTGGCGCTGATCGACCTGCCCTGACGGCCAGCCGCGCATCTGCAGCGTAATAAAGTTGCGCGGATTGGCCCCCTGACGTCATTTCAGGAAAAATGGCCATTGACCCTGCCCCGCGACGCCCATAATTTGCGGCGGTGCGGCGAAGCCTGTGCGAATCCGGCGCAGCGCTGCCGCGAGCTGACAAAAGAGGTGACGGATATGTCCCGAAAGATGACGGGTGCGAGAATGGTGGTCGAGGCGCTGCGCGATCAGGGCGTCGATACGGTATTCGGCTATCCCGGCGGGGCTGTGCTGCCCATCTATGACGAGATTTTTCAGCAGAACGACATCCGCCACATTCTGGTGCGCCACGAACAGGGCGCGGTCCATATGGCCGAAGGCTATGCCCGCTCGACCGGAAAGCCGGGGGTTGTGCTGGTCACCTCGGGCCCGGGGGCCACGAATGCGGTCACCGGGCTGACCGACGCGCTGCTCGATTCGATCCCGCTGGTGGTCCTGTCGGGCCAGGTGCCCACCTTCCTCGTCGGCACTGACGGGTTTCAAGAGGCCGACACCGTCGGCATCACGCGGCCCTGCACCAAGCATAACTGGCTGGTCAAGGACACCGCGAAGCTGGCGCAGACCATCCATCAGGGCTTTCACGTCGCGACCTCGGGACGGCCGGGGCCGGTGCTGATCGACATCCCCAAGGACGTCCAATTCGCCGAGGCCGATTATGTCGGCCCGGCGGACGCGCCGAAAAGCCCCTATCAGCCGCAGCGGCAGGGCGATCCCGACGCCATCCTGCGCCTTGTCGAGGCGATGGAACAGGCCGAGCGGCCGGTCTTCTATACCGGCGGCGGGGTCATCAATTCGGGCGACGCCGCCAGCGAGACGCTGCGCGAGTTGGTCGATGCCACCGGCTTTCCGATCACCTCGACGCTGATGGGGCTGGGCGCCTATCCGGCCAGCCGCGGCAACTGGCTGGGGATGCTGGGGATGCACGGCACCTATGAGGCCAACCTTGCCATGCACGGCTGCGACCTGATGATCGCGGTCGGCGCGCGGTTCGACGACCGCATCACCGGCCGGGTCGCGGATTTCAGCCCCGGTTCGGTCAAGGCGCAGATCGACATCGACAAATCCAGCATCAACAAGGTGGTGCGCGTCGATATTCCCATCGTCGGCGATGTCGGTCAGGTGCTGGGCGACATGCTGGAGCTGTGGCAATCGCGTGGCCGCAAGACCAGATCCGAGGCGCTGCGTGCGTGGTGGGCGCAGATCGAGACGTGGCGGGCGGTGAATTGCCTTGGCTACAAGAACTCGGACCAGCTCATCAAGCCGCAATACGCGATGGAGCGGCTCGAGGCGCTGACCCAGGGCCATGACCGCTATATCTCGACCGAGGTCGGTCAGCATCAGATGTGGGCCGCGCAATATCTCAAGTTCGAGGGGCCGAATCGCTGGATGACCTCGGGCGGGCTGGGGACGATGGGCTACGGCCTGCCGGCCTCGATCGGGGTGCAGGTCGCGCATCCCGAGGCGCTGGTCATCAACGTCGCGGGCGATGCAAGCTGGCTGATGAACATGCAGGAAATGGGGACCGCGGTGCAGTTCCGCGCCCCGGTCAAGCAGTTCATCCTGAACAATGAACGCCTCGGCATGGTGCGGCAATGGCAGCAATTGCTGCATGGCGAGCGCTATAGCCAGAGCTGGTCGGAAAGCCTGCCCGACTTCGTCAAGCTGGCCGAGGCCTTTGGCTGCGGCGGCCGGCGGGTCAGCGATCCGGCGGAACTGGACGACGCGATCCGCGAGATGATCGACTATGACGGCGCCTTCATCCTGGATGTGCTGGTCGAGCGTCACGAGAACTGCTTCCCGATGATCCCGTCCGGCAAGCCGCATAACGAGATGCTGTTGTCCCCCGATGCGGCGGCCTTTGCCGGCGGCGCGGCCCTGGTCTGAGAAAGGCAAGAACATGGCACTGAACATCAAGCAGGGCGCGTCCAGCCACTCGGCCTATGATCTGCGCGACCCCAATGTCGAGATCGAGGAACGTCACACCCTCGCCGTGCTGGTCGAGAACGAGCCGGGCGTGCTGGCGCGCGTGATCGGGCTGTTCGCCGGGCGCGGCTACAACATCGACAGCCTGACCGTGGCCGAAACCGACCATGCCGGCCACCAGTCGCGCATCACCATCGTCACCCGCGGCACGCCGGCGGTGATCGTCCAAATCAAGGCCCAGCTTGGCCGCATCGTGCCGGTCCACGAGGTCCACGACCTGACCACCGACGGGCCGAGTGTCGAGCGTGAGCTGGGCCTGTTCAAGGTCTCGGGCAGCGGCGACCACCGCGTCGAGGCGCTGCGGATCGCCGAGATCTTCCGCGCCAATGTCGTCGATTCGACCCTGCGCAGCTTTGTGTTCGAGATTACCGGCACGCCGGAAAAGCTGGACGCCTTTGCCGATCTGATGCGGCCGCTGGGCCTCAGCGATCAGGCGCGGACCGGGGTCGCGGCGCTGGCCCGCGGCGCCTGAACCGCGCAGGCCCGCGCGGCGTGTGCCGGGCGGGCCTTGCGGGACTGGATTTTCTTTAGACGAAGTTTGCCGGCTCAGCGCGAGGCGGCTGGGGCGAGGCTGGACGCGTGCTTGCCCTCGCCCGCGCGAAAGGGGTCCTCGACCCGGCTGTCATCGCCACGCGCGACGATGCGCAGATGCGAGGCGGGGCGGTTCGTCTGACCCAGAAGTGCCGCGGGAAGCTGCGGACAGGCCCGCGCGGCAATCACGCTGACCGAGGTCGCGTGTCGCAGATTGCCGACGGTTTCACATTCCAGCCGCAGCAGGTCGCCCGGCACCGGCCAGTCCAAATCGGCGATCACGCCCTCGCCGCCCCCCAGATAGGCGAGCGGCCCCTGATCCTCGCACCAAATCACCGCTTTACGGGTTTCTTCGCTGCTCCAGATTACGACGCCGATCATTCAATTACCCCGCGGGTGAACAGCTACAAAAGGGACCCGCCTGTCTCGTCAGCGAATACAACCCAAACGTTAACCGAGTTATGCCTGCCTACAATGAGCTTTCCCACCAGTTCCAGCCCGTGACGTAAGGTAATTTCACATTTTTGTGGGTTCTGGGCAACATGTCGCAGCCGCTCTGCACTGCACTAGGACATGTTTATTGCTGTAACATCTGTACTTTGTCAGATGCTGACCGATCTGCAACAGCCCTGTTCCCGGCGCAGCACAAAGACACCGGGAAACAGATTCGTTTTCCCCCGAACTTGAACCCGCCGGTTCGATCAGCGGGCACGGCCCGAGCGGACATCGGCCACCGCGCGCTGGACCTGCGCCATCCGCGCCGCCCGCGACGGGTGCGAGCCAAGGATGTGATCGCCGGGGTCGGGCATGCGGCGGAAGAACTCTGCCCCGCGCACCGGATCGTAGCCGGCGGCCAGCGTGATGATCGTGCCCATATAGTCGGCCTGCAGCTCCCATTCCTTGGAATAGACGCGCGACCCGACCGAGGCGCCGACCCGCTGAATGCTGCCGATGGTGCCCGGATCGGCCCCAGCCGCCGCCGCCAGCCCGCCCAGGATCACCGCGCCCGCCGTGGCCGAGGTCGATTTGCGCGACAGGTGGTTCAGGATGTGGTGGCTGGCCTCGTGGCCGACGACAAAGGCCAGCTCATCGGCGTTCTGCGCCGCCGCGATCAGCGACACGGTAAAGCCGATGATCGGCCGCCCGGCGCGGTCGAGGGTCTGGAAGGCATTAGGCTCCATATCCAGCCGGTCATCGACGACGAACTGGTAATCGCAATTGATGTTGTCGGTGCGGCGGGCAAGGCATTCGCGCTCGATCACCGGCTCCATCCGACGGATCACCGTCAGGAAGTTGTTGGCCGCTTGGCGCGGGGATTGCGGCGTGACGGCCGGTGCCGAGATCTGGCCGACGTCGGGCGGCCCCGGCAGCGGCGGCGCATCGCTGACCACGACCGGCGCACAGGCCGTCAGGGCAAGCGCGGCAAGAAGGCCAAGGGCGGCGCGGCGAAGATGGCCCGTCGGGGCAAAGCGATGCAGCATGATGTTCCTGTCGGCTGAGGCTGGCGGCAGAATAGACATCCGCCCCTTGCGAGGCAAACCCGTTCGCGTCACCCTGAGCCGACCGCAATCCGCAGGAGGCCCCATGTTCACGATCGAACACGAATTCGACGCCACCGTCATCACCCTGATCGACGAGCCCGAGTCGGCGCCTCTTCAGGGCGACATCACCATCACCGCCTTTGACGACCGCGTCGTGCTGCGGCAGGACGAACCCGACGGCGACCGCTATAGCGAGATCACGCTGAGCGCCCGGCAACTGGCCGAGCTGCGCGCCGCGCTGAACCTGCCCGAGGGGGGATACCGGCTGGACCCGACCTGATCCGTCACTCCAGCAGCCGAAAGCTCTTGTCGCGCGAGACAGCACCACGGGCCAGCACCACGCGCGTCTTTGGCACCGCAAGCGCCTTGGCCAGCATCTCGGCCACCGCGCGGGTGGCCTTGCCCTGTTCCGGCGCGGCGGTGACATAGGCGCGCAGCGCGCCATGTTCGTCCACCACCAGCCGGTTTCGCGCCGCCTTGGGCGTCACGCGCACCTCGATCCGCCCGTCCGGGGTCACAAAACGGCGAAGACCTGGCAAATCATCCCACATGCTGCCACAAGCGCCGGTCGAATGCGGCGCGTCAAGCCTTGGCGACCGGCGGGGCAGCGCTTAGATCCCCCTCAACAGGAGAGTGTCATGCCCGATCCCCATCAAGATTCTGTCGAGTTTCTGCGCACGCGGCGGTCCTATCCGCCGGTGCTGATGACCGGCCCCGGCCCCGATGATGTGCAACTGCGCGAGCTGCTGACGATGGCTGCCCGCAGCCCCGATCACGGCAAGCTGGAGCCCTGGCGCTTTGTGGTGATCCGCGGCGAGGCCCTTGCCCGCCTTGCGCCCATGGTCGAGGAAGCCTCGCTAAGCGCCGGAAACAGCCGCGAGAAAGCCGCCAAACATCGCGCTGCGTTTCAGGTGCCGGTGGTGGTCGCGGTGGTGTCGAGCCCCGTCGACAGCGACAAGGTGCCCCGGTGGGAGCAGTTCCTCTCCTCGGGCGCGGTCTGTCTGGGGCTGGTCAATGCCGCGCTGGCCTCTGGCTTTGCGGCAAGCTGGCTGACCGGGGTCGCCGCGCAGCCCGAGTTTGCCGCGAAGCATCTGGGGCTGACCGAGGGCGAAAAGATCGTCGGGCTGATCCATATCGGCTCGCGCGGACCGACCGCGCCGCCCGACCGGCCGCGCCCGGACATGGACAGCAAGATCACGGTTCTCGAATGATCGTCACCCGCGCGCTGCTGCTGGCCTGGACCGATCTGCTGCGCCCTCGGGTGCTGTCGATCGTGCTGACCGGGATCGCACTGACCATCGGCCTCTTCGTGGCGCTGCAGCTGGGCATCTTCTGGGCCATCCGCGCGCTGTTTTCCGGCAGCATCCATCTGCCGCTGCTGGGGGATGTCGTCATCGGTCCCCTTCTCAGCTGGGGCAGCCTGATGCTGTTTCCGGTGATGGGGTTCTTCCTGATGGCCCCGGTCGCCGCCGCCTTCTCGGGCCTTTTCGCCGGACAGGTCGCGGACGAGGTCGAGGCGCTGCACTATCCCCAGCGTCGCGGCGAGGACCCTGACTTCTGGGAGGGGCTTCTCGAAGCCCTGCCGGTGATGGGCGCGGTCCTGCTGGTCGGGCTGGTCAGCCTGATGCTGACGCCCTTCCTTGGCCCCTTCGCGCCGGCGCTGTTTTATGGCGCGAATGGGTGGCTGCTGGGGCGAGAGTTCTTTCAGATGGCCGCGCGGCGTCACCTCGACGAGGATGCGGCCAGCGCGCTGCGTCGCGCGCGGCCGCTGTCAGTGACCCTGCTGGGGGTGATGATCGCCTTTGCGCTGACCGTCCCGATTGCCAATATCGCCGTGCCGGTGCTGGCGGCGGCGGGGTTCACGCATCTGTTCCACCTGCTCAGCGGATCAGTTGATCGAGCTGCATGATCTGCTCGCGCGTGAAGATGCCGCCCAGGATCAGCCAGGCGCAGATCCCCCACAGCACCGCCGAGATCGCCGTCGCCAGCAGCATCTTGCGCCCCAGACGCGGCGCATGCGGCGCGCCGGGCGGTGTGCCGGGGACGACCTCGCCCGCATCCTGCTGGCTGACCTGACCGATGGGCAGGATCACGAACAGGGTCAGGAACCACAGCACCACATAGA
Source organism: Paracoccus jeotgali (assembly GCF_002865605.1). Classification (NCBI taxonomy): domain Bacteria; kingdom Pseudomonadati; phylum Pseudomonadota; class Alphaproteobacteria; order Rhodobacterales; family Paracoccaceae; genus Paracoccus; species Paracoccus jeotgali. The sequence goes on from NZ_CP025583.1 coordinate 1,950,104, forward strand.
GAACGACTCCGCCGGTCAGATTCACGACATCACCTCTTGGTCTTGGACCGCCGGGCGCGGTCTGACGCGGGTGTTCTAGGCCCCGCGGCGGGTGAAGCCAAGGGAAACCGCCCGGTGTTAACGGCCCATTAGGGGTTCTGCGCCTAGCGTGGGGCATCAGGTGATTCCACAGGGGGATGCAAGAATGCAGACCGAACAGATCCCGACCGGCGCCGCAGCGCCGCTATGGCAGACGCAGCTTCCGGGGCGGCCGCTCTCTGGGCTGACGGTGCTGGTCGTTGAAGATTCGCGCTTTTCATCCGAGGCGCTGCGGCTGCTCTGCCTGCGGTCGGGCGCCCGGATCCGCCGCGCGGACAGCCTGCGGGCGGCCATGCGGCATCTGAAGACCTATCGGCCCAGCGTGCTGATCGTCGATATGGGGCTGCCCGATGGCAGCGGGGCCGAGCTGATCCACCGCGTCAAGGGCATGGGCAGCAATGCGCCGGCGACGCTGGCGATCTCGGGCGATCCTGCGACGCGGGACGAGGCCATGGCGGCGGGCGCGCTGGGGTTTCTGGAAAAGCCCATCGACAGCCTCGCCGCGTTCCAGCAGGCGGTGCTGCAGGCGCTGCCGCCGCACGCCCTGCCCCGCGGGCCGAGGCTGTTGCCCGACGACACCGTGACCCCGGATCTCGCCGCCCTGCGGGATGATCTGGCCCATGTCGCGGCGATCCTGTCGGGCGACGCCGACCCGGCGAGCATCGACTATGTCGCCCGCTTCCTGACCGGCATCGCGCGATCCTCGCACGACCTGCCCCTCGCCGAGGCGGCAGAGGCGCTGAGCCAGCAACAGGACGCCGGCCGCGCCACCGGGCAGGACCTGAAGCGCCTGAGCGGCTTGGTCCATGCGAGGCTGGCGGCGGGGTGTGCGTGACGGCAGCGCGGCGCCCGGCTGGGGCCGCATCGCCATGGGATTGCGTCTTGCGGCGGCGTGGCGAGCGGAGGTGCAACTCGCAAAGGGTAATCCGGTGCGGCATCGTCAGCGGGACGTCACGTCAGCGGCATCTGCGATAGCTCGGTGCTTAACGACCACCCGCAGGCGCAACTCATGCGTCAACCTAAGACGCCCGCGGCCGTTGAACTGCGTCCCGCGGGGGTTGAGGCCGATCAATCCTTGGGCAGCACCCGCAGGCGCAACTCGCGGAGTTGCTCGTTGTTGGGTTCGCTGGGGGCGCCCATCATCAGGTCTTCGGCGCGCTGGTTCATGGGGAACATGATGACCTCGCGGATGTTCTGCTCGTCGGCGAGCAGCATCACGATGCGGTCGATCCCGGCCGCGCAGCCGCCGTGCGGGGGTGCGCCATAGCGGAACGCCTTGACCATGCCGCCAAAGCGCTTTTCGACCTCGGCCGCCGGATAGCCGGCCAGTTCAAACGCCTTGAACATGATCTCGGGCTTGTGGTTGCGGATCGCGCCCGAAATCAGCTCATAGCCGTTGCAGGCCAGATCGTATTGATAGCCCAGCACCTTCAGCGGATCGCCCGACAGCGCCTCCATCCCGCCCTGCGGCATCGAGAAGGGGTTGTGCGAGAAGTCGATCTTGCCCTCGTCGTCCTTCTCATACATCGGGAAATCGACGATCCAGGCGAATTTGAACTGGTTTTCCTCGATCAGCCCCAACTCGCGCCCGATCTCGTTGCGGGCCCGGCCGGCGACCGCCTCAAAGCTCTCGGGCTTGCCGCCCAGGAAGAACGCCGCGTCGCCCTCGGCCAGGCCAAGCTGCTGACGGATCGCCTCGGTCCGTTCCGGGCCGATATTCTTGGCGATGGGACCGGCGGCCTCGGTCGTGCCGTCATCGCCCTTGCGCCAGAAGATATAGCCCATCCCCGGCAGACCCTCTTTCTGCGCATAGGCATTCATCCGGTCGGCGAATTTGCGGCTGCCGCCGGTGGGGGCGGGGATGGCGCGGATCTCGGTGCCGTCCTGTTCCAGAAGGTTGGCGAAGATGGCGAAGCCAGAGCCGCGGAAATGCTCGCTCACATCCTGCATCTCGATGGGGTTGCGCAGGTCTGGCTTGTCGCTGCCGTATTTCCGCAGCGCCTCGGCATAGGGGATGCGCGGCCAGTCGGCGTTGACCGGGCGGCCGCCGCCGAACTCTTCGAACAGGCCCCGAATGACGGGCTGAATCGCGGCGAAGACGTCATCCTGCTCGACAAAGGACATCTCGACATCGAGCTGATAGAAATCGGTGGGCGAGCGGTCGGCGCGGGGGTCTTCGTCGCGGAAGCAGGGCGCGATCTGGAAATACTTGTCGAAGCCCGCGACCATGATCAGCTGCTTGAACTGCTGGGGGGCCTGCGGCAGGGCGTAGAACTTGCCCGGATGCAGCCGGGAAGGCACCAGAAAGTCGCGCGCGCCCTCGGGCGACGAGGCCGTGATGATCGGGGTCTGAAATTCAGTAAAGCCCTGATCCCACATGCGATTGCGCAGGCTGCGCACGACCTTGGAGCGCAGCATGATGTTGTTGTGCAGCGTCTCGCGGCGCAGGTCGAGGAAGCGATAGGCGAGCCGCGTCTCTTCGGGGTAATCCTGCTCGCCGAAGACCGGCAGCGGCAGCTCATCCGCCGGGCCGAGCACCTCGAGATCGGTCGCATAGACCTCGATCTCGCCGGTCGGCAGCTTGGGGTTGACCAGCGACGGGTCGCGCAGCTTGACCCGCCCATCGACGCGGATCACGGTTTCGGCGCGCAGCTTTTCCATCGCGGCAAAGGCCGGGCTGTCGCTGTCGGCCAGCACCTGCGTCATGCCGTAATGATCGCGCAGATCGACGAACAGCACGCCCCCGTGATCGCGCACCCGGTGGACCCAGCCCGACAGGCGGACGGTTTCACCGGCATTGGCGGCGGAGAGTTCAGCGCAGTTATGGCTGCGATAGGCGTGCATGTCGGACCTCGTTTTCGTCAGGCTCGCATGAACCTGTTTGGACGGGCGAAGTCAAGCGCAGGCTCAGAACGGGCGAACGACATTGCCGGAGTAGAAATAGATCCCAAGCCCCGCCGTGAACAGCAAATTGCCGGCCAGGCCGTGCATCGCGAAGGCCCAGGGCAGGCCGCGCCGCAGATAGCCGATGGCAAAGGCCAGCCCGCCGCCGAAGGTCATCGCGGCCACGATCCAGTTCCAGTACATCAGATGGGCGAGGCTGAAGAACGCCGCGTTGACCAGCACCGCCTGTCGCGGGCCGCGGAACAGCTGGCCATAGCGGTGAAAGAACAGCACCCGAAAGATCAGCTCTTGCGGCAAGGCGGACAAAAGCGGGTAGAGCAGCCAGACCACGACCAGAAAGCGCGGATCGCGGCGGACAAAGCCGAACAGCGCCTCGGGCCGCGTCTGCGCCATGACCAGCACCGCGATCCCCAGCGTCAGCGCGCCGAACAGCGCCAGCAGCCCCCAGTCAAAGCGCCCCCAGCCGCGCAGCAGATCGCGCCACTCGAACCCGCCGGTCCGCCACAGCAGCACCAGCCCGCCACCCATCAGCACGAACAGCGCCGGAAACAGCCAGCCCTTGGGCAGAAACAGCGCCAGCGCCACCGGGATCGCGCCATACAGCAGCAGCATCTCGGCCCACAGCGCGGCGAGGTTCTGCCCGCCCGCCGGCTGACGCCAGCGGAAGCGCGCCCGCCCTAGCGGACCAGGCGACGTGAGAGCCATGCGCGCCACTGGCTGACACTGCCAGCAAAAGCGTTGAGGTCGACATTGCCGTTGATGCCCGGCGCCCGGCCGGTGCCGGTATATTGCCAGAAGGTCCAGTTCTGGCCCGGATAGACGGTCTGCGGATGCCCGGCAACCGAGCGCAGCCAGAACTCGGCGTTCAGGCGGCGGATGCCGGTGTCGCGGTAGAAATCGACGGTGGTGTAGATGATCGGGCGCTGGCCATAGTGACGCTCGAGGATGCTCATGAAGATCGACGCTTCGCGCAGGATCTCTTCGGACCCCGGACGGCGCGGGCAGGTGCGCGAATGGGTCCATTCGATGTCGAGGACCGGCGGCAGCGAGCCTGCCTCGCGCGGGACGTTGCGGATGAACCACGCCGCCTGCTCGGCGCCCGAGCGGCAGAAATAGTAATAATGATAGGCGCCGCGCGGGATGCGAGCATTGCCGGCCTCGCGCCAATAGCGGCGGAATTCGGGGTCGGCGTGGTCGGCGCCCTCGGTGGCCTTCAGGAAGGCGAAGCTGATGCCCGAGGTCCGCGCCCGCGCCCAGTCGATCTGCCCCTGCCAGCGCGAGATGTCGATGCCGTGGACCGGCAGCAGATAGGGGTGTCCGCCGACCCAGGCATGGGGGGCGCTGTCGCCCAGTTGCGGCACCATGCTGCCCGGCACGCCCCCGCTGGCGGTGACGACGACGGCGCGCTGCCCGCCGCCGCAAGCCGCCAGCACCAACAGCGCAAGGGCGGACAGAATGGTGACGATGCGCGACATGATGTCCCCCGTTTGGATGTTTTCTTGAAGCGTCTTATCGCAGCGCGGCGACGTAAAGTCACCACCGCTTGCGCCTCACGAAATCGTCAGGAAAGGGGCGGCGATCTTGCCACTTGCAGCGCCCGCGCCCGCGCGCCACCCTGCCCGCGAAGGAGAGACCCATGCCCGTCAAGAACCGCTTTGCCGACATGCTGCCCGAGATCATCGCCTGGCGGCACGATTTCCACGCCCACCCCGAGCTGCAATACGATCTGCCCCGGACCTCGGCCCGCGTGGCCGAGCTGCTGCGCAGCTTCGGCGTCGACGAGGTGGTCGAAGGCATCGGCAAAAGCGGCGTCGTGGGCGTGATCCGCGGGCGCGAGGACAGCGCGGGTCGGGTGATCGGGCTGCGCGCCGATATGGACGCGCTGCCGATCACAGAAATGACCGGCCTGCCCCACGCCTCGACCGTGCCGGGCAAGATGCACGCCTGCGGCCATGACGGGCACAGCGCGATCCTGCTGGGGGCGGCGAAATACCTGGCCGAGACGCGGAACTTCGACGGCACCGCCATCGTCATCTTCCAGCCCGCCGAGGAGGGCGGCGCGGGCGCGCGGGCGATGCTGCAGGACGGGCTGGCCGAGCGCTGGAAGATCCAGGAGTTCTACGCCATCCACAACATGCCCGGCATCCCGACCGGCGAATTCGCCATCTGCGAAGGCCCGATCATGGCCGCCGCGGACGAGTTCGAGATCACCGTCACCGGCCGCGGCGGCCATGCGGCGCGCCCGCATGACTGCATCGACACGCTGCTGGTCGCGGCGCAGACCGTCGTCAGCCTGCAATCGCTGGTGTCGCGCAATGTCGATCCGATGAAGAACGCGGTGCTGTCCTGCTGCGTCATCCAGACCGATTCGACCGCGCATAACGTCATCCCCGAGGTGGTCCAGATCCGCGGCACCGCCCGCAGTCTGGACGAAGGCGTGCGCGACATTCTTGAACAGGGGGTGGCCCGCGTGGCGAACCACACCGCCGCCGCTTTCGGGGCCACGGCAGCGGTCGATTACCGCCGCGGCTATCCGGTGACGGTGAACCATGCCGAGCAGGTGGGCTATGCCGCCGAGGTCGCGCGCGCCATCGCCGGCGATGTTGATCTGACGCTGGCGCCGATGATGACCGGCGAGGATTTCAGCTATATGCTGAACACCCGCCCCGGCGCCTATATCCTGATGGGCAATGGCGACACCGCCATGCTGCACCACCCGAAATACGAGTTCACCGACGAGGCGATCCCCTTCGGCGCAAGCTGGTTCGCGGGGATGGTCGAGGCACGGATGCCGACAACCGGCTAATCCCCGACGGGGCGCGTCAGCCGCCGGTATGGCTCATATGGCGGCTGACCTGACCGGCGACCGACTGCCGGGAATAGTCGAAATCATGCCCCTTGGGCTTGCGGGCGATGGCGGCGCGGATCGCCTCGCGCAGCAGGGTGTCATCCTCGGACGCGCGCAGCGGGGCGCGCAGATCGGCGCGGTCCTCTTGGCCCAGGCACATGTAAAGCTCGCCCGTGCAGGTGACGCGTACGCGGTTGCAGCTTTCGCAGAAATTATGCGTCAGCGGCGTGATGAAGCCGATCTTCTGCCCGGTCTCGGCCAGCCGCACATAGCGCGCCGGCCCGCCCGTGCGCTCGGCCAGGTCGATCAGGTTGAAGCGCTCGGCCAGCCGCGCGCGCAGGTCCGACAGCGGCCAATACTGGCCCAGCCGCTCGGTTTCGGACATGTCGCCCATCGGCATGACCTCGATGAAGGTCAGGTCATGCCCCTCGGCCGCGCACCAGTCGAGCAGCGAGAAGAGTTCCTCTTCGTTGAAGCCCTTCAGCGCGACGGTGTTGATCTTGACCCGCAGCCCGGCCGCCTTGGCGGCGCTGATGCCCTGCATCACCTGCTCAAGCCGGCCCCAGCGGGTGATCGCGGCGAATTTCTGCGCGTCCAGCGTATCCAGCGACACATTGATCCGCCGCACCCCCATCGCCGCCAGATCGGGCGCGAAGCGCGCCAGCTGGCTGCCATTGGTGGTCAGCGTCAATTCGTCCAGCCCGTCGCCCAGATGCCGCGAGGCGGCCCGCAGGAACGACATGATGTCGCGCCGGACCAGAGGCTCGCCTCCGGTGATCCGCAGCTTGCGCACCCCCAGCCCGATGAAGACCGAGGACAGCCGGTCGAGTTCCTCGAGCGTCAGCAGATCGCGCTTGGGCAGGAACTGCATGTGCTCGGCCATGCAATAGGTGCAGCGAAAATCGCAGCGGTCGGTCACCGACATCCGAAGATAGGTGATCGGGCGGGCGAAGGGGTCGATCAAGGGTGCGCGTTCCATATCTATCAGATAGGCCGAAGCCGCCCCGCAAGCAACTGGCACAGTGCCGCAGTCATTGCGCCGCCCCGGTTCAGCGGCTAGCCTGACCCGGCAACAAAGGACACACGCATGACCCGCCTGACCGCCGCGCTGACCCTTGCCCTTGCCACCCTGGCCCTGTCGGCCTGCGACATGGCGACAGCCCCCATCACCCCGCGTCCGGCCCCCGCCCCTGCGCCCACCCCGGCGGCAGCCAGCGCCGACGCGCTGCAGGCGCCGGGGCAAAGCGTGGCGGCGCTGGACACCACCACCGCGGCCGAGAAAGCCGCCGCAGCCGCCCCCGCGCAAGGCGGCGGCAAGCTGGGCAGCAGCGTGGCCTCGCTGGGGGACGCGACCGAGGGCGGGTTCTGGGTCAAATCGCCGCTGGTCAAGATCGCCGGCAAGGGCCGCGTGACCAATACCGAGACCGGCAAAAGCGCCAATGTCGATCTGAAGCCGCTGTCGGGTTCCGGCACCGGCAGCCAGTTGTCGCTGGCGGCCATGCAAGCCATCGGCGCCGGGCTCACCGACCTGCCCCTGATCGAGATCTGGCAAAACTGACGCGGAACGGGGTGAAAATGGTGCCGGATACCCGACTCGAACGGGTCGCCTCGGGGTTACAAAGCCCGCGCTCTACCAGATGAGCTAATCCGGCACACGGCCTCTATCTAGCAGCGGCGCGCGGGTGCGACAAGCGTCCGAGAGCGGCGCGGGGCGCATAATCGGGCGCGTCTTTGGCTGGCTGTGTTGGAGGATTGGTGGAGCCGAGGGGAATCGAACCCCTGGCCTCGTCATTGCGAACGACGCGCTCTACCAACTGAGCTACGGCCCCATCGGCGCGCGTTTTGAACCCGACCCGGCGCAATGTCAATGCGAAATTGAGCCGCGTCGGGCGGGGGTTGCGCTGCGGCGGCGGGCGCGCGATGACAGGCCAAAAGCCACAGGTGGACAGATGCAGATCGTGATCCTTGGTGCCGGTCAGGCGGCAGCGTCGATGGCCGCAAAGCTGCGGGCCCTCGGCCATCAGGGCGGCATCACCGTCATCGGGGACGAGCCGATCCCTCCCTATCAGCGCCCGCCGCTGTCGAAAGCCTATCTGCTGGGCAAGATGCCGCTGGCCCGGCTGACGCTGCGCGGGCCGGAATGGTGGGCGGAACAGGACATCCGGCTGCTGACCGACACGACCGGGTTCAGCATCGACCGGCAGGCGCGGCAGGTGCAGACAAGCGCCGGGGCGGTGCCTTATGACCAGCTGGCGCTGACGCTGGGGGCGCGGCCGCGTCGTCTGCCGCCGGGGATGGGCGGCGATCTGGCCGGGCTGCACGCGATCCGCAACCTCGCCGATATCGACCGGCTGCGGCCGGAACTGCAGGCCGGGCGCGATCTGGTGGTCATCGGTGGCGGTTATATCGGGCTCGAGGCGGCGGCGGTGGCGCGGATGCTGGGGCTGCGGGTGACGCTGATCGAATCAGCGCCGCGCATCCTGGCCCGCGTCGCCGCGCCGGAAACCGCCGCGATGATCCGCAAGCTGCATGAAAGCCACGGCGTCACGATCTGCGAATCGACGGCGCTGACCCGGATCGAGGGATCGCAGCGGGTCGAGGGCGTCCGGCTGGCCGATGGGCGCCTGCTGGCGGCGGATCTGGCGATTCTGGGGATCGGGGTGGACCCGGAGACCGAAGTTGCCGCGCAAGCGGGGCTGCGGATCGAAAACGGCATCGCCTGCGACAGCCATGGCCGGACCTCGGACCCTGCGATCTGGGCGGCGGGGGATTGCGCCTCGTTTCCGTGGCAGGGGCAGCGGATGCGGCTGGAAAGCGTCGGCAACGCCATCGACATGGCCGAGCTGGTGGCCGAGAACATGCTGGGCGGCGGGCGCGACTATCAGCCCAAGCCGTGGTTCTGGTCCGATCAGTATGACGCGAAACTGCAGATCGCGGGGCTTGGTCACGGCCATGACCGGATCGTGACACGGCCCGGCGACGGCGCGCATGGCGGCTCTGTCTGGTATTTCCGCGAGGGGCAGTTGCTCGCCGTCGACGCGCTGAACGACGCCCGCGCCTATATGGTCGGCAAGCGCCTGATCGAGGCCGGGCGCAGCCCCGACGCCGAGCGGGTGGCCGATGCGTCGGTTCCGGTCAAGGATCTGCTGGCGTGAGGATTATCGGCGGCGCGTTGCGCGGGCTGAAGCTGGCCGATGTGGGAGAGGGCAATGCGGCCGCACATCTGCGCCCGACCTCGGACCGGGTGCGCGAGGCGGCGTTCAACCTGCTGCAGAACAGCCTGGGGATCAGGCTCGACGGGCTGCGCGTGCTGGACCTGTTCGCCGGCACCGGCGCGCTGGGGCTCGAGGCGCTGTCGCGCGGCGCGGCGCGCGTGGCCTTCGTCGATGACGGCGCGGCGGCGCGGTCGCTGCTGCGGGCGAATATCGAAAAGGCCCGCGCCATGGGCGCGACCGATGTCTGGCGCCGCGATGCGACGAAGCTGGGCGACAATCGCGGGCCGGGTTATGACCTGATCTTCCTCGACCCGCCTTACGGCCAGCAGCGGGGCGAGGCGGCGCTGAGTTCTGCGCTGGACGGCGGCTGGCTGGCCCCCGACGCGGTGGTGCTGTGGGAGGAGAACCTGCCCCCCACGCCCCCCGCCGGGTTCCAGCTTCTGGACCAGCGCCGCTATGGCGACACGCTGATCACCATTCTGCGGCGCGATTAGTCGCGCAGCAATTCGTTGATCGAGGTCTTGGACCGGGTGCGTTCGTCCACGCGCTTGACGATCACCGCGCAATACAGGTGCACGCCGTTCTTGGACGGCATCGACCCGGCGACGACGACCGACCCGGCGGGCACCTCACCATACATCACCTCGCCCGTGTCGCGGTCGAGGATCTTGGTCGACTGGCCGATGAAGACGCCCATGCCCAGCACCGAGCCCTCGCGGACGATCACCCCCTCGACCACTTCAGAGCGCGCGCCGATGAAGCAGTTGTCCTCGATGATGGTGGGGCCGGCCTGCATCGGTTCCAGCACGCCGCCGATGCCCACGCCGCCCGACAGATGCACGTTCTTGCCAATCTGCGCGCAAGAGCCGACCGTGGCCCAGGTGTCGACCATCGTGCCCTCGTCCACATAGGCGCCCAGGTTCACGAAGGACGGCATCAGCACCACGCCCTTGCCGATAAAGGCGGATTTGCGAACGATGCAGCTGGGCACGGCGCGGAACCCGGCGCTGCGGAAATCCTCGTCATCCCAGCCTGCGAACTTGCTGTCGACCTTGTCCCACCAGCCGCTGCCCTGCGGGCCGCCGGACTGGAACTCCATATCCTTCAGGCGGAAGCCCAGCAGCACGGCCTTCTTCGCCCATTGGTTCACATGCCAGTCGGCACCGCGCTTTTCCGCAACGCGCAGCTCGCCGCTGTCCAGCGCGGCCAGCGTATCCTCGATGGCGTCGCGGGCCTCGCCGGTGGTGGCGGGGGTGATGGTGTCGCGATCCTGCCATGCGGCTTCGATGGCGGTTTCCAGGGCGGCGTTGGACATGATGGCTCCTTCGTCGGGTCGCTGAGGGTGGAACTGGCTTGCAAAGGGCTATAAGCGTGGCGCGAGTCCGGCGCAATGCGCGCCCCCGGAATACAAAGGTCCGCCGATGGAAGACGAACCCCGCGCCCACCCCTTTCCCCCCAGCCGCGCGGATGCGATTTCGGCCCAGAAAACGCCCGACACGCCGCAGACCCGCGCGCCCGCCTATCGGCTGGCCTTTGCGGATATGGATTTCCTGCTGCGCGAAGAACTGCGCCCGGTGCGCCTGCAGCTGGAACTGCTGAAGCCGCAGATGGTGATGGACGAACGCGGGATCGAGTCCACCGTGGTCATGTTCGGCGGCGCGCGCATCCCCGCCCCCGACCACAAGACCGAGGCCCGGACCGAGGCGCTGGCCGAGATGTCGCGCTATTACGACGAGGCATACCGCTTTGCCCGCCTGATGACCGAGCGCAGCAGCGCCAGCTATGGCCGCAACTTCGTCATCTGCACCGGCGGCGGCCCCGGCGTGATGGAGGCCGGGAACCGCGGCGCGATGGATGCCGGCGGCCAGTCCATCGGGCTGGGGATCGTGCTGCCGCATGAACAGGCGCCGAACCCCTATGTCACGCCGGACCTGTCCTTCAACTTCCACTATTTCGCCATTCGCAAGATGCATTTCCTGCTGCGCGCGCGGGCGATCACGATCTTTCCCGGCGGCTTCGGGACGCTGGACGAGATGTTCGAGACGCTGACCCTGATCCAGACCGGGCGGATGAAGCGCGTGCCCTTCCTGCTGTTCGGGCGCGAGTTCTGGGACAGCGTCATCAACTGGCGCGCGCTGGCCGATGCCGGCACCATCAGCCCCGAGGATCTGGATCTGCTGCGCTATGTCGAAACCGCCGAGGAAGCGGTCGAGATCATTGACGCCTATGATCCCGACGCCTGCATCTGACCGCTGAACCACGCCGAGCGGGCGGCGTGGCAAGCTCCCGCGCCGCTGTCAGGCCAGCCGGTCGCGCAGCGCAGCAAAGACCTGTTCGTAAACCGTGCGCTTGAACGGTACGATCGAGGCGATCAGCTCGTCCGGCCCCATCCACGCCCATTGGCTGAACTCGGGATGTTGGGTCGCGATGTCGATCTGATCGTCGCGCCCGGTCAGTCGCATCAGGAACCATTTCTGGCGCTGGCCGCCGAATTTCCCCTGCCAGATCTTGCCGAGCAGCTCATCCGGCAGATCGTAATAGATCCAGTCCGGCGTCTCTGCCTCGATCCGGACGGCGTCGGGCGGCAGCCCGGTTTCCTCGCCCAACTCGCGGATCGCGGCCTGCCGTGGCGTCTCGCCCGGATCGATCCCGCCCTGCGGCATCTGCCAGGCCTCGGCGGTGGTGTCGATGCGGCGGCCGGCAAAGATCAGCCCTTGCGGATTGACCAGGACCACGCCGGCGCAGGGCCGATAGGGCAAGCCCTTTGGCCCCAGCCGGTCGGGCGCGGTGTCGCCCGCCGCATCCACCTTGGTCATTGCACCGCGTCCGTTTCCGCCTCGCCGGCCTCGGCGGCGTCGTCCTCGGCCGTGCCGTCATCGGGGACCGACGGCGCGTCGGTCGCGGGTTGGGATTCGATGCCCGAATCCTCGGTGGCGGCGGGTTTGGCGGCCTCGGGGACGGCATCGGCGCGGTATTCCACCGCCGACAGACCTTTCAGGATGTCGATGGCATAGGCCATCTGGTAATCCTCTTCCCGCAGCTTGGCGGTGGCCTCGACCTCGGCCGCTTCCTGTTCAAGCTGGCGCTTTTCCTCTTCCGAATAGCTGTCATTGTTCAGCGCGCCGCGCAGATCGGCCTCGGAACTGGTGAAGCGCGACTTGGTGCGCGGGGCGTTCTCGTCCTCTTCCTCTTCGGGCTTGGGACGGGGTTGGGCCACGATGATGTCGGGATTGATCCCCAGCGCCTGGATCGACCGGCCCGAGGGCGTGTAATACCGCGCCGTGGTCAGCCGCATGGCGCTGTCGGCGGTGACCGGCAACACGGTCTGGACCGAGCCCTTGCCGAAGGATTTCTCGCCCACGACGATGGCGCGGCGGTGATCCTGCAGCGCCCCGGTGACGATTTCCGACGCCGAGGCCGAGCCGCGGTTGATCAGCACCACGATGGGCTTGCCGCCGGCAAGATCGCCGGGCGTCGCGGCCCAGCTTTCGCTGTCCTCGGGCAGACGTCCGCGGGTCGAGACGATCTCGCCCCGGTCGAGGAACGCGTCCGAGACATAGATCGCCTGATCCAGCAGCCCGCCGGGGTTGTTGCGCAGGTCGAGCACGAAGCCGGTGACGTTTTCCAGGCCGCCCAGCTCGTCCACCGCCTTTTTCAGATCGGCTTCCAGCGAGGACATGGTCTCGTCGTTGAAGGTGGCGATGCGCAGGATGACGGCGTGGCCCTCTACCCGGCCCTTCACGGCAGTCAGCTTGATGGTGTCGCGGGTCATGGTCAGGTCGAACGGCTCCTGCTCGCCCTCGCGCAGGATGGTGATGGTGATTTCGGAGCCGACCTCGCCGCGCATCAGATCGACGGACTGATCCAGCGACAGCCCCATCAGCGGCTCACCATTGACATGGGTGATGAAATCGCCGGCCTTGACGCCCGCCTCGGCGGCGGGGGTGTCGTCCATCGGCGTGATGACCTTGACCAGCCCGTCTTCCTGGCTGACCTCGATCCCCAGCCCGCCGAAGCTGCCGCGGGTCTGGGTGCGCATGTCCTCGTAATCCTCGGCAGGCAGGAACGAGGAATGCGGGTCCAGCGATTGCAGCATGCCGTTGATGGCGGCCTCGATCAGCTTCTTGGGGTCGGTTTCCTCGACATACTGGCTGCGGACCTGTTCGAAGACATTTCCGAACATGTCGAGTTGCTCGTAAAGCGCGGTGTTCTTGCTCGAATCCTGCGCCAGCAGGGGCGCCGCAAGCTGCGTGGTCAGCAGCAGGCCGGCCAGCGTTCCGCCGATGCCTGCGATCAGATAGTTCTTCATTGCGTCTCCGCCTGTGTGTCTGCCTGCGCCTGCGCCTGCATCTGGTCGCCGACAATGTGATTGAGCACGAACCACTCCTCGGGGTCCAGCGTTTGCTTGCCCTTCCGCAGTTCGAGATACAGCGTTTCGGTGCGGTCGGCATGGCGCCCGGTGGCCGCGTTGACGACGAAACCGATGCCGAATTCCTGCGCCGGGGGTTCGGTTCCGCCCATCAGGCCCACGGGTTCGCCCGCCGCCAGCACGTCGCCCACCTCGCCAAAGACCTGCGCCAGACCGGCCAGCACCAGCAGGTAATCCCGCGCCGGTTCCAGGATCATCACATTGCCGTAATCGAGCAGCGGCCCGCGATAGCGGATGGTCGCGGCCCATGGCGTGGTGACCAGCGAGGCGGGGGCGGTGGCGATCACCAGCCCCGGCCGCTCGATCCCCGCCGCGTCGGGTTCCAGATAGCCGCGCAGCACCTGTCCCATCACCGGCAGCGGCAGCGACCCCTGCGCGCCTTCGAAATCCGCCAGCGGCGGGCCGACATCGGATTCCATCCCGGCGATGCCCTCGGCAAAGGCATCCAGCGTCGCTGCGGATTTCTGCAGCGCCTGCAATTCCTCGGGGTTTTCGGCAAAGCGCTTGGGCATGGTCGAGCGGTCGGTGACGGCACTGGCCAGCAGCCGGCGGGCTTCCTGCACGCGGCCAAGCCCCTCGGCCAGGGTATTGGCGGCCTCTTGCTGCTGGGCGCGCAGGGAGGCGATCTCGTCCAGCCCCTGCTTCAGCGCGTCCGCCTCGGCGCGCAGGCCGGGGGCGATGCTGGACAGGATCATGCCGGAATGGGCGGTGGCGCGGGGCCCGGCCGGATGCAGCAGCATCAGCGTTTCGGGCGATTGCTGCATGGTCATCATCACGCCGATGATGCCGGCCAGCTCGGCCCGCCTGCCCTCCCACGTCGCGCGCAGTTCCTGCTCGCGGATGCCGGCATGGCGCAGCCCGGCCCGCAGCGAGGCAAGCCCCGTCTCATAGGCGTGGATCATGTCGGTCAGCGCGGTGACCTGATCCTCTTGCGAGAGCGCCGCTTCCAGCCGGTCGGTCGCCGCCCGCAGATCGAGTGCAGCCTGCGCCGCATCCTCGCCCGCCACCTGCGCCGACAGCGTCGCGGGCAGGCCGGCAAGTGCCAGAACGCCGGACAGGATCAGGGAACGCGCCAGCCTCATGCGCGCTCGATCAGGCTGCGGCCGGTCATCTCGGGCGGCAGGTCGAGGCCCATCAGTTCCAGCACCGTCGGCGCCACATCGGCCAGCCGCCCGCCATCGCGCAGCCCCTTGATCGCGCCGCCGCCGGTCACGATCACCGGCACCGGATTGGTGGTGTGGGCGGTGTGCGGGCCGCCGGTCTGGGGGTCGATCATGGTCTCGCAATTGCCGTGATCGGCGACGATCACCGCCGCGCCGCCGGCCTCGTCCAGCGCCTGCAATGCGCGGCCCAGATTGCGGTCCACTGCCTCGCAGGCGCGGATCGCGGCGGGCAGGCTGCCGGTATGGCCGACCATGTCGGGATTGGCGAAGTTCACCACGATCAGGTCATAGCCCTCGCGGATCGCCTTGACGAACCAGTCGCCGACCTCGTCGGCGGCCATTTCGGGCTGCAGATCATAGGTCGCGACCTTGGGGCTGGCCGGCATGTGGCGATCCTCGCCCGGTTCCGGCGCCTCTTTCCCGCCATTGAGGAAAAAGGTCACATGCGGATATTTCTCGGTCTCGGCCAGCCGGAACTGGCGCAGCCCCTTGCGACCGACCCATTCGCCCAGCGTGTTGACGATCTGGCGCTTGGGATAGGCGGCGGCCATGTATTCATTGTGCCGCTGCGAATAATCGACCATCCCCAGCAGCGCCGCCCATTTCGGCCGCGGCCCGGCGTCGAAATCCGAAAAGCCGGGCTGGCCGATGGCGGCCAGGATCTCGCGTGCGCGGTCGGCGCGAAAGTTCAGGCAAAAGAACCCGTCGCCGTCCTGCGCGCCGCCAAAGCCGCCCAGAACGGTCGGCTGGATGAACTCGTCGGTTTCGCCGCGCTGATAGGCGGCCTCGACCGCGTGGGGCGCGTCGGGGGCAGACAGGCCCTTGCCGCCGATCATCGCCTGATAGGCGCGCGCCACCCGGTCCCAGCGATTGTCGCGGTCCATGGCGAAATAGCGCCCGATCACGGTGCCGATCCGCGCGCCTTCGGGCAGGCTGCCCTGCAATTCGGTGATGAAGCCCATGGCCGATTTCGGCGGCACGTCGCGGCCGTCGGTGATGGCGTGGATCACCACCGGCACGCCCTTGTCGGCTACGGCGCGGGCGGTGGCGACGACGTGGTGGATATGGCCGTGAACGCCACCATCCGAGACCACGCCCATCAGATGCGCGGTCCCGCCGCTGCGCTGCAGCTTGGCGACGAACTCGCCCAGCCCGGTGTTCTGGTAGAAGCTGCCGTCTTCAATCGCGAGGTCGATCTGCCCCAGATCCATCGCCACCACCCGGCCCGCGCCGATATTGGTGTGGCCGACCTCGGAATTGCCCATCTGCCCGCGCGGCAGCCCGACATCGGGACCATAGGTGATCAGGGTCGAGCGCGGACATTCCGCGTTCAGCCGGTCCCAGGTCGGGGTCCGGGCGCAATCGGGCGCGCTCTGCTCGGGCCGATCCGAGATGCCCCAGCCGTCGAGGATGCACAGCACGACGGGCTTCTTGCCGCTCACAGCCCGGCCCCCTCGTCGATTCCCAGCATGATGTTGAGGTTCTGCACCGCCGCGCCCGAGGCGCCCTTGCCCAGATTGTCCAGCACCGCGACGACCACCGCGCAGTCCGAGGTGTCGTCGCCATGCACCGAGATTTCCAGCATGTTGGTGCCGTTCAGCGCGGTCGGGTCGATGCGGGCACCGACCTCTTCGGCCTCGCGGATGCGGACGAACTCGGCGCCGGTGTAATGCCGCGACAGCGCCGCATGCAGCGAGGACAGCGACAGCGCGCTGTCCAGATGCAGCGGCAGCGACACCGCCATGCCTTGCGCGAAGTTCCCGACCGAGGGCGCAAAGATCGGTTGCACCGACAGGCCCGACAGGGCCATGATCTCGGGGATGTGCTTGTGGTGCTGGGCCATCGCATACAGGAAATGCGGCGGCGCGGTGCCGGCCTGGTATTCCGCGATCAGCGCATTGCCGCCGCCGGTATAGCCGGACACGGCGTTGATCGCCAGCGGCCGGTCATGGGCCAGCAGCCCCGCCGCCACCAGCGGCCGGATCATCGCGATGGCGCCGGTCGAATAGCAGCCCGGATTGGCCACACGCCGGGCCGAAGCGATGCGCGCCCGCGCGTCGCGGTCCAGTTCGGCAAAGCCGTAAACCCAGTCCGAATCCACCCGATGCGCGGTCGAGGCGTCGATCAGCCGCACCGGCAGATCGGCCGACAGCGCGACCGCCTCTCGGGCGGCATCGTCGGGCAGGCACAGGATCGCGATATCGGCCTGCGCAAAGCAGTCGCGGCGGGCGTCGGCATCCTTTCGCAGGTCATGGGGGATCCGGACCAGCTCGATATCGTCGCGCCCGGCCAGCCGGTCGCGGATCTGAAGCCCGGTGGTCCCGGCCTCGCCGTCGATAAAGACCTTGTGCGTCATCGCACCCCCCTTTCGTCTGCGCCCCTGACATAACGATCCGCCGCCCCGGGGGCAATGCGCGCGACCGCTGCCGGCGGGATACGCGGGCAGATTGTCGCGGACAGTTGAAACGCCCCCGCAGGATCGCGTATCACCGCTGGCATGACCGATCTTTACGCCCATTCCGCCGTTGCGCCGCGCAGCCTGACCGGGCAGCCTTCGCGCCTGTATCACACGCCCCTGTCGCCCTTTTCGCGCAAGGTCCGGCTGGTGCTGGCCGAAAAGCGGATCGAGGTCGAACTGGCCGAGGAACGCTATTGGGAGCAGGGGCCAGAGCTGTTCCGCCGCAACCCCGCCGGCAAGATCCCGGTGCTGCGCCATGACGGGATGCTGTTGGCCGAAAGCCAGGCGATCTGCGAATATCTGGACGAGACCGTGCCCACCCCGCCGCTGATGCCCGCCGATGCCGCTGGCCGCTACGAGGTGCGCCGGCTTTGCGCGTGGTTCGACGACAAGTTCAACGCCGAGGCGACGCGCCCGGTCCTGAACGAGCGGGTGTGGAAAAAGGTGCAAAAGACCGGCTACCCGGATTCGCGCATGGTCAAGGCGGGGCTGGCGGCGATCAAGGCGCATATCGACTATATGCACCGCCTGCTCGAGGAACGGCGCTGGCTGGCGGGGCGCACGCTGACCATCGCCGATTTCGCGGCGGCGGCGCATTTTTCCTGCCTCGATTACATCTCGGACATCGACTGGGACCGCTCGGATCTGGTGCGGCAATGGTATGCGACGATCAAGTCGCGCCCGGCCTTCCGCAGCGTGCTGGCGGATCAGGTGCCGGGCCTGCACCCGGCCCCGCATTACGCGCAACTCGATTTCTGACGGCGCCGGGCCTATCCCCCGATCCGCCCCCGCACCCCGCCGGTCTGCGCGCGGTCCAGCAGCAGGTGATCCAGCACCACGCAGGCGGCCATGGCCTCGGCCACCGGCACCGCGCGGATGCCGACGCAGGGATCGTGGCGGCCCTTGGTGATCAGCTCGATCTCTTGCCCCGCCGCGTCGATGGTGCGCCGTGGGGTCAGGATCGACGAGGTCGGCTTGACCGCGAACCGCACGGTGATGTCCTGCCCGGTCGAGATGCCGCCCAGAATCCCGCCGGCATGGTTCGATAGATATTCCGGCTGACCGTCCGGCCCCATGCGGATTTCATCGGCGTTCTCGACCCCGGTCAGGGCGGCCGCCGCCATCCCCTCACCGATTTCGACGCCCTTGACGGCGTTGATCGACATCATCGCGGCCGCCAGATCGGTGTCGAGCTTGCCATAGACCGGCGCGCCCAGACCGGGCGGGCAGCCGCGGATCAGCACCTCGACCGCCGCGCCGACGCTGTTCTGCGCCTTGCGGATGGCGGACAGATACGCCTCCCACTCTGCCACGGCGCTGGGGTCGGGCAGAAAGAACGGGTTGTCGCGGATCGCGTCGGCATCGAAGGCATCGCGGTTCAGATGCAGCGCGCCCATCTGGACCATATAGCCCAGCACCGTCAGCCCCGGCACCAGGTCGCGCAGCACCGCCTGCGCCACCGCACCGGCCGCGACCCGCGCGGCGGTTTCCCGCGCGCTCGACCGCCCGCCGCCGCGATAATCGCGCAGCCCGTATTTCTGGTGATAGGCGATGTCGGCGTGGCCGGGGCGGAAGGCGCGGGCGATGTCGCCATAATCGCGCGAGCGTTGGTCGGTGTTCTCGATGATCAGCATGATCGGCGTGCCCGTGGTCTGCCCCTCGAACACACCCGAAAGAATCCGCACCCGGTCGGCCTCTTGCCGTTGCGTCGTATGCTTGGAACTGCCGGGGCGGCGGCGGTCCATGAAGGGCTGGATCCAGCCCTCGTCCAGCGCAACGCCCGGCGGGCAGCCATCGACCACCGCGCCCAAAGCCGGGCCGTGGCTCTCGCCCCAGGTGGTGACGCGGAACACATGGCCAAAGCTGTTCAGGCTCATCTCGATCTCCCCTTTGCGGGCGTGGTTAGCGGGCATCCGCCGGACCGGCAAGCGGCAAGCCGGTCGCGGTGCAGAAACGCCCTTGCACCCGCGCCCGCCATGACCGATGCTGTCCCCGCCTCGGGGAGCCATCTGGCTGAGACGCATCATGCGGACCCGTCGAACCTGATCCGGTCAATACCGGCGGAGGGAAGGTATCGCTGACCTTCTTTTCGGTAACAGAATGAAGGAGGAAGCGATGCGCACCACCGTCCTGGCCCTGCTGGCCACGACCGCCCCGGCCCTTGCCGCCGGCCCCGAATTCACCGTCTACGCGCCCGACTATTTCGCCTCGGAATGGGGCCCCGGCCCCAAGATCGAGGCCGGGTTCGAGGCGATCTGCGGCTGCGATTTGCGCTTTGTCACCGGCGACGTCCTGCCGCGCATCCTGCTGGAAGGCGACCGGACCGAGGCCGATGTCGTCATCGGTCTGAACAGCGACACCACCATGCGCGCCCGCGCCTCGGGGCTGTTCGCGCCGCATGGGCAGGACGTGTCCGGGCTGACCATGCCGGTCGAATGGACCGACGACACCTTCCTGCCCTTCAACTGGTCGGAATTCGCCTTTGTCTATGACGACACCCGGCTGGAAAACCCGCCCAACAGCTTTCAGGAACTGCTGGACGCGCCCGACGACCTCAAGCTGGTGATCCAGGACCCGCGCAGTGCGATCTCCGGTCTGGGGCTGCTGCTCTGGGTCAAGTCGGTCTTTGGCGAGGACAGCAAGCAGGCGTGGGAAAAGCTGCGGCCCAAGGTACTGACGGTCACGCCCGGCTGGTCCGAGGCCTACGGTCTGTTCACCGATGGCGAGGCGGACATGGTCCTCAGCTATACCTCGTCGCCCGCCTATCACATCGCGGCCGAGGATGACGCGACCAAACATGCCGCGATCTTCCCCGAGGGCCATTACCTGATGGTCGAGATGGCCGCGCAGTTGAAGGACAGCGATCAGCCGGAACTGGCGCAGGCGTTCATGGACTATATCCTGTCGCATGATTTCCAGTCGATGATCGCCGAGGCGAACTGGTCCTATCCGGCCAAGCTGCCGGCCGAGGAACTGCCAGAGGCCTTCGCCGTCCTGCCGCGCCCGGACAAGACCATCTTCCTGCCCGAAGATCAGGCCGAGGTCCTGCGCAAACCGGCGCTTGAAGAATGGCTGCAGGTCTTCGCCCGCTAGGGATCGGCCGCCGATGGTCGCCCGGCGCATTCGTCGCCGCCGGGCTGCTGGCGCTGATCCTCGGCACACTGGGCACGGTCGCGATCCATGCCGGCGGGCTGACCGCGCTTGGCAGTTGGGACTGGCGCGCGGTGTGGTTCACGCTGTGGCAGGCGGCGCTGTCGGCCACGCTGTCGGCGGCGCTGGCGATCCCGGTCGCGCGCGCGCTGGCGCGGCGGCGGTTCGTCGGGCGCCGGCTGCTGATCACGCTGCTGGGCGCGCCCTTCATCCTGCCGGTGATTGTGGCGGTGACGGGTCTGATCTCGGTCTTCGGGCGCAGCGGGCTGGTCAATGGGCTGCTGGTGCCCTTGGGCTTCGGGCCGGTATCGGTCTATGGCTGGCACGGCGTCATTCTGGCGCATGTCTTCTTCAACCTGCCGCTTTGCGTGCGGATGATCCTGCATGGCTGGCAGGCGATCCCGGCCGAGCGGTTCCGCCTCGCGCAATCGCTCGACTTCGCGCCCGCCGACATTGCGCGCCATCTGGAACGCCCGATGCTGCGCGAGGTTCTGCCGGGCGCCTGGCTGGCGGTGTTCCTGGTCTGCCTGACCAGCTTTGCGGTGGCGCTGGCCCTGGGCGGCGGGCCGCGGGCGACGACGGTGGAACTGGCGATCTATCAGGCGTTCCGGTTCGATTTCGACATGGGCCGGGCGGCGACGCTGGGGCTGGTGCAGGTGGGCTTGTGCGTGCTGGCGCTGCTGCTGGCGGCGGGGGTGGCGGCGCCTGCGGGCTTTGGCGCGGGTCTGGACCGCGCGGCCCCGGCGCTGGCGCCACCGGGCTGGCGGCGCGGCGCCGATCTGGCGGTGATCGCGCTGGCTGCGGCCTTCCTGCTGGTGCCGATTCTGTCGGTGACGCTGGCCGGCGCGCCGCGCATAGCCGAGCTGCCGCCCTCGGTGTGGGAGGCTGCGGGCCGGTCGATCGTGATGGCGCTGATCTCGGCCGTGCTGGCGCTTGCCGTGTCGTTGATGCTGGCGCTGTCGGTGGCCGCTGGCCAGCGATGGACCGAGGCGGCGGGGATGCTGCCGCTGGTCGCCTCGCCGCTGGTGCTGGGGACGGGGCTGTTCCTGCTGCTGCGCGGCTTAGCCTCGGCCACGCAACTCGCGCTGCCGGTGACGGTGGCGATCAACGCGGTCATGGCCCTGCCCTTCGCGCTGCGCATCCTGATCCCGGCCGCCCGCGCCCTGCGGCACGATTACGGGCGGTTGGCGGATTCGCTGGGCATGACCGGCGCGGCGCGGTTGCGGCTGCTGATCCTGCCGCGCCTGTCGCGGCCCCTGGGCTTTGCCGGCGGGCTGTCGGCGGCGCTGGCGATGGGCGATCTGGGGGTCATCACCCTGTTCGCCGACAGCCGCAGCCCGACCCTGCCGCTGATGCTGTACCAGTTGATGAACAGCTATCGCATGGCCGATGCGGCCGCCTGTTCGGTGCTGCTGATGGCGATCAGCTTTGCCCTGTTCTGGGCTTTCGACAGAGGAGGACGGCTGAATGCTGCAGCTTGAGCGGGCCGAAAGCGATCTGGGCGGCTTCCGCCTGCGCGCCGATTTCAGCATCGAGCCGGGCGCGCGGGTCGCCGTGATCGGGCCGTCCGGGTCCGGGAAATCGACGCTGCTGGGCATGATCGCGGGCTTTGTGCCGCTGTCGGCGGGCCGCATCCTGTGGCGCGGGGCCGATCTGTCCCAGCTCGCGCCCGGCGCGCGGCCGGTGTCGATCCTGTTTCAGGACCAGAACCTGTTTCCGCATCTGAGCGTCGGTCAGAATGTGGGTCTGGGCCTGCGCCCGGACCTGCGGCTGAATGCTGGCCAGAAGCGCGCGGTGACGCAGGCGTTGCATCAGGTCGGGCTGGACGGTCTGGCCGACCGCCGGCCCGCGCAACTGTCGGGCGGGCAGCAAAGCCGCGTGGCGCTGGCCCGCGTCGCGCTGCGCGAACAGCCGATCCTGCTGCTGGACGAGGCGTTTTCCGCCCTCGGCCCGGCGCTGAAGGATGAGATGCTGTCCCTGTTGATGGGTATCGCCGATCGCAGCGGCCTGACCGTGCTGATGGTGACGCATGACCCGCAGGATGCCCGCGCCTTTGCCGCGCAGACCGTCGCGGTGATCGACGGGCAGGTCAGCCCGCCCCAGGCCACGGCGGCGCTGCTGGACAGCCCGCCGCCCGCCCTTGCCGAGTATCTGGGCGCAGGCCCGGTGCGCCGCTAGTTGCGGTTCAGCGCGCGCAGCAGCTTGCCGTCGAAGACCCGCAGCACCTGCCCCAGATCGTGACCGCGCCGCAGGATGCGCCCGTCCATGGCGATCACCGCATAGGCCCCCTGCGCATTCCGCAGCCGCGGCCGTTTCTCGACCCGGTAGATCGGCGTCTCTGCCGCGTGGCGAAAGATCGAGAAGATCGCGACGTCGGACAGGAACGCCATCGCGTAATCGCGCCACTCTCCGGCGGCGACCATGCGGCCATAGACGGACAGGATCTGCCCCAGCTCGACCCGGTCGAAGGCGATCCGGTCGGGCTGCGGGGCAAAGGGGCGGGCGGGCGCGGTCATGGCCCGATGGTGGCATCCGCCACGCGCGCAGGCAATCGCAAAAGCTCGCGCCGCAACCTTGGCGCAGCGGGCGCGGCCTGGTTAATAGCAGGCAACCTTGGTCACGCGGTTGGCCGCGTCATATTCGATGTTCAGCCGGTCGGGCCGGTAATCGTCGGTCACCGCCATGTCCGGCCCGATCTGGCGCGGCACCCGCGACAGCGACCGGAAATCCAGCGACCCCAACGGCTTGCCAACCAGAGCTTGCAGGGCCGAGGCCCCGCAGGCATCCGAGGGCGGGGGCACGCCCGGGCCGGTCGCGGCCTCGGGCTCGACACAGGCGGTCAGCGACAGCAGCGCCAGCGCCAGACCCCGCCGCATCACCCGCAATCCACGCCCGAGATCGCGCCGGTGCTGTCCAGCCGGAAGACGATGCGGTTCGGATCATATTCCTGCGGCTCGATCCCGCGATACTCGACCACGCGATAGGTCCGGCTGATGCCGAGCGTCGGGATGACGGTGCCGGGCTGGCCGATCCTGTTGGCATAGGTGCTGGCCTTGCACAGGTCGGGCTTGCGCTCGGTCAGCCCGCTATCGGCGGCGGTGGGCAGCGGCTCGATCCCGGCGGGCTGCACCGGTTCCTGCACCGGCGCGCCAGCCATGCAGCCGGAAAGTGCTGCGATGGCGACCAGCGGGGCGATCAGTCGAAGCGTCGTCGTCATGGGGTGTCTGTCCCTGATGGTTTTCTGATTCTGCTCGGGCACCCTGACGGGCGCTGCGTCAGCTATACTGCAAGCCCCCCGCCGGTGTTAAGCCCTCGCCTTTTGCGGCGGCGCGTCCAGCAGCGCGATGGCGTCGGGCGTGCCATAGGCGCGCAGGAACACCTGCACCGCGTTTTCGACCGTGCGATGGATCAGCCCGTCATCGACATGCATCCGCCCGACCAGCAGGACCTTGTCACGCAACCGCGCCGCGCAGAGCAGGATGAAGCAATCCGCCGCCAGCGTCAGATCGTCCAGATCGTTGCGCAGCATCCCTTCCTGCTGCCAGATCCGGAACTGGCTTTGGAACAGCCGATGCAGCCTGACCGAGGATGATTCGTAGAACGCCTCGCCCAGAACCGGAAAGCGCGGTGCCTCGGCGATGGCCAGACGCAGGGCCCGGTGCCCGGCCTCGGACAGATATTGGCTGGCGATCAGATGGCCGGTGAAGCGCAGCACCTCGTCGATGGGCAGATCGGCGGTGATCAGCCGGTCCAACTCCCAGATGGCGCCGCCCATCATTTCGCGAAACACCGCCTCGAACAGCTGCGCCTTGTCAGGGAAATAGCTATACAGCGTCGCCTTGGACACGGCAGCCTCGCGTGCGATTTCGTCGACGCTGGCGCCGTGATAGCCGTCGCGCAGAAACACGTCGCGCGCACCACGCAACACCTTGTCGACCTTGCGGCCCGTGACAGCGGGCCGATACTCTTTAAACATACAACCGACCCGGAAAAAACAGGTGGCCCCAGCTTAGGCCGAGGCAGGGTCGCCGGGCAAGCACGACCGGCAAGGATAATTAACACGGATAATTAACATTGCATTTCCGCTGTCAGCAATGAAGCTTCGCGGGAAGGACTGCCTCAGCAAAAGGACGCATCATGTCGATGAATCAACCCTCTTTTCGCGACTCGGTCGATCGGATGTTCACCCATGCCGCATCGTTGATGGATCTGCCGCCGGGTCTCGAGGAAAAGATTCGGGTCTGCAACTCGACCTATACGGTGCGGTTCGGGGTGCGGCTGCGCGGGGCGATCCACACCTTCACCGGCTACCGCTCGGTCCATTCCGAACATATGGAGCCGGTCAAGGGCGGCATCCGCTATGCGATGGCGGTCAATCAGGACGAAGTCGAGGCGCTGGCGGCGCTGATGACCTATAAATGCGCGCTGGTCGAGGTGCCCTTTGGTGGGTCCAAAGGCGGGCTGCGGATCAACCCGCGCGACTGGAACGAGGATGAACTGGAACGAATCACCCGGCGCTTCACCTATGAGCTGTCGCGGCGGTCGCTGATCTCGCCCTCGCAGAACGTGCCCGCGCCCGATATGGGCACGGGCGAGCGCGAAATGGCGTGGATGGCCGACGCCTATAAACGGCTGCATCCCGACGACATCAACGCCAAGGCCTGCGTCACCGGCAAGCCAGTGACCATCGGCGGCATCCAGGGCCGGGTCGAGGCGACGGGCCGCGGCATCCAGTACGCGCTGCGCGAATTCTTCCGCCACCCCGAGGCGCTGAAGCGCGCCGGCATCAGCGGCGATCTGTCCGGCAAGCGCGTGGTCGTGCAGGGTCTGGGCAATGTCGGCTATCACGTCGCCAAATTCCTGCAAGAGGAAGACGGCTGCGCCATCGTCACCGTGGTCGAGTATAACGGCACCGTCCACAACCCCGACGGGCTGGATGTCGAGGCGCTGAAAACCCATATCCGCGAGACTGGCGGGGTCGAGAATTTTCCCGGCGCCAGCTTCCGCCCGGCCGGCCTCGAAGGGCTGGAGGATGATTGCGACATCCTGATCCCCGCCGCCGTCGAAAGCGTCATCACCCAGGAAAACGCCCCGCGCATCCGCGCCCGGCTGGTGATCGAGGCGGCAAACGGGCCGACCACCTCGGAAGGCGACCAGATCCTGAAGGATCGCGGCATCGTCGTCATCCCGGACATGTTCGCCAATGCCGGCGGCGTCACCGTGTCCTATTTCGAATGGGTCAAGAACCTGTCCCAGATCAGCCTCGGCCGGCTCGAGCGCCGCCACGAGGAGGCCCGCAACCGCCTGCTGGTGGCCGAGATCGAGCGGCTCTCTGCCGCCTCGGAGGTCAAGTGGAGCCTGTCCGACGGCTTCAAGGAGGCCTATATGCGCGGCGCCGATGAGCTGCAGCTGGTGCGCTCGGGCCTCGATGACACGATGCGCGAAAGCTACATGAAGATGCAGGAGGTCTGGTTCGGCAATGACC